>JAADGP010000006.1:0-13919 GCA_013152315.1 FCB group bacterium
GTAGAAGTCCTTGCGGGCAAAAGACGAAAATATTTTAACCCGCTGTAATATACCGACACAAAATTCAAAAAAATCAGCCCTGAAGGGCGGGATTAGTCAATCCCGGAAATATTCAAAAGCCGGAGAATCCGAAGTTTTCCGGGGGCGTTCCAAAATTCGCGTTTAAAAACAAAACTCTGGTAAAATCGCATTGGTTCGGTACACATCCTTTCCCGAATTGGATCCGTGTCGTGTTCTTATTACTTCCCAAATGCATGATCGGCCCGCTTTGGCGGACTGCATGATCGTGTGTGATTAACAGCTTAATACCGTACAAAGCCAGACTTCCGTGAAAACGCATTTGCTTGGCACACATCAGGCTATGCTGCGCTACGCCTGACAGGCCCCGTCTCCCGCCTGATGCGGGAGCCACCCCTCTAAAGAGGGGATTTCCACATTGTATTTCCCCAAGACTGGATACTGCGATGCCAATGTGGAGATCCTGGTCAGCAAGCACGAATTGGGAATATTTTGGGGCAAATGTGATTGCCGCGTGCCGTTGCTGTTTCGTCCCTACGGGACTGGTGTGTATTGTTTCGTGATGGCTATAAATATGTCGTCCCTACGGGACGTACAGATTCGGAAATCCCAGTGTTTATAGCCTGTACTTCTTTGTCACCTTGGAAAAATTCGCTACTGCTTCT
Source organism: FCB group bacterium (assembly GCA_013152315.1). GTDB lineage: Bacteria > Fidelibacterota > Marinisomatia > Marinisomatales > JAADGP01 > JAADGP01. The sequence goes on from JAADGP010000006.1 coordinate 684, forward strand.
TTTGGTTCTTTTCTTACGTTAAGAAAAGAACGAAGAGGCTTTGATCGTAATCCGAGACATTGTTTATTAACCATTTACATTTATTTTCTTGATTCACTCAAAACCTGAAGTGAGACAAATTTGTAAATCCTTCTGTGTCCTTTGATGTAACATAATCTTTCAATATTTAGGAATATCCAACCTCGAACGGTAAACACGAATTTGGAAATATTTTGGGGTAAATGGATTTTCATTGTGCCGTTGCTGTTTCGTCCCTACGGGACTGGTGTGTATTGTTTCGTGGTTGCTAAAAATATATCGTCCCTACGGGACTTGCCGCGTCACACAAATTGGGGAAATCCCAGGGTTTGTAATTCATCCGAAGGTTCACACCGCACATATAAGACGAGATCACAAAAGGTCTGATGTTGTCATTGTGATCCCGCGGGAAAAGCAGACTTCTTACTATCCTCATATCCATGACTTATACATTTTTCAATATCATTCAGATTTTCATCGTTATCACAAAGCCATAATGTAAAACTTATATCGTTCTCCCAGGCTGTTGTTAAAATAAAGGCAATGTGTCATATGGAATTATCGTATTAACTTTTCCGTGGATTTTGCACCAATGTCTTTTCGGGAAAATGTACCCGGAATCTCAAAGGGGATATAAAACATTACCCGTATGGCTTACCATGTTCTTGTGCGGTAAGTCACCATGATCAGATTTAATCTTTTATTATAAAATTGCTTGTGTTACCTTACTGCATAAGCTTTGAGGGTGTAGCCATTAATAATATAATCGTAATCCTAGGAGATATCATGAGAAAAGGACCATTATGGCTTTTGATCGCCGCCGCGGTAGCTTTTGGTCAGGGATCCGGCCCCGTTCAGCTGGTTATTGATTTTACACCGTATGTGACTTATTACGTGAGTTCGATCGATTTGAGCACCGGGAGCTCGAATGTTCCTATTTTTAACGCCACTTTATCAACCGAAGAAGACAGTTCCTTAGTTATTATAGAATTTGAGATACAGATTAATTCGGAAGTGTTGGACATGGAAGACGAACCGCTTATTCGCGTGGTGACCGATCCGTTTTGGCTGAAGGCTCCGATTGTGCTGAATAACCAGGACCTTACCATTGATACCAGGGAACTTTTCGACGTGGAAGGCAACCGGGTACCGTTCCGCGTCAGAATCGAGGAACGGATCGAACTCAGCGACGCTGAGGAACTGTTTAACACAGTGGTGCAGTCCGGACGTTTACCGGACGGCATTTACCGGTTTATTGTCACGATAAAAAATGGTTATGACCCGGGTGATATTCTTATCCAGCGCGAAGAAGTAATCAATGTTTCCACGCCCACCTACTTACAGTTAATGACTCCCGGGAGCGCCTCTTTGGCCGACACTTCAATTAATGAAATCTATACCAGTTATCCGGTAATGCAATGGGAATCGGATCCCTGTAATATCCCCGAGGGGTGTATGTTTTACATTCGGGTGGCGGAGTTTATTCCGGGGCAGCACGCCACGGTTGAAGAAGCAATAGAGTCTTTGACAAGGTTACCGCTTGATCAAAGCCAGGGTTGGTATCCGGTTGGTAGAGGTGTTACTTCGTTTCAATATCCTGCTACCGATGCCGGCGAATTGGAACAGGGAAAAGTCTATGTATGGCAGGTCTTAAAAGTATTGGACACCACCGCCGGCATGGACGGAATACTCAGTGAAATATTTGCCTTTAAGGTGAAAGATTTTACCACCGGAGGAGGCGCAGGGGGCAGCGCCGCGGTCCTCACCGATCCGGTCATGATAACGCTTCAATCATTGATTGGTGAAGAACAGTTTAACGCCATATTCGGAGTTGGAAATCCATATGCCGCTTATACCACAAATGGAAATGTTACTCTGGACGGCAACAGCGTCGATCTTTCCGTAATTCAGGCGCTCCTTTCACAGGGAGTCGCCGAAACCGATTCGTTGGGAAATACTACCTATCACCCGATTACAATCATTTCGGTGGAGGTGGAAGAATGAAACGGCTGATTATATTATCGATTTTGTTGGCTACGGTCTTGACGGCCGGTAGCAAAGTGGCAATTGTAATGAAGACCAAAGGGGACGTGAAATTGATTCCGGCCGGGACAAAACTTGTGAAACCGCTGAAACGGGGAGCCGGCCTGGTGAATGAAGACGTGATTCGTACCGGTAAGGATGGTTTTGCCGTTGCCATGTACCTCGATGACAAGACGACCATTAAAGTACGCAACGATGCCGAGTTCCTAATCGGCGGTGAAAAAACAGCGGAAGGTATTATTAAACGCGTGTCCTTATCATACGGCACAATGATGGCGTCGGTGGCCAAACAAAAAGGCAAGGAATTTATTATTGCCACACCGACCTCCGTGGCGTCGGTAAAAGGCACCGAGATAATCATCATTTCGGATCCCGTTTATGGCGATTTGTTTATCACGCTCATCGGAAGCATTGTGGTGACCAACAATTCGACCGGTAAGAGTACCACCGTAAATGAAGGCGAAACCGCCAATTCCACCCCCGATGGTAGTTTGAATGTTACGGTTACCGAAGAGTCCGATATTCCGGATTTCGGTGAAGAAGGCGGTGAAGGACCCGAACAACATGAACTTCGTTTTGAAATAGAGGATGAGAATGGCAACATTAAAACCATTGTTATTCAATATCGGTAAAACCGTGAAAATATTGGTTCTTTCGTTATGGCTTTTATCGGGATTGTACGCGCAATCGATTCAGATTTTCAGCCCGGAACCCGGTTCGACAGTTCTGAAAACCGAAGTACTGATTGCGGCTTCTTTTTTCGAATTGGGTGAAGTGAATCCCGCCAATGTACGTCTTTACGTTGACGGACAGGACTTAACGAACCGGGCCATGATCGATGCCGATATGGTCTCGTACACGCCGGCGGTGATGACTCCGGGCAAGCATGAAGTTCGAATCTTTGTCAAAGGTGAGGAAGGTCGCTCGCCGGTGACCAAAACCTGGACCTTTCAGGTGGCCGGGAAAAGACGTGCGGCCGATTTGCTTGAACTTAGCGGGCGGGTCACTACCGGATATCGGTATGATAAATACGAAGTGGAAGAGTTGGCAGTCGGCCAATTCGGAATCAACCTGCGCGGTTCCTACCAGGATTGGTTACGCTTTAAAACGAATATTAAAATTACCACCGAAGAAGATCCCCTGATTCAACCCCGGAATCGTTTCGGATTCGGGGTATCGTTGGGCCGTTACCTGGATTTGAATATCGGCGATACAAACCCGAAATTGAGCAGGTTTATGGTTGACGGTAAACGTGTACGCGGGGTGGACGCCAATTTCAAATTAGGAGTCATCAATTTCCATTATGTCCAGGGAGATATTAACCGTGCCGTTCAGGGCGGGCTTGATACCGACGAGTCATATACTCTGGAAAAGTTCGTCCAGGAGGAAGATCAACTGGTGATGGAATTGAATCGTAAAGGATACACGTTTCGCCAGGAATTAAAAGGAGGACGACTCAGCTTTGGCAGGGGCGAAAACTTTCAGTTGGGGCTGAGCCTGGTGAAAGTTCGCGACGATATTTCAAGCGTCAAAAAGGATCTGAAAAATGCTAAGATTGAATTAACGAGTGACACCCTGGGGATCACGGCCGGTATTTACACCTATTCGGAATTAATCGCCATGGGCGCAAGGCCGGATATTTCCGTTCAATTGGCACAACAGTCCGACTGGGCCGGGCCCGCGCCGCAGGATAATATTGTTTTGGGTACGGATTTGGGCTTTTACCTGGATCACAAACGAATATTGTTGGAGGGAGAATTGGCGTTCAGTATGTTGAACCGTGATATCTGGGACGGCGCCGTATCCAAGGCGCAATTGGACACCCTGCTGGACGATTCAACTGATAATAAACTGGCAGGATCCATAGATCTCGACGTGATTCCCTTTGATCCGAAGGACATCGAAAGCTTTTTCATTATCAACCAGAATATGTCACCGCTCGCGCCCATTGATATCTCCATTTTCGGCGACAGTAGTAACGTCTCCTATGGCGAAGCCATCCTGAGCATGCCTTCGATAGCGATGCGTACGCGCGCGAAACTCAATTATTTTGGTCATTATATCGTTGCTGAATATTCACAGGTCGGGCCGGAATTCATGTCGTTGGCCAATCCTTACCTGTTATCCAATAATCGTGTGTTTTCGGTCAGCGATAAAATTCAATTATTTAAAAATCGACTGCTCCTGACATTGCTTTACAAGTACCAGGATGATGACATTTCCACAACAGTTACCAATGTTACCAGTCAAAATACAATCATGACGAATCTGACCTTCCTGCCGGGACCGAATTTGCCCACGATAAACCTGAGTTTCCGATTGTTTGGGCGCAATAATGGAATAACTCATCTGGATACCCTGGTAAACCAATCAACAGGTGAGATAAATTACTCGGATAACCGTGAGAATACTCAGACCGCAAATGTCACGGCAACCCTTAATTATCGTTTTGACGCCTTCGATGTCAGGAATGATATTTCGGGAACAATCGTTAACCTGGAAAAAAACGACCTGTATGATAACCGTGATCTCGATACCAATTTTGTCGATCCGGGATTAACCTCCAGTGTGTACAACCTGGTAATTAATTCCCGCTTTGCATTCCCCCTGAAAACTTCCGTAAGCATTACTTCCAACGCCAGTGAATTCAGCATCGGACCGGGAATGATTGCCGAGCAGACGTTCACCAGCCTGAAATTTGATGCCGAGTACGGATTGTTTAACCGGAAGCTTAACCTGCTGGGAGGAGTAAATTATACTTCCGGGGCCGGGCAGACGGATTTAAAACGGTTTGGAATTAGGGGCGGTTTTCGATTCTCTCTCATTGAAAATCTTACCGCGAACATGATAACCGAATACCGGCGTAGTTCCACTGCCCAGGGCGAAAACAACAATATAATTGCCACGGCCAACCTGTCTTACACCTTCTGATCCGATCGATAAATGAGAACCATAACAATAACGCCAACGGTTGTTTATATGATAATAATGAATTTAGATCGTTGTTTCCGCAAGCCTCGCCGATGGGCGCAATACAGTTTGGGTCTTTTTTCCCGATGAGGTAAATTCAATCACTATGCTATTAATGGAAATCATTGTCAAATCATTATTTAGCTACTCGATAATTTAAATCTAAAGTCGGGGGAGATTTAAATTGCAAGTAAAACGTCTGTGGAACCTGGATAATAAAACCCGGGGAAATGAATTAATTGGTATTGTATGATGTCCGATAATGTAAAACAAAAACCGGTGGTGTTGGTTGTCGAGGATGACAAGAATACTCAATTATTGATGTCGTTTTTGCTGAGGGATGATTATAAAGTTTGTTTTGCCGTTTCCGTTGCGGAGGCAAAACAGAAAATGGAAGCCGAAGCGGTGGATTTGATCCTTTTGGATTTATCCTTACAGGGTGAGGAGGACGGCTTGGATTTGGTCCGTTATTTGCGGACTTTTGATCGTTGGAAAGATGTTCCCGTTATCGCCACTACCGCCCACGCTTTTGCCCGGGACAGGGACAATTGCATGGGCGCCGGGTGTAATGACTATTTGTCCAAACCTATTAATCGCCAGGAGATGATGGATAAAATAAAAGAATATATTCAAAAATGAACCCGGGGGCGTTGAATATTAAACTATTCAACACGTAGCACCGGATTCGTGTAATTCCATCATCGCCGGACAAATTAAACAATAATCTCATATACATTCTAAAGGTGATCTTTAATTGTAATCTGAATTACCCAGGTAAAAAGCGGTTGCCGCCTGACTGACAATGATAGTGACCAGAATGGTATTGGCAACATTTTCTATTTCACTAATCAGCAGTGTGTTATTGAACCTATCGATGGTGCCACAAAAAATGGATATGAACCGAGATAAGTCAAACCGTTTTCAAAATCCGGGATTGAAACAAGGAAACCAGTTCCTGGGACTTCTCAAATGGCAATTCAGTCGGATAGGCAAAGTCCCGTCCTTTTCCTCAGCCCAAAATGTTTTTCCCATCGCCGAGCCTGACTGGCGCAAAATCAATAGCAAGCCGGATGAATTGGTAATAACCTGGGTGGGACATTCCACGTTGTTGGTCCAGATTGAAGGGCTTGCCATCCTGACCGACCCCATTTTCAGTGAACGTTGTTCCCCGTCCCAATTATTCGGACCGAAGCGTTTTACACCGGTTCCTTTCCCGCTCAGCGCGCTGCCGGCGATTGACGCCGTAGTCATTTCTCATGATCATTATGATCACCTGGATGAAACCACCGTGAAGGCGTTGGGTAATGATCCGGTTTGGTTTGTGCCTAAGGGCGTTAAACCGTGGTTTATTAAAAAGGGCATAACCAATGTGATTGAAATGGATTGGTGGCAGGAATATCAACTGGGCCGGGTTACGATCGTATGTACACCGTCACAACATTTTTCCGGTCGTAGTCCGTTTAATCGAAATAAAACACTTTGGAGCAGTTGGGCGATTATCGGTACCAAACAACGATTTTGGTTTGCCGGAGATACCGGTTATAGTCCTCTGTTCAGTGAAGTCGGTATTAAATACGGACCATTTGACCTGGCGGCCATTCCGATCGGTTCCTATGGACCCGAATGGTTCATGTTGCCCATTCATGTAAATCCCGCCCAGGCCGTTCTGGTACACAAGGATCTGCAGGCACGGCAATCGGTGGGAATTCATTACGGTACGTTCATTCTGTCTGATGAACCGGTGACGGAACCGGTAACATTATTGAAGAAGGAACTTGAAAAAAACGGCATACGGGAAGACGAATTTTTTACGTTACAACACGGTGAAACGCGCATCATAGAGAAATAATAATTTCCCGGTCCCTGGTTCTTGGTTCTTCACACGTTTACACAATTTAAAATTTACACGCCTTCCCGATAGTCGCTGCGCTCCGTCGGGATCTCCGCTCCGACACGTTTTAGATTCTGTGTTTTAGCTTTCATGGGCATCCCAAATGAAAAATACAATTGTTTTTGATTCTTGCGATTCAAGTGGAAGACGACCTCGAAGGGGTTGAATATGAATAGCATTTTTCAGGCGAAAAAGTTGGGTTAATAATTCCAAAGCGGATAAATTCCACGGAAATCATTTTATCGGTTGCAAATAAAGATGAAGTAACCGTTGAGAATAGATCACCCCGGTCGTAAGTTTTTCATCAACTAAGAAATTGGATGGCGTATGAATCACAATAGCAATACCGCATTTTCTCTTACCACGGAGGAAATTAAAAAATTGTTAAAATCAACCCCGGAAGGTATAAAGGCTTATATACGCGAACTCAGGGCCCAAATAGAAAAGTTGTCCGAGATCGGTCTGGCTCTATCCCGGGAAAAAGACATGGATAAGCTGTTGGAGATGATTCTGTTGGAGGCCAAGCGGATAGCCAATGCCGATGGCGGAACGTTGTACATGATGACCGATGATAAGCGTTTGCGTTTTGCCATCATGATGACCGACTCCCTTAATTTTCACATGGGCGGCACATCGGGGAAAGAAATCCCCTTCTACCCGGTTCGTTTGTACCAGGAGGACGGTTCCCCTAACAAAAGCATGATCGCGGCCTACGTCGGGTTAACCGGGAAAACCGTAAACATTGAAGACGCGTATACGGCGGAAGGGTTTGATTTTTCCGGGACGAAAATGTTTGATAAAAAAACCGGCTACCGCTCGAAATCCTTTCTTACCGTGCCTTTAAAGGACCACCAGGATGAAATTATTGGTGTGCTGCAATTGCTAAATGCCAAGGATCCGAAGACCGGTGAAACAATTTCCTTTTCAAAGGAAGTGCAGCAATTGGTGGAAGGACTGGCAAGCCAGGCCGCGGTGGCCATTACCAATAAAAATTTAATGCGGGAATTGCAGGTTCTGTTTGAGTCCTTCATCAAATTAATCGCTTCCGCCATTGATGCCAAATCACCCTACACCGGCGGGCATTGCGAACGCGTACCCATCATTACCCTTATGTTGGCCGAAGCCGTGAACAGAGTCGATGAAGGTCCCTTAGCGGATGTTCATTTTACCGAAGAAGAAATGTATGAACTGAAAATCGCCGCCTGGCTGCACGATTGCGGAAAGGTTACGACTCCCGAGTATGTCGTCGATAAAGCAACAAAACTGGAAACGATATATGATCGTATCCATACCGTTACCACCCGGTTTGAGGTGTTAAAACGCGATGAAGAGATAAAATATCTCAAACGGAAATTAAAACTCCTGTCCGATACCACTCTGAACGATGCCGATCGCCAAGTGGCGCTAAAGCAGTTAAAAAGGAAGTACCGGGCGAAGATTGCCCAATTGGATAATGATATGGCGTTTTTAGAAGAAACCAATATCGGCGGAGAATTTATGAGCGAGGACAAGAAGAGACGGGTGGAAAAAATCGCCAAATACCGCTGGAAGGAAAACGGCGAATGGAAACCGTTTCTTACCGATAATGAAGTATATAATCTGAACATTAATCGTGGCACCCTTACACATGAGGAACGGAAGATCATCAATAATCACATAGTAGAAACGATTCACATGCTGACCAAATTACCCTATCCAAAGAATCTGCAGAACGTTCCCGAATTTGCCGGCGGGCATCATGAGAGGCTGGATGGAACAGGGTATCCAAAAGGGCTGACCAGGAATGAAATGTCCATCCAGGCCCGGATTATGGCCATTGCGGATATCTTCGAAGCTCTTACCGCCCGTGATCGTCCCTACAAAAAAGGGAAAACATTGAGTCAGGCGATGCGGATTCTCGGATTTATGAAGAATGATGCCCACATCGATCCCGATCTTTTCGAAGTATTTGTAAAGGAAAAAATCTACCTGAAATACGCGCAGGAGAACCTGGACCCCAAACAAATCGATGAGGTACAAATCTGATTTTTACGTTACGACTGGTTGAGGAGGAAGCAGTTGCGGTTTTCCCGAAGTATGGGGGCACCCGGTTTTACTTTATGGATAATTTGTTTTAATTGAATTGAAAATCCGGGCCGGACAATGACCATAGAAATTGGTTTCGTACTGTTTATCATCGGCCTGGCTTTTATTTTGTTTGTAACGGAAGCGTTGCCCATCGACGTTACGGCGCTCACGGTTTTGGGAATATTGCTGGTGTCGGGATTGTTATCCCCAACCGAAAGTATAAAAGGTTTCTCAAATCCGGCGGTTATTACCATCGCCGCGTTGTTCATCCTGAGTCACTCATTGCAAAAGACGGGTTTGTTGGAGTATCTGGTTTTGCATCTTAATAAACTGGCGCGACGGTCTAAAACGTTGGGACTGACACTGTACCTTGTTTCCATCGCCATTGCTTCCGCCATCGTGAATAATACCGCCATTGTGGCGATATTCATGCCGGTAACGATCCGGCTGGCGCATAAATACCGGATCAGCCCCTCCAAAGTACTGATCCCGTTGAGTTATGCCGCCGTACTGGGCGGAACCCTGACCCTGGTTGGAACATCGACCAATTTACTGGTCAATTCGATTTTGCTCCAAAGTACCGATTATCCGCCTCTGGGGATGTTTGAGTTTACGAAATTCGGAAGCATAAAACTGGCAATCGGGTTGGTTTATATTATTGTTTTTGCCTATCGCATGTTGCCGTCAAGAACGGTGACTTCAAGTCTGACCAAAAGCTATCACATGGGGGGCTATCTGACCGAAATCAAGATTCCGAAAGGTTCGCCACTGGTAGGTAAAACGTGCCTGGAACGGGAAATAAACCGGAATTATGATGTAATCGTTCTGGATATTCTGCGGGACGATAAATTGATTTCCACCAACATCCGCGACACGGTTTTGAAGGAAGGAGACGTGCTTTTTGTCCGGGGAGCTTTGGAGGATTTCCTGAGAATGAAGGAAATCGAAAAAATTACCATGTTAACCGATGAAAAACTCACCCATGAGGAGTTGCGGAACGAGAACAATGTATTGGCCGAATGTTTGCTCACGGAGAAATCCGGTTTAATCGGGAAAAGTTTAAAAGACACTAATTTTCGACGAAGATTCGGCTGTTTTGTATTGGCGATTCGCCGGGAAGGAACCATCCTGCGCCGGAAGATTTCGCATATGATTTTGAATGTATTTGATACATTATTGGTCTATGGGACACGCGACAAAATCAATGAAATGGCGGCCTCCGGAGATTTCATCGTATTGGAAGAAATAGACGCGACTTTAAAGAAAAATCGTTTTTGGTGGTTAAGCGCCGTGGTAATCATCCTGGCGGTTGTATTGGCCGCTTTGGGACTGGTACCGATTCTCAAAGGAGCCTTAATCGGCGTAGTGATTCTCCTGGTTTTCCGGGTCCTGCGTCCCAACGAAGCCTATCAATCCATCCACTGGCAGGTGATTGTCCTGATTGCCGCCCTGATCCCCCTGGGTTATGTGATCCAGAGTACCGGAACAGCCGATTGGATCGGCGCGGGATTGTCCGGGTTAATTGGAATTTTCCCCGAACAATACCAACCCATCGTGTTGTTGTCGTTCATTTATCTGTTGACAATGGTGCTTACCGAGGTGTCTTCCAACGCGGCAACGGCGATTATTATGACTCCCATTGCTCTGGTGATGGCATCCCAGATGGGTTTGAACCCCCGCCCCTTTATTTTCGCGATCTGTTACGCGGCTTCGGCTTCGTTGGTCACACCGGTTGGGTATCAAACGAATTTAATGGTCTATGGTCCGGGGGGGTATAAATTTACCGACTATATAAAGGTTGGATTGCCGCTGGCCATTGTGCTCTGGATAGCCGCTATTATTTTCATTCCCATATTCTGGCCTTTTTCCTGAGCGGTTCCATCCGACCGCTTTTCCGAAAAGGAATTATAGTCAGGATACGATCGGGATTAATCCCGATTTTTCGATTGAAAATACTGCTCCCCGGCACCGGCCGGCGGAACGCTAAAAAATAGAATAATTTATGAAGGCTGATGGACTTGTTTTATGATTAAATTTCCGATTATGGTACAGCGCCAATGGATATCGTTTTCACCTCACAGAAAATCGTTAGATTTTTCATATGACCGTTGAAATCATCGTTGTTTTAAGTATAGTCACACTGGGATTTATCCTGTTTGTGACGGAAGCGTTGCCTATTGACGTAACGGCGTTTACCATCCTGGGGATTTTACTGATTGCCGGATTAATATCGCCGAACGACGCAATCGCGGGTTTTTCAAACCCGGCGGTCATTACCATCGCTTTGTTGTTTGTGTTGAGCAATGCCATCCAGAAAACACACGTCCTGGAATATCTGGTGGTAAAAATCAACCAGTTGTTCAACCGTTCCATGGGGTTGGGATTGACTGTTTACCTGCTGAGCATCGCCGTCGCTTCCGCCGTGGTTAACAACACCGCCGTTGTCGCTATATTCATTCCCATTACCATGCGGATTGCCCAATCCTACCGGGTCAGTCCGTCCAAGGTCCTGATTCCGCTCAGCTATGCCGCCATCCTGGGAGGGACCCTCACCCTGGTCGGAACCTCCACCAACCTGCTGGTAAACTCCATATTCGTGAAAGGCGACAATCAGATTCCACTCGGCATGTTTGAATTCGCGCGTTACGGCGCGATACAACTGGTTATCGGATTAGCCTATATTCTCCTGCTGGGGAACAAATTGCTGCCTTCGAGGACCGTCACGTCGAGTTTGACGAAGAGCTTTCACATGGGTGGGTTTTTAACCGAAGTGAAAGTATTGCCGGATTCTCCCCTGGTCGGAAAAACCTGCATGCAGCGGGGGCTTAACAAAAATTACGATGTGACGGTGCTGGATATCCTCCGGGGCGATAAAACCATCACCACCAATATCCGCGACACGAAACTACAGGCCGGAGATATTCTCTTTATTCGGGGCGCGTTGGATAATTTTCTGCGATTGAAGGAAGTGGAAAAGGTGGCTATGCTTACGGACCAGAAATTGACCCACAGTGAACTATTACGTGAGAACAATGTGTTGGTGGAGTGTCTCCTCACCGATAAATCCGATCTGGTCGGTAAAAGTTTGAAAGAGGTGAATTTTCGTCGCCGCTTCGGTTGTTTTGTGTTGGCAATCCGGAGGGAAGGGGAAATATTCCGGAGGAAGATTGCCCATGTCCTTCTGGCGGCGTATGACACGTTGCTGGTGTACGGCCCGCGCGAAAAGATCCGTGCCCTTGCTTCCACCGGTGACTTCATCGTCATGGAGGAAATTGATGTTACCCTGCGGAAGCAACGTTTTTGGTGGTTAAGCATCGTTGTGATTTTGAGTATTATCGCTCTGGCCGCCATCGGCTATATAACGATTTTGAAAGGTACCATCATTGGGGTGGCAATTCTGCTAGTGTTTGGTCTGATCACGCCCAACGAATCGTATTATGCCATCCGCTGGCAGGTGATTGTATTGATCGCGGCCCTGATTCCCCTGGGGCAGGTAATCCAGACCAGCGGCACGGCCGATTGGGTGGGCACCAATCTCTACAATTTAATGACCCGCTTCCCGGAATCGATTCAGCCCAACATCATGCTGGCCGTGCTGTATTTGATCACGTTGATCATGACCGAGGTTTCGTCCAACGCCGCTACCGCGATCATTATGACGCCGATAGCCCTGACCATGGCCGCGAAAATGGGACTGGATCCCCGTCCGTTCATATTCGCCATCTGTTTTGCCGCTTCGTCTTCTTTTATTACCCCGGTGGGGTACCAGACCAATCTGATGGTTTACGGTCCCGGCGGGTACAAATTTACCGATTACATGCGGGTGGGATTGCCGTTGTCGATCGCGCTATGGATCACCGCCAGTTTTCTGATCCCGCTCTTATGGCCCTTTTCGCCCGGGGCTTATTGATTCCGCTTGTGCTGGTGTTGAGCGATTGTTAACCGGGATTCCCTTACCAAAGTTTCACATCCGCACCGATCAATAACGAAGAGACAAACCCCGCCTCCGGCACGTAATAGAATTGGGCCATCCCGACAATCCACGGGTATCTTGCCAATAACGGCCGTTCGAATCGGAAAAACGGTGTAAACACAACCCGGTCCGTTATTTGTCCCCATTTTTTAAGCCATACCCTGTTTGGTGTGTCGGGATGCCCCGCCAGAATTCCCAATGAAAAGGTTGTCTTATGCCAGAGATCTCCCTTTTTGTTGATTGTTCCGCTCAGATACGGCGCCGCCCCCACAAG
>JAADGP010000006.1:13948-14426 GCA_013152315.1 FCB group bacterium
TCATCCGTATTGCCGACTTCTTGGCTTTCATATAATAAATCTTTCTCAAACCGGTAAAAGCGGTAGGCTGTCCATGATTTTAACATAATGTCGATTCCAAAACGGAAATTTTGTTTTTTGGGTACCGGAAACGACAGGCCGAAGGCATAATCCCGGTTATTACCACTTGTATTGGACGCATACTGGAAATTCCAGGAAGGCGCTATGGCGTAGTGCAGGTCGATGAGCGGAGCTTTGGCGCTTCCGGCCATGAGAAAGGATGAAAACATGAAAAGGAGGATTGTTTGTTTCATTATTGCACCTTTGTTTTACCAGGGTAATGTTTTAAATAACAAATCCCTGCTCCAATATACTCCGTAAGTCAAAAATAAGAATTGGTTCTAAAAGATGTATCCCAAACCAAGCCGCAATTTTATGGTCAGGGATTTGTCGTATAAGGTGATATTTTCACTAAATGAACCAGCTTTAACAAATGCAA
>JAADGP010000015.1 GCA_013152315.1 FCB group bacterium
TAACGTTGGCCAGGGTGCTTTTCCCCGAACCGTTGCGCCCCATAATGGCGTGCATCTCACCGGCTTTAACCGTGAGATTAATGCCTTTTAATATCGGTTTTCCCTCAACGGCAACGTGCAGATTCTTGATTTCTAACATTGAAATAAAACTCCGGGATTAATATTTATTGGTTGCAACTTGAATGATATTTGGGGAATGAAGCGCGATGCGTAAAACGTGATGCGTGATTGTGTTGGGGCGTAGTGGATGTCGGGGATGCGTGATTTTTGGGATTTGAAACATAATTATGGTAAGGGTACAGTGTTAATTAACTCACCTGAATCAATTGTATAGTTCGAGGTTGATTCGCCGATAGTATAACTTCGTTGTTGAGGTATCATTTTTAATAAAAGTTTTATCAATTGGGTGGTTAATCCGATTCTATGATCCGTAACTTTTTGTCCCAGGATGTGTCGTCCTTTATAGTACCAATCGCGACATTCTCGTGCTGAGCCTAATGCATATTCGTAGAATCGAGCCCGATCTTTACCGGTTCCTCGGGAATAGCCCTCGGCGATGTTTGCACCGATAGACCCGGAAGATCGATATAATTGATCGGATAATTTGACTGTCCGGCGATCATTTAGGAGTTTCGTTACATCATGCCAACAGATATCGGAGAGAAATAGCCCTAACCGATAAACTTCCATTTTCCACAGGGAATCATTGGTAATCTCAACCGGAACGGTCTTTTCCCATTCCTGATAATTCATGTTCATATTACAGCACCATCTTTTTCACGTTTCACGTTTCACGTTTCACGTTTCACTTTTCACACACTACCCCACGCTTCCTTCCAGGCTTACTTCCATGAGCTTTTGGGCTTCCACGGCAAATTCCATGGGCAGTTCCGCGAACACTTCCTTACAGAACCCATTGACGATCATGGAAACGGCGTCTTCCGCCGTCAGGCCTCGCTGGTTGCAATAGAAAATTTGATCTTCGCCGATATTGGAGGTGGTTGCCTCGTCCTCGTGTTCCATTTGGGCCGTGTTGTTGCGGACGTCGATGTACGGAAAAGTATGCGCTCCGCAGTTGTTGCCGATCAGAATCGAATCGCATTGCGAATAGTTACGGGCGTTGTCCGCGCTTTTCATAATTTTCACGCCGCCGCGATAAGTGTTTTGTCCGTGCCCGGCCGAAATCCCTTTTGAGATAATGGTACTGCGGGTGTTCTTCCCGATGTGAATCATTTTCGTGCCCGTGTCGGCCTGCTGGTAATTATTCGTAAGGGCTACGGAGTGGAATTCTCCGATGGAATTGTCCCCTTTCAGGATCACGCTGGGGTATTTCCAGGTGATGGCGGACCCGGTTTCGACCTGGGTCCAGGAAATTTTGGAATTTTTCCCCCGGCAGATGCCCCGTTTGGTCACAAAATTGTAAATGCCGCCCTTGCCGTCCTTGTCACCGGGATACCAGTTTTGTACCGTGGAATATTTAATGGCGGCGTCCTTATGGGCGATCAATTCCACAACCGCCGCGTGGAGCTGATTTTCATCCCGCATGGGAGCTGTGCATCCCTCCAGGTAACTGACATAACTGCCTTCCTCGGCGATGATCAGGGTCCGTTCGAATTGACCGGTCTTGGCCGCGTTAATCCGGAAATAGGTGGATAATTCCATGGGACAACGGACACCCTTGGGGATGTACACGAAAGATCCGTCGCTGAAAACGGCCGAGTTGAGGGCCGCGAAAAAATTATCGGTGGGAGGCACCACGGAGCCCAAATATTTCCGGACCAGATCCGGGTGGTTGCGGACGGCTTCGGAAAAGGAACAGAAAATAATCCCGTGCCGGGCCAACTCGGACTTAAAAGTTGTGGCTACGGAAACACTGTCGAAAACGGCGTCCACCGCCACCCCGGCCAGCATTTTCTGTTCATCCAGGGGAATCCCGAGCTTATCGTACGTACGCAACAGTTCGGGGTCGACTTCATCCAGATTTTTAAGCTCCTTTTTCTTTTTTGGCGCGGCGTAATAACTGATCGACTGGTAGTCGATCGGAGGGTAGGTGACCTTGGCCCAGGTCGGTTCTTTCATCTTTACCCAGTGCCGATAGGACTTCAGACGCCATTCCAGCAGCCATTCCGGTTCGAATTTTTTGGATGAAATCAGCCGGATTACGGTTTCATTCAAACCGGGAGGAATTTTATCCTGTTCAATATCGGTGACGAATCCGTACTTGTATTCCTGGCTGATCGCGTCGTCGATAATTTGTTGATCGTCGGTCAATGTTTCTTTTTGAGATTTCATCCTGTGCGTCTGTTTTTGCCGGTTACACTGAAAAATCCGGGGGGAAATCGGTTGCGTTTATTCCCATTCCGTACCTGGTTCGGCGCCGCTGTTTTCCGGATCCGGTTGCGGCTCAAACCCCAATTTTCGTTTGGCTTCAGCGGTCATCATGGCCGGCCGCCAGGGAGGGTCAAACGTAATCTGCACAAACGCCTGTTGGACTTCCTCCAGGCTTTCCAGTTTGGCCTTGATACCCCGGGCCATGTATTGTCCCATTCCGCAGCCGGGAGTGGTTAAAGTCATAACGATATTGACGTCCGCTTTTCCGTCCTCGTGACTGTCCCGGATTCCAATATCATAGATCAGACCCAGGTTCCACAAATCCACCGGTATTTCCGGATCGTAACATTGTTTCAGAATATCGATAATTTTTTCGCGGGTTATTACAGACATGATACGCTTTCTATTTGGTTAAATCGGCTAAGGACATTTGGTTAAACAAATTCCGGATGGAATCGTTGATTTTTACGATCGGCAGGCGAATGTTGCAGACCCTGAGTTGCTCACAACGGGAATCGAAATAACAGTCCATCAATCCCATGGGACCTTCGAGCAATTCAATAAAATCAGTCAGGTTAAGGTCTTCAAGATTCGCGGTAAGACGATAGCCGCCGTGGGGTCCCTGGACGGGATCGATAATGCCCTCCCGCGCCAATTGTTGAAGGGTTTTTGCCAGGAGCTGGACCGGAATATCGTACGCTTCGGCAATTTCCTTGGTGTTCGTGACCACCTCACTGCCTTTACTCTGCATGTGTCGTAAAGCGATGAGGGCGTATTCGACTTTCCGTGTGAGTTTAAACATATTGATTAAATACGACTTTATTAGTCGTATTTAATCTACGGCTGAAACCGGAGCCGTTCAAGAATTAATTGCGACTGTTTTGGTCGGGTATTGTTCATGAAAGAAAGATTTCCCCGGCAATCCGGAATTGCCGGGGAAATGGTTATAATGCAAGGCTCCAGACAATACAATGAAAACCAATTGATAGCCCAAGGTCTTCTGACCTGGTAATTATTTCCCGATTCAGGTCATTGATAATCGGGTCGCGCGATCATATCGCTGTACCAGTTCCACAATTCATCCATTTCCCGGGCGTGGTCTTTTTTTAGTTGTTTCATGAACAGGGCGTTGTTGATCGCGATACCGCCCATCTCCGCCAGGGCGGTCATGAACTCCACTTCTTCCGCGCTGAACACACGCGGTTTCGAATCAAAAAGGCGAAGCACGCCGATTACATCATCCTTAAAAATAATGGGAATGGATAGAATCGCTTTAATTCCTTCTCTCTTACAGGCTTCGGGATATTGAAGCTGGCTGTCGTGATTAATGTTGGGAATAATGACCGGTTTTCTCGTGGTCAGGGCCCGCGGCATACTGCGATCGGCGTACACCGGTCCCTTGTCCAGAAATTCCCGGCTGAGGTTTAAATGGGCAATCATCTCGAGCCGGTTTTCCTGCTTGTTCCAAAGGCTGATCGCGCCTGCTTTCAGGTGCAGGAATTCCACGGCGTTTTTCACGATCAGGTCCAATACTTCCTGCAAATCCAGGGTGGAACTGATCGCTTTGCTGATATTGACAAATGCTCTGAAAAAACGATATTCAGGTTGATCCATCATTTTGTCCTCCTTCCCTTGAAGACCATTGACGGGGTCGTATTTGTGTTGCTTTACGCCCTTGCCGGTTTCTTCTTCAGCGGACGTACACTGTTACTGTTGCACTTGGGACAGGCGCGTTCCACCGGGACCTTTCTATCATACGGACCGGTGAATTCGTGCCCGCACCGCAGACATTTAAAAGTGATTTCATCCATAGGCAAAGTTTAATTATTGGTTGTTGTTTTTCCGGTTATCGATCCGAAAAACATCCGGGAGAAAGCCGGCTTTCCCGCTGTCCCGTCCCGGCGTGATATTCATTTTCTTTGTGCCTGGTTGTTGCGGGAACAAATCTCCCGCCGTACGCGGAATTTTTCATGCCATGGCTTCCAAGGATGTTGTTCTTTTCGGTTGAGGCCCAACCCGGGCGGCGGCCTTTTTTCGTTTTTTGGCCTCGGCTTTTTCCCGGGCTTCCCGCAAAACACGCATGGTGAATTCCACTTCTTCCCGGGTCACCTGTTGTCGCATTTCTTCCAGTTCGCGCATGGTTTTGGCCCACTTTTGTCCCTCCGCGGCGCTGATCCACTCCAACTGCAACCGTTCGGGACGGATTCCCATCCGTTCCAGCTTATCCCACAATTTTTCAACGCGTTTTTGGGTCCAGCGATTGGCGTCGATGTAATGGCAGTCGGCGAAATGACAACCGGAAACCAATACGATCGGGGCGCCTTTTTCGAAGGCGTGAAGAATAAATTCGGAATCCACCCGGCCGCTGCACATCGTGCGGATGATCCGCTGTGAATGGGGATATTGAAGTCGCGAAAGTCCCGCCAAATCGGCCCCGGCGTAGGAACACCAGTTGCAGGCAAAGACGACGATTTTTTCCAGCGGTTTCTCTTCCAACATGGCGTCGACCATGGCAAGAATCTGGGCGTCTTCGAAATGTTTCATCATGATCGCGTTAAAGTTGCATTCGGCGGCACAGGTACCGCACCCTTTGCACATGGCTTCGATAATTTCGGCCGGTGTCTTGGCCTTGGCATCGGCGCCCCGGATGGCATTGAAGGGACACACCTTAACACAAATCCCGCAGGAAGTGCATAACTCCTCCCGACAAACGGAGGTGATGGCTTCGACGCTGATTTCGCCGGTATTCATCAATATTTGCGCGCGGGCGGCGGCGGCGCTGGCCTGGGTAACACTGTCCTTCACGTCCTTCGGCGATTCGGCGCAACCGGCGAAGAACACGCCTCCCGTGGGAGCGTCAACGGGCTTTAATTTGGGATGCGATTCCATGAAAAAACCGTCTTCCGTGCGCGAAAGTGTCAGTAGTTTTTGCACGACATTGCTGTCACGGCGCGGTATGACCCCCACCGATAAAACGATCAGGTCAAACTCGTAATCCTTAATGGTACCTTCAACCGTGTCTTCAACAATCAGGGTCAGGTTTTTGGTTTTCGGATCTTCGAATATTTCACCCGGCAGACCACGAATGTAATGCACGCCGGCCTGCTTACTGCGCAGGAACAAGTCTTCGAACCCTTTCCCGAAGGCCCGGATGTCCATGTAGAAAACGGTAATTTCCGTTTCGGGATAGTGATCTTTCAGCAGTAAACTGTCTTTCACGGTATTCATGCAGCAAATATTGCTGCAATAGGGGTTCCCCTTTGAGCCGAGGGACCGCGACCCGACACACTGAATGAACCCGATCCGTTGAGGTGTCCGGCGGTCCGTGGGGCGGACGAAATGACCTTCGGTGGGGCCGCCGGCGGAGATCAGGCGCTCGAATTCCATACTGGTAACGACATTTTCAAAACGGGTGTACCCGTATTCGTCCATTTCGGTGGGATCATACACGTCCATGCCCGTGGCAACAACAACCGTACCCACATCCAGTTGGATCAGTTCATCTTCCATATCGAAGTCGATACAGTTTTTTTCGCAGACCTCGGCGCATTTTCCGCAGGCGATGGGATTATGCCCCAGACAATCGGCATCGTTCAATATGTACACCGATGGGACGGCCTGGGGGAAGGGCATGTAAATGGCTTTCCGGGTGGAAAACCCCTGTTGGAATTCATCGGGCGCCACGACCGGGCACACCAGTTCGCATTCGCCGCAGGCGTTGCAGGCGTCTTCATCCACGTAACGGGCCTTCTTCCGCACCGTTACGTGGAAGTTGCCGATGTAACCGCTGATATCTTCGATTTCGCTATACGTCAGGAGATTGATTCGGGGATGTCGACCGACATCCATCATTTTCGGTCCGAGTATTCATATGGAACAATCCATGGTGGGGTAGGTCTTGTCCAACGCGGCCATGATCCCACCAATGGATGCCTCCTTTTCCACTAAATTAACCCGGTAGCCCGCATCGGCCAGATCCAGCGCCGCCTGGATTCCGGCGACACCACCCCCGATGACCAGAACTTCCTTCAAAATCGGTACAACAGCCTCCGTCTGGGGCCGCAGAAGTCGCGTTCGGGCCACGGCGATCTTGACGATATCCTTCGCTTTTTCCGTGGCGCCGTCCCAGTCGTTGATATGGGCCCAACTGCAGTGTTCGCGGATGTTGGCCATTTCCATCAGGTATGGGTTCAACCCCGCTTCCGCGACACAATTCCGAAAGGTCGTCTCATGCATACGCGGGGTGCAGGAAGCGACGACAACCCGATTCAGTTTGTATTCCCTGATGTATTTTTTTATCTCCTGTTGACCCGGTTCGGCGCAGGTGTATTTGTTCTTAACGGCGCAGACCACGTCCGGAAGGGTCGCGGCGTATTCCTTAACCGCGTCGCAGTCCAACGATCCGGCAATGTTTTTCCCGCATTCGCAGACAAATACACCAACCCTTAAGTCGTTACCACTCATAAAGAGCTCTCCGTTTTAATTCCCACGATTCATTTACTTGCTATTCTTTCCAGCGTTATGCTGGCGATATCCTGAATTTTTAAGCCATAATTGGCATTGACCTGTTGGTCCTTCATGGTGCAAACCAGATGAATCTGACATTTGGGACAGGCCACGGCCAGTGTTTCCGCCCCGGTGGCTTTGGCCTGTCTCAGGCGCTCGGTCTGGATTTTTTTGGAGGTGACGTCACAATTCATCCAGGCGCTTACTCCGCAGCAAAGGGACCCCTGACTGTTTTGCTGCATCTCCTGAAAAGTGTCGGCGCCGTTGGTTTGCAGTAAGGTTCGGGGTTCGGAATAAATTCCCAAATGCCGGCCTAACCGGCAGGGATCCTGGAACGTAAATTTGCCGTCAATTTCGTTGAGTTCTATGGCGCCGGAAGCAACTTTTTCGGCTAAAAATTGACTCATATGCTTGAATTCCGCCTTGATCGGGAATCCGTATTTGGGGTAGAGATTTTTAAAGGCGCTCATACACTCGGCGCATGAAAAAAGAATTGTTTTGGCGCCTGTTTGTTTAATAAGGGCCTGATTATGTTTCGCCAGCATTTTGAAATTGTTATCGTCGCCGTTCCAAAGCAGATCGTGGCCGCAACAACGTTCATCGGTGAGCAGAACGGGAGTGATTCCAAGCATGTTCAATAGTTTGATGCTGCTGAGCGCGGCGTCCAAAATGTGTATTTCCAGATCGGAAAAGAATACATCGAAATAGGGAGCGCAACCGACGAAATAGAGAACATCCCCCCCGGTGGTTGATATTTCAAGATCATTGGTTACCCACTCCAGCCGGTTTTGTTTTAATTCACTGGTGGTCATAATCTGTTGCAAAAGTTCCAGGGCTCCGGCGTGGGAACATTTCCCGTTAAACCCGAAAGTTTTGGCCCCGGTCCGAATAATTTGCGTCAGCTCACTGTATTTTATATCGGAAGGACACACGGCTTCACATCGCAGGCAGGTGAGACAGCTCCAGAGATCGTAATCCTGAAACAATACGTCGAAATGTTTGCGAACGGCGGTGGTTAACATTCTGCGGGGGGAATAATGGCGACTAAAACGGGATACCGGGCAAACCCCGGTACATTTTCCGCATTCCAGACAGGCCAGGGCGTTGGTTTTCTTTATCGCTTCAACCAGTTCCCGGTTGATTGTATTCGTATTTCCGGTCACAGCGCCACGCGCTCCTTTTCCTTTGGCCGGTTTTCATTCCTTCCGGTCTCCTCTGTAAAACGCTTTACGAGCTCAATAAATTTTACCGGATCCTTGTCCGTGAGTCGCTCGAAGCGAATCCGCTCGGAATCCATTCCCATCAGGAACAACAATTGCCTGATTTTTTCGAATGTTCCGGTTGCCTGTTTGGCGCCGAACTCGTAGTGGCAACGGTCTTCCCGGCACCCGGTAATCAGCACCCGGTCGGCGCCCTGATCGAAAGCCCGTAATACGAAAGCAGGTTCGATCTGCCCGGAACACATGAGACGCAATAAAACAACATTTGTGTTTTTCGACTCCATATCGGACAGAGCCGGGCCGTCAATCTGCGATCCGTTCCAGCTACAGGTAAAAACGACCACGTTGGTTTTTTCCGGTTGGATCGCGGATAGTTTGTTGGTCAGCCAGCGCTGGTCAAAGTAACGGGGCGTAAGGGCGCTGGTGGAACAGACGGCAACACAGGTACCGCAGCCCCGGCACCGATTTTCATCGATCCGGGCGAACGACAATTCGTTTTGGGTGGGGAACAGTTGCAGGGCGGAATAGTCGCAAACGGCCACGCAGTCACCGCAACCCCGGCAAAGGGTTTCCTTCACAAAAGGCAGAACGGGATTCAGGTTAAACGAATAGCGCTTTCCTTGCCCGGTAAAAACCCCTTTCCATGGGGCATGGTTGTGCTTTTCGGGTCTGACTTCCGGGGGTAAACGGAACAGGGCCTCTTCGCGGTCGCCGGGCAGCGACATCAGGGTGACCTCCTTGGGACATTCGGGGACGCAGATGAAACATTCACTACAGGGACCGCACCGTAAACAACGTTTCGCTTCGGCGACCGCCGCGGCTTCCGTGAAACCAAGTTCGACTTCCCGGAAATTGTTTTGGCGGTGGGAAATCGGTACCATGGGCGCCTTTGCCCGGGGAATTTTCCGCTCTTTTTTCAGGTCGACCCGGATTTCCAGTTCCGGCTTAATCGGTTTCGCCGCCTCGGTCAGCGGTTCATGGTTAAGATAGCGATCTATTGCGCCAGCGGCCACATGGCCGGCGGCGATGGCCTCGATCACGGTGCGCGGCCCGGTTGTGGCGTCGCCGGCGGCGAAAATGCCCGGCCGGGAAGTGGCCAGGGTTTCTTCATCCACCTGAAGGGTTCCCCGGGAAGTGGTTTCGAGTTCTTCGGAGCCCAGGAAAGATAGATCGGGCTTTTGGCTTATGGCGGAAATGATGGTGTCCGCTTCGACGATGAATTCCGAACCCTTGATCGGGACGGGACGCCGTCTTCCGCTGGCGTCCGGCTCTCCCAATTTCACTTTCAGGCATTCCAGGCCGGTAACGCGGCCGTTCCTGCCCAGGATTTGCTTCGGAGCGGCCAGATAGTGGATTTTAATTCCTTCCCGTACGGCTTCCGCGATTTCGGCTTCATCAGCGGGCATTTCCCGGCGCGAACGGCGGTAAACAATGTAGACTTCTTTGCTTTCCAGACGGAGCGCGGTCCGGGCCGAGTCGAGCGCCGAGTTCCCGCCGCCGATGACGATGACTTTTTCCCCGACTCGCGGTGGATTGCCGAAGTTGACCTGATTCAGAAAATCCACGCAGTCAATGATACCGGTATATTCTTCTTCGCCGGGGATGTTCAACTTTTTTCCCTTGTGAGCGCCTACGGCGATTAAAACGGCCTGGAACCCTTTTTTCAGGAGTTTGCCGAGGGCCTGTTTCCCGCTGATCCGGGTGTTGGTTTTTATTTCGACCCCCAAATTCCGGATGAAATCGATCTCCGCTTCGATGATATCGCGCGGCAACCGGAAAGCGGGAATCCCGGCCACCAGCATGCCGCCCGGTTCCGGCAGCGCTTCGAAAACGGTAACGCCGTATCCCTTGCGAACCAGGTCGTTCGCGGCGGTCAGCCCGGCGGGACCGGAACCGATAATGGCGACGCGTTCATTTCGGGAACGGGGGATCGGTTTGTTCTTTACCGGCGGATGGGCCAACTCGTAGTCGGCCACAAAACGTTTGAGTTCGCGAATCGCCACCGGATCGTCAATTTGATTTCGGTTGCAATAGGATTCGCAGGGATGGGTACAGATACGGCCGCAGATACCCGGCAGGGGATTGCGCTCACGAACCACGTCCAGCGCCGCCTGGAACCGGCCGGCCGCGATTAAGGACACATAGGCTTTCACGTTAACTCCCGCGGGACAGGCCCAGGTACAGGGCGAGGGTTGGATAGGACCGATCAGATAGGTGTTTTCCCGGTCGCGGCCGAATTTCAGGGAAACTTTTCTGTCCGTGAAAAACGCGGATAACAGGTCGGAAGATTCCGCTGTTTGTATGCCGCGGGATTCCGGTTTCATGTCGTTTGCCTTACCTCCTCTGCAATTTTATGACCTTGCTAATCGGGTCTTACGATTCGTGGTGGTGGGCCCGGGAAAAATGTTCATGGACGATTTTCCAGCCGGTATCGGAATGTTGGAAGACATGGGTTCCTCTTCCCGGAATCCGATGATCGTGGCCGTCATGGTAAATGGTTACTACCCAGTGGAAAGTGGCGATCGCCAGGGGATCAAAGTCCCGGACCTGAATGTCGGAAATATTGAAGGCCACCCGTGATCCTTCCTTTAAATAATATTCAAAGGTTTTCCGCAACGCGTCCAATCCCTCGATGCGCTCATGGGTGGTGGACGAAAACCCCACCAGGTCGGGTGAAAAAAATCGGAGGACGGCTTCAATATCTCCGCTATTGAAGGCATTTGCCAAATCATGTTCCAATTGTATGATTTCTTTTTCTATGTTGCTCATGGTCTTCCTCCCGATTGATTGTTATCAGGTGACCTTCGCCGGCTCGGAATCGGCCGCGGCGATGGTTTCACCCAATAAATCCAATCCATAGTGATACCCTTTTTCGAAAGCTTTGACATTGATGTCGACAAAACGGTCCGGCACCGAACCGGGAAGGGCTTTTTTTACCGCTTCCGGGCTTACGGTTCCGGTAATGGCAGTGAAAAAGCCGACCATTACCACATTGGCAAAGATGCGGTTGCCCATTTCTTCGGCGATGCGGGTCGCCGGAATGGAATACATTTTCACATCCCTGCGAATCTTTTCCGGTTTTACAAGATCCTTGTCGGTTAAAAGAATTCCGCCGGGAACAAGGTCGGCGATAAATTTTTCATAGGCTTCCTGGGACATGGTTACCAGGATCTCCGGGGCGACAATATAAGGATACAGAACGGGGGACTCATCAATAACGACCTGGGCGGAACAGGCCCCGCCCCGGGCTTCCGGACCGAAACTCTGGGTCAGGGTCGCGTACTTGTTGTCGTACAAGGACGCCGCTTTTCCAATTAAAGTACCGGATTTGATGATTCCCTGTCCGCCGAAACCTGAAAACCTGATGTCCATAATTCAGCTCGCTGGTTTGGTTGATTGGTTCACTATTTTATTTTTGTTCATAATGTAACACCCCTCGCTTTTTTAAATCGGTTGCGGGCCTTTGTAGGGGACAAACTTATCGCCCAGTTTTCCGCGCAGGAATTTGTCCCGTTTCTGTAGGAAAGTGGGCTTGTCTTTATCTATAAACTTCCCCACCACGATCCGATCCTGGTAGTGGATGTCGATTTCGCGCGTGTCGGCCCCGTGTTTAATCAGGGCATTATCGTGGTAAAACCGCATGAGATCAAGACCGGTACCGAGACGATTCCGACGGGCGTACAGCGTGGAACAGGGGCAAATTACTTCGATGAAAGAAAATCCCGGTTTGAGCAATGCTTCGGTAATCGATTTCGCCAGTCGCCGGATATGGAGGGATGTCCACCGGGCGACGTAAACCGCGCCGCTGGATTCGGCCAGGTAGGGGAGGTTAAAGGGGAATTCGTAGCAGCCGTACGGCGCCGTGGAAGCGTTGGCCTCGATTGGTGTCGTGGGTCCGGCCTGTCCGCCGGTCATGGCGTAATTGAAATTGTTGATGCAAATAATGGTCAGATCAATATTTCGCCGGGCGGCATGGATAAAATGGTTGCCCCCGATCGCGACCAGGTCGCCGTCGCCGCTGATGACCACGACTTTGAGTTCGGGATTCCCCAGAGCCAGGCCGGTGGCGAAGGGGATTGCCCGTCCGTGCGTCGTATGAAAGGAATCTAACCGCAAATATCCGGCGGCCCGACCGGAACATCCGATTCCGGACACAACAGCGACTTTTTCCTGCTCCAGACCGGATTTTTCCAACCCGGAAATAAACGCGGTAAGAATTGTTCCGATGCCGCAGGTGGCGCACCAGATATGCGGAAAGCGTTCCGTCCGTAAATACCTGTCCATCGGATGGCGGAGTTTTTCCTTCGGTGTGGGGATATCCAATTTTTTGGTGAACCCGGTTGCCGTTTTGTTCATGCCGCGCCCTCCTCGATTGCTTTCAGAATGTCGTTCGGATTGTGTACCCAGCCCCCGGCATGGGGAACCAACAATGTTTTTGCCCGGCCCCGTGAAGCGCGTTCCACTTCCAGTGCAATTTGGCCCATGTTGATTTCGGGCACGACAAAAGCTTTGGTCGTGGCAGCCAGCTCCCGAATCCGTTTCTCCGGGAAGGGCCAGACGGTTATCAGGCGTAACGTACCCACCTTAATACCTTTGTTCCGGGCATCGTTCACGGCTTTCAGGGCAACGCGGGAAGAAATGCCGTAAGCAATTACGATTACGTCGGCATCGGCGACGCCGTCCTCTTCAAGCAACCGGATCTTCTCTTCGTTGTCACGGATTTTGTTAACCAGATGGCGGACGTTTTTATCCTGTGTTTCGGCATTAATCACCGGATATCCCCGCTCGTCATGGGTAAGACCGGTAACATGGATGAAATACCCGTCCCCGGTTTTTACCATGGGCGCCGTTTTGGCCGAACCGTTGAAACTGAAGGGCCGGTAGGATTCTTTTTTACCGCGGTAATATTTACGGGGAACAACGTGCAGTCTTTTGGCTTCCGGAATGACCACTTTCTCGGTCATATGTCCCACGCATTCGTCCATCATAAACAACACCGGCACGCGCCACGTTTCGGCGAGATTAAAAGCCGTGACCGTCAGGTCAAAGCATTCCTGGGGAGAATTGGGGGAGAGGGCGATGATTTCATAATCGCCGTGCGATCCCCACCGGGCCTGCATCATATCGGCCTGGCCGGTGAGGGTCGGCAGACCCGTGGAAGGCCCTCCCCGCTGGACATTGACCAGGACACAGGGGGTCTCCAGCATGGTGGCCAGTCCCAGGTTTTCCATCATCAGCGAAAAACCGGGACCGGAGGTGACCGTCATGGCCTTGGAACCGGACCAGGCGGCGCCGATAATGGCCGCCATGGAAGCCAGTTCGTCTTCCATTTGGATGAACAGGCCGCCGACCTTAGGGAATCTTTCGGCAATGCGTTCGGCGACTTCGGTGGAAGGGGTGATCGGGTACCCGGCAAAAAACCGGCACCCGGCGGCAATGGCCCCCTCCGCGCAGGCATGATCGCCGTCGATGTAATGATTTCCGGTGGCGACACCGATCGGGTCAGCTTCCATGATTACCGCCCCCTTTCAGGATGTCCCCGGGATTGGGATGCCGGGGTTTGTCTTCAATTACAAAGATGGCGAATTCGGGACAGATGATTTCGCATAAATTGCAATTCACACAAAGGTCCTGCTTGATAATGTTCGGATAGTGGTACCCTTTGCGATTGAAATCGGTCGACATCGCCAGCACGTTTTGAGGACAGTATTCCACGCAAAAGCCGCACCCTTTACACTGATTTACGATAATTTGAATATTGCCATGTGGAATCTCGACTTGATCCAGATCCAATGGTACTCGCCAGTATGTCATGGGTATCCTTTGCCTGATTTATGGATTGATGTATGCCACAGAATCATGTGGAAGGGGATTTTAACCTTGTCTACGCTTCGAAATTGCTACCTTCCTCTTTTTGGACTAAGCGGTAGAAATCGCACTGTGTACAATCCTCCAATTGGGAAGCATAGGAACAGCGCGTGTTGCTTTTGGGAAAGGTTCCGGCAATCTGCCAGCAGTATCTTCCTCCATTGTATCCGCCGTTGGTTTTATTAAAGGCGATGAAGGTTACCGCCGGGCAGACACCGTGTTCTTTTACCTTATCTCCTCCAAGCTCGCGCCCACAATGCATATATTCCCAGCAGTTTATTTTCATGATCATCCCCCTTACGGTTATGGTTTTTGAAACCCGCCGGTTGAGTGTAGGGAGCTGGGTTGGTCGGATGATTCGGATTCGGAAGAAATGAGAAGGGATTTTGGTCCGTAATAGATTGTAAAATTCTGAAGACCGGCAGGTCGGGAGTCGGTATTTTAATCCGGTTAAGGATTAATGTCATTAGTAACTCCTTCACGTCTAACCGAAGGTTAGACAAGGTTTTTCAGAAATCGATATCCTGGTAACACATATAATATGCATGTTTAAGGACGTAAAATACAAGTTTTTTCAAACGGAAAGTTCAATTTTTACGATTTCATCAATTTTGAACAATATGTCGGAGAATTGATTTCCCTTTCCACGCAAACACCGTTTTGGAAGGAATGGAGGAATAAGGTAACGCGCTTTACGTCCCGCCGGCTGACGGATTTCCTGACATCCGCTGCGCTTCGTCGGGATCTTCGCAACGTTCCGACACAATCACGTTGGAGTTGCTTATAATTTCAATGTAAAGTTGAGATTGTCAGTGTTCCCGGGAAGGATTATTATGTACTAAGATGGTTTTTTCGGCGGGTTCGATAATTTTACCAACAATCACCGCCGGGAATTTTGACCGGTTGTTAAATTTTTCCAGGAATATTTTAGCCGAATCCGGTGGCAAT
>JAADGP010000067.1 GCA_013152315.1 FCB group bacterium
CCTTCGGATATTTTGCGCAGAATCCGGCGCATGATTTTCCCGGACCGGGTTTTCGGCAAGGCCTGCGTAAACTGAATTTTATCCGGTTTCGCGTGGGGACCGATTTCCTTCGTGACCATGTCCAGGATTGCTTTTTTAATTTGCTCACTGGGTTCAACGCCTCTCATCAGCGTGACATAGGCATAAATTCCCTGCCCTTTGATCTCGTGAGGAAATCCGACCACGGCTGCCTCGGCAACACCTTTGGCCTTTCCAATGGCTCCCTCCACCTCGGCCGTACCGATCCGGTGCCCGGAAACGTTCAACACATCATCCACCCGACCGGTGATCCAGTAATAACCGTCTTCGTCACGCCGCGCTCCATCACCCGTCAGGTAATATCCCGGAAATAATCCGAAATACGTCTGACGAAACCGTTCATGATCACCATAAAGGGTACGCATCATTCCCGGCCAGGCGTTTTTAATCGCCAGTAAACCCGAAACGTTGTTGCCCTCAATCTCTTTTCCATCTTCGTTAAGCAAAACCGGCTGAATCCCAAAAAACGGAAGCGTGACCGATCCCGGTTTTATTGGTGTCGCTCCGGGTAAAGGCGTAATCAGGATCCCCCCTGTTTCAGTCTGCCACCAAGTGTCCACAATGGGACATTTACCTTTCCCGATCACATTATAATACCATAACCATTCCGGTTCTTTGATCGGCTCACCGACCGTTCCCAACAGACGTAAACTGGAAAGGTCGTGGCTGGTGACC
This sequence comes from FCB group bacterium, assembly GCA_013152315.1. Taxonomy (GTDB): domain Bacteria; phylum Fidelibacterota; class Marinisomatia; order Marinisomatales; family JAADGP01; genus JAADGP01. The sequence continues at coordinate 754 of JAADGP010000067.1, forward strand.
CATTCATTCCCTTCTTTCATGAGGGCCCGCAGGGCCGTCGGTGCCGTGTAAAATATATTGATCTTGTGCTTGTCAACGATCTCCCAGAACCGTCCGTAATCAGGATAGTTGGGCACACCTTCGAACATGACCGATACAGCCCGGTTGGCCAAGGGCCCGTAAACAATGTAGGAATGCCCCGTAATCCAGCCGATATCAGCGGTACACCAATAAATATCCCCCTCATGGTAATCGAAAATCAGTTGATGTGAATAGGATGTATAGACCAGGTACCCTCCCGTGGTATGCAACACACCCTTCGGTTTTCCGGTAGACCCGGAAGTATACAGGATAAACAGGGGATCTTCCGCGTCCATCGTTTCCGGTTCACATGTATCATCGGCTTTTTCCATTTCCGCGTGCCACCATAAATCTCTTCCGGCCTCCATCCGTATCGGTCCACCTGTACGTCGCACGACCAACACATGTTTAATCGACGGCGTTTCGGCGACGGCTATATCGGCGTTGACTTTCATAGGAATATTCAGCTTGGTACCGCGGACGCCCGTGTCCTGGGTGATCAGGACCTTACACTGGGAATCATTAATCCGATCCCTCAGGGAGTCGGCGCTAAATGCTCCGAAGACAACGGAATGAATGGCGCCGATCCGGGCACAGGCCAACATGGCAACCGGCAGTTGGGGAATCATTTGCATATAAAGACAGACCCGATCGCCTTTCTCTACGCCCAAAGATTTTAGAACATTCGCACATTTTTGCACCTCGGTCAACAGTTCCCGATACGTAAAACGGCGGGATTCATTAGGATCGTTTCCTTCCCAAATAATAGCGGTCTGGTCTCCAAACCCGGCCTCAACATGCCGGTCCAGGCAGTTGTAACTGACATTGAGTTTTCCACCCTCAAAAAACGTAATGTTCGCTTTTACAAAATCGTATGAAAGCACCTTTTCCCATTTTTTCTCCCAGGTGATGCGTTCCGCCACCTCGGACCAGAATGCTTCGGGTTCGTTGATTGATCGATTATAGAGTTTGTAATAAACATCCAAATTGGGTATCCACGCTTTTTCAGCTAACTGTTTACCTGGCTTATAGACCTTTATTGACATGGTTTTTCCTCCGGTGATCATTTGATTGGGTGATATCTTATCGCATTTCGATTAGTCCGAATCGTCTGAATGGGAATTAGTTTACTTTAACAACTAAATTTACCCTGGATCGAATAGCCCTTCAAGAAAAACAGGTTTTTTAGTACTGATTATTAAATAGTTTACGTGCTGAAAGGCAGAAGTGGAAGACGTGATTATTTGAATACCCCTTCCCTTATCCACCTATACCGCATACCACACCGATGTTCTTTAACCTGATTGTTCTGGTTTCTGAGGTTCCTCTGGCTCCTGAGGCTTCTCCGGCTCCACTTCCAATTTGTAAAGTATTTCGGTCGAATGATCGATAGTCAGTTTCTGTTCATCGATAAGTGAATCAGCCTGGAACACCTGCAGCAGATGTTGACCTTCCTCAATAGCAAATCGTACTTTGGGTTCGCGCCAGTAATGTTTCTCGTCAAGGGCAAATTCCAGTTCCTTTTCTCTTGTTTTAAAGACAACCTCGTACAGTTTATTTAATCGAAACTGAATTTGCAGAGAGAGGGCTTTCTGAACATCTATTTCTTTCCTGACGGGAGCGTATCCTTTTTTAACTATTTCAAATTTGTGAACCCCAACCGGGACCTGATATGAATAGACGGGAGTAACTCCGATCTTTTGTCCGTCAATTTTAACGACGGCCTCGTTAGGGTAACTTTCGATATTCAGCGCGGTTTGCGAAAGTCCTATCGTCGAGAATAATAAAGCGGTAATAACGTGTTTCACTGCAAAATCTCCAGGAACTGCCTTAGCACCCATCCATCCATTCGTTGCGTTGAAGCAGGCGTATCACCGCTGATTTCCACGAATCCGTATAATCGATCGCCGGCGACTTTGGACACGACAAACAGGTCGCCCTTTGACAAAAAGAACTGGATTGGAGATCCGTTTTCCGGCCCCACGCGAAAGGGCGTTAGGTCCCGCGTTACGCGATACAATGCTCCCGCCGATAACAATTCTTTGCTTGGTCCCAGGTAAATCTCCAGATCCATTTTTTTCCGTCCCCCGAAATCGATCGTGGAAATCCAGTCCGAATAATATCCGTCGGTTGAAACGATAAGCCTTAAATCCTTCCTTTCACCGATATTCGTGAATAGTTCAAACCGGAAAAAGCCCAGACTGTCGGTTTTGCTCTGTAAAACGGTTTTAAGACTGTCGGCAACGATTACGGTCGCGTCCCGGATTGGCAGCAAGTCGCTTTTTCGAAAAACCCTGCCGGTAAGGACGTAGGGTCTTTTCCGAACCTTAATAACCGGCAACCGTACGACCCGTGATTTCGAAACGGTGAAGGGGATTTCAACTCGTTGAAAGTCACCTCCAAGGGGAGTCAATACGGCCAAATTACCGATGGTATCACGACTGAATGAATCGGTGGGAAGAACCAGTTTGATACTGTCCCCGGGGAAAAATATTTTTTCGAATATGGGCGAGGCCAAGTCGTCCCGGCGATAAATACCCAATCTATAAGCGGTCGGATTACCTTCGATTATCTGTACGGAAGCGTGGACCGTTACCACATCATACACATAACGCATGGTAATATGATCATCAGCTTCCAATAAAATGGGAGTGGGATAATCCATTATTTTAAAATAAGAACACCCCCAGAACTGGAGGTGTACGATAATCACGATCGTAAAAAATAGTTGCTTCTTAATCCACCTGTTTGCCATGCTTGAATTTAATAAAATTTCCCTTTTTATCTTTAATTACCGCAACCATGGTGATCGTAGCCGAACAGGCCAGACGCATGGACGTTTCATCGTTTCCTTCCACATGGGCATCCACTTTCACCGTAATGGAGGTAGTACCCGTGGCAATCACCTCACCCACGAAATTCACCCACTCCCCGGCATAAACAGGTTCCTTAAACTCTACCTTATCAATCGCGCGGGTAACCGCCCCCCAGGCTTTGCTTCCTTTTAAAAACCGGAAAACCGTCTTGGCCGCGGCAATGTCCATCCACGAAACCATCTGTCCGCCAAACAACGTTCCGACGGTATTTATGTGGTCAGGCATGACCAACTGCGAATAATGAGCCATTATTTTATTCATGTAATACTTTAACTGTTTATACTACCCTGGTTAATAATAACAGATAAGCCCCGTCGATTTACCCTCGAGAAAATCTTTTTTCTCTGAAGAGCACGCCATACCAACGGGGCTTAACCAATTTTAATTTCAAAGAAGATTAAACAGGCTTTGTTTCGCTGCCTTCTTTCTTTTTGTATTTATCGCTATTGCCTTACCGGTTTTAATATTCATCAATTCCCTAAGATAATGAGCGATTTCACGGTTTTAATATGCCGTAAATTTTTAAATGATGCAATTTTTTTCGAAAAATAAATTTGCGACCACAAAAAGTGCGACGTAAAGGGTGATTATTTGAAACGTGAAACGTGAGAATAACCGCGATTCAATCATGGCAAGTTTGTGAATATATGTGTCCTCCAAGGCGAAAAGGTAGTTAAGGGAATTATTGTATTCCATTATCCGTCCTCTCCAATAATACGCGGAAACCATAGGGGTGGTATAATGATATTGAACTTGTTTCCACGCATTTGAGCAGTGAATGATCGTGTTGCCAAATCCCAAAAACATAAACCGAAAAATATCGAAAAGCATTTCCTTTTCCAGGCTTTTCTACAATAGACCGGGTGGTGAATTGCCGGACCATTTGGGTAAATAATATTTTAACCTGAATAATGCAATAGATCTGTGATTAAAAAAATGGCATCAGGATCACGTTATCCGCGTGAATGTTTCATATAATCACGTTTCGAATAATCACGCAATCACCTTTCACGCATCCCCGACAGTCGCTACGCTCCGTCGGGATCTCCGCTACGCTCCGACACGTTTTACGTTTCACGTTTCAAAAATCATTCCCGACCGGCAAGGCGGACGCCCTCCTTTTCATCAACGAAATACAACAATATACTTCCCAGCATAAAAAACAGGATCACCACCGCAATTCCGGCCCGTTGGGAGTTGAAAACGTCGGTGAGTTGCCCCAACAGGAACGGTCCCGCGAACGCGGTCGCTTTTCCGGAGAAAGCAAAGAATCCAAAAAACTCGTTTTCCTTGTCGGGGGGAACGAAGCGTCCCATCAAGGAACGGCTGGCGGATTGATTCGGCCCCGCAAACAGTCCCACCATCACACCTGCTAACCAGAATAACGGTTTACCGGGAGCAAATACCGCTATTATCGCGGCAATCATTAAGGCAACCAAGCTTAGTTGAATTGTTTTTTTACCGCCCAGGTAATCGTCGAGGAAACCGAGCGCGAAGGCGCCTATCCCGGCCGAAATATTAAGCACGATTCCGAAAATCATTATTTCCTTGAAAGTAAAATGGAATGTGCCGGCAGCATAAATTCCCCCAAACGCGAAAATTGTCACCAGGCCGTCATTATAGATTAATCGCGCCAGCAGAAACCGCATTACCTGACGATATTTACGGATTTCGTGGAAAGTATCGATCAGTTGATGGTAGCTACTCCGAATTACGGAAACCCCTTGCGGATTTATCGCCGATTTATCCTCTTTCACCCAGAAGAAGAGCGGCAAACTGAACAGGGCGAACCAGATTGCCACCAAAATATTAGTCGCCCGAATATTATTCCCTGACTTTAATGCCATGTCCACCAGGTCCAACCCGGTTTCTTCCTCAATTCCCCGGATTTGGGCCAACGATAAGGTTTTGATACCATCATGATTATATACCCTGACCCCGGTTATTTCGCCGGAGTCATCCATAGTCACCCCGCGAATCTCAAACCGTTCGCCCTTCCATTCAAATACCTGGTATCCCGTGGTGGCGGCGATTTCCTCGGTGGTTAACGATTCCCAAACCGGGAGTTGTCCTACCTGGATGGTGCTGGTCTGTACTTGGCCGAACCAGGGCTGCACCGGATTAACAAACCCAATCATGGCAATAAACATGGCCGCCAAACCTCCTATGTACCCCAGGGACCAACCGTAACCGGAAACACGACCGATCTTGCCCCGCGGAGCGATATCCGGGAGGAACGCGTTGTAAAAGACACCGCCCAGTTCAAAAGCAATATTGCCGATGACAAACCAAACGAGTGCCTTCATTATTTGTCCCGGATAGGCCCAGGAAAGCATGGCCGAACCAAGCACCGCCAAAACCGTCATGATTAACAGGAATCGCTTGCGATATCCGCCACGGTCCGCTATGGCGCCCATGATCGGCGATAACACCGCTACCGCGATCGCGGTCAGCGAAACAGCCCGTGACCAGAGGGTGGTGCCGATTATCTCGTTTGGAGCCACGGCTTTCGTGAAGTAGGTGGCATAAATAAAAGTGACTATCAGCGTTGTGTAAGCGGAATTGGCGAAATCATACATCGCCCAGGCGAAAACCGCTTTACGATCATAATTGGGTTTCGACATGCAACCTTTCCGGATTATTCCCGATTACCAGTAAAACGATACGAAAGTACAGAACGACTTATTGTATTTCTCATTTTTTAATCAACAAAAGTACAACAACCATCCCGGTCATCGAGCAAAACCACTCCTCTGGATTCGACTGAAGAACAAAAAAACAACGAATGCCGATTTGAAAATTATTCAGATCGTTTATCTTCAGTTCGAACACAATCACATCCGAAATCGAGACTCGTTAATCAATGTTCGATATGCCGGTCATGTTCAACTACCATGCCTGGTAATAGGTTGTAAAACCGACCCACCAACGGGTAACAGAATAGGTATTCCGGTTTATGACCGGGAACTGGAAGCCAGCTTCCATTTCAAAGGGAAAAGGTCCGATTTTTTTAAGCGGATCAACATTATGAAAATATATTTTGACCGACTGATTCACGGAATAGTACCGGGAATCGAAGCCGCTGTGTTTTGCCATCCACTTGTCCCATACGACGGACCGCGACAAATAGGTGTCCCGCCCCTTGAAATAACCGCTTATACCGGCACTCAACGTAATTCTTTCGGGTAGAATCCCAAGCTTGATTTCCAGCGCCCCGTTTAACTCCAACCCGGGTCGAAAATAATATTGTTCGCCGATAATCGAAATAATACTGTCCTGGTGCATTACGTTCAGTCCCAAAAAAGAAACCGGAGTGTACAAATATTCCCTGCTGGGGATTCCGATCTGATGGTACCAATTCAGGTTTATTAAGCGTCCCTTAAACCAACGATAAAATTCCCCGAATAATGAGAAGCGCCATAGGGTCACTCCGGCACCTATCGGCAATTCACTGAATTGCGATGGACGTCCTTCCGAATCGGTTTTCCCCGGACGAAACTTCCGCAATTGTCGGCCACTGGGCAATTGCACCTGCACACCACCATAAACCGAATAGGTGCCGCTGGCTTTCCAGGCCGGGGTTCCGGCCAGGAGAAAATTCAACTCCAGTGACACGTCGCCCAGACCACTGGATTGGCGCCTTGAGGGATAATAATAATTAAGCAAGTCGTAAATCGTCGTCCGGGACGTGTCATCATCGGCAAAGGGATTGTATTCAGTGCCGAAAAATCCATACCCCAGCGGATCGGTCCCCCCTTCCAGCGCCCACAAGACCGAATTTTTCCCCTCCCAAGTGTACAATCGTTGATAGACGGTTTCCAGGTTCGACCGGGTAATTCCATCAATCCCGTGATACAAAGGGTTGGCGAATAAACTGTCAAACCGTGCTTTGGCCTCCCGATGATACGATAACCAATCACTTAATCCCGGAACAACCCCGGGGTTCCATTTCCACGACCGTTTTTCTTCCAGCCTGGTGATATAGGGAACGGATAATTTAAACGTTACCCGGTTCGTGGCGCCGTATTCAACCTTTACCTCCCGCGCGGCGATTACCCGCGAGCGATATTCCGACAGTTTACCCCCGATTTGGACGGCCTCCGGACCGAAAAAATCGGTACCGTAATCCGGAAGGGTATCAAACCCGAAAAACGGCGCGGTGTTGTGATTGAAGTCCCGAATGGCCTGGCCAATCGTTCGGGTGGTATTGATGTATATCGAATCCAGATCATATAAATCGTAGGGACTGGAATAATACCCATCGGAATTGACATATTCATGGTCGAAATAACGCTTCCCATATCCGGGCAAAGTCACCGGTTGTCCCAATATCCCGGCCCGTCCTCTCGCTCCGATCCATTTCCCCGCTCCCTGCGATGAAATCACTGTAAACCGCCATACATTTTGCGGAACCGTAAAATATGTTTGTGAAAACGCCGGAAAAACACAAACGATGATTAAACAAATACCACGTAGCGTTTGCTTCTTCATCGTTTATTTGTACAACAGGAACCGTTGTCGGAAATCATTAAACCTCAGCACATCATGAAACCATAACGGAGGTAAATAATCGGGGGGTTTGCCCTGGGCGGCAAACGTGCGCAGCAAATCGTGTCCGAAAAGTTTATCGATATAACCATCGCCCAGCCACTGGAATTCACGGGGATAAAGCTGACGGGTTAAAAGGATAATCGTTGTCGCGGTGGCCAGGGGATCAAATTTGTTGCGATCGGTAATTTCAATCTCCAGTCCGCCGCACCATTCACCGTAATAAAGGGGCGCTGTTTTCATGTTCGGACGTAAATGCGGTTTATACCTGATTATTTTAAAATCCACACCGGGTAATTTGTACTGTGATATTTTTTCAAACAGGATCTGCCCCACCAGCCAGGGCGCTCCGAATCGGAGGTATGGTTTGTCCGTACCATGCCCCACGTTCAGGTTGGTACCGTTCAGAAGCGCCGTTCCGGTGTAGGCCAATAATATTTCACTACTGGCAAGGTCCGGCGCGGGAGGAACCCAGGGCAGGCCGGTTTCGTCATACCATTGCTTCCGCCGCCAATTGGCCATGGGAATGACCGTCAGGTCAACCCGGGCCAAATCCTTGGCCCAACCCATTTCATTAACCATCAACACGTATTCCCCGATCGTCAATCCATGCCGAATCGGTACCAGGTGGTATCCCTCGAACGATTGGTAAGCCGGCCGCACGATCGGACCATCCACGATATCTCCCCGAAGTGGGTTGGGACGATCCAATACGATTAAAGGGATGTCCCATTCCGCAGCCGCTTCGATGATTTTGGTAATCGTGGTAATAAAGGTGGAGTACCGCACGCCGGTATCCTGGATATCAATCAGGATAAGGTCCACGCCTTTCAGGGACCAATCCGGCGGCAAAACGTAACGCCCGAAAAGATCCACGATATAGGCCCCGGTGAGGGGTTCGATGGATTTCTTGCCGGTAAGCTTCAGATTGGGAGCCGCGCCTCCGAAAAGCCCGAATTCAGGGGCGAAAACGGCCTTGACCTTTATGTCCGGTTGCTTTGAGATCAGATCCAATAAATGCCGCCCGTTACGGTCGACGGAAGTCTGATTGCACAAAATCGCGATGGTTTTGCCCTGTAGCGGCGCGAAATCCATTTGTTCGAGTATATCCAAACCGGTGAACACATATGATAAAAATGACAGGTTGGGAATTTTTTCAATTTTACTGAAACGATATTCCTGGGCACTTATCCGGGGTTCAACCAGAAGGTGCAAACCAAGCAGTAATATTGGAATAAGACGTTTAGTCATGACGAACGGGCCTGATATTTAGCAAAGCCTCCGTGAAGTAAACAAGAACAATATTCGTTAACACGGAAAAACCGATGAACCAGGTCCAGGCCAAACCGATTTGCTTCAGGATGAAAACGATCACGAAACTTGCAATCAGTCCCACAATCAAACTGACGGAATGAAAATCCTTTTTGCTTTTGCTCAGGAGGAACAAGCCCAATAAACCACCGTAGGTAAACGACGCGATCTGAAGGCCTACCACCACAATGGCGGTGTCGCTCTCATCGAATACCAAAGCAATACCGATCAGAATAACAGCCCAGACCAGGCTGGTTATCCGTGACTTCTTCAGGCTGGCTTTCTTCGAAAACCAATCCGTCACCGTGGATGAAGCCAGGGAATTTATGGAGGAGCTCAAAGTGGACATGGCCGCCGATAGTACCCCCGCTAAAAGGAATCCTTTTAGGCCCACCGGCAAGTAATTCACAATGAATGTCGAAAACTCCCGGTCCCGCTCGATTTTCATCCCGTCGAAGAAATAGTAAATCAGGGAACCGGCCAAAAGGAAAACCAGAAATTGGAAAAACACGAAAATTCCGCTGCCGATCATCGCTTTCCTGGCCGCCGTGAGATCGCGCGTGCCCAATACACGCTGAACCATCATGTAATCGGCTCCATGGGAGGCGAAGGAAAGCAGCATCCCGCCAAATACCGCGCTGAGCAACATATACGGTTCCGTAAACGGATTGCCGTTGAAATGAAATACCCGGAGTTTGTGCGCCTGGGACAATTCTCTCAAAACAGTGAAAAATGAAACGTCTATGTTATTCAGGATATATAAAATTGAAATGACACCACCCCCCAAGTAAAGGACAAACTGAAAACTATCGACCCAAACCACGGTGCGAATCCCCCCCAGGAGAGTATAGATCACCGTAACCACACCGATTATTAAAACCGCCATCGGAAGCGACCAGCCGGTTATCACCTGTACAATGACGGCAGTGGCCAGGAAGCGGATTCCATCCGCCAATACACGCGTTACCAGGAATACCGCGGAAGCTGTTTTTTGGATATCCGTACCGAACCGTTTACCCAAGACCTCGTAAATGGACGATATTCCCGTTTTAAAATAAGCCGGTAACAGAAAAATGCTCACCAGAATACGCCCCAGAATGTATCCCATCGCCAATTGCAGGAAAAACCAATCCTTGGTATACGCCAGCCCCGGCACACTGATGAAAGTTAAAACCGATGTTTCCGTCGCCACGATCGAAAACATGGCCACCAGCCAGGGAATTTTCCGGCCTGCTAAAAAATAATCTTCGGACGAATGATTGAAACGGCTCTGCCATATTCCGTAACCGGCTATTGCGAATAAAAACACAACGATAATTGCCGTATCTACAGGATGAATACATACCTCCTTTCATCGTCGGTGGAACAAGGATGAACAACTGAATTGGGATGAAAATATACAGCGATTCACCTATTGGGATGAACGATGTTTTTCCCGGACAGCCGCTGCGCTCCGATACGTATCACGACTTCCCGACAATCGCTACGCTCCGACACGTTTCACGTTTTACGCCTCCGCACCTCCACTTTCACCTGGGCTTTTTGCCGATTCATTATGTCCGCTTTTTATTCCAATAGTCAGGGGCACCATAAATTTCTTGCGAGTTTCGTGAATTTTACACAGTTTCCACCACTCAGGTATGGTAGAGAGCAACCAAAATCCTCCTGCCGGCGGCTTCGCCAAGACCACCGATTTCAAATGGTTAACTATCGGTATCGTGGTCTTTATTTTACTGGCATTCGTCACCCCACCCTTTGACTCCATGGTTGCCAAGGCCAGAAGTGTTTTCGGTGGTCTTTCACCGGCGGAGATCGCGGTCAAAGCCAAACATATTCAAATCATCATCGCCTTGTTAGCGACCTGTGTTGTATTCTTCGCAACGGAAGCCATCCCCATGCCGGCGGTCGCCTTGTTAATTGGTCTGGTTCAGCTCTTTTTCGGAATAACACCCCCGGCCGGCATTGTGGCCACGTATGCCCATGACGCGGTCTGGTTCATTGCCGGATCGCTGGCCATCGGCGCGACCCTGGTAAAATACGGTTTGGACAAACGGGTCGGAATGCTGGTCGTAAAAATCGCCGGCACGAAAACACGCATGATCATCCTGGGACTCCTGTTAGGAACGGCAATTCCCACCGCCTTTGTCGGCGAACATGCCATCGCCTCCATGTTCGTGCCGATCGGCATCGCGTTATATACCTTGACCAACAAGTCGTTTCCCGCTCCCCGGCTGGGGCGTCTCCTGATGATGACAATTGCCGTGGGCTGTATGATCGGCGGACCCATGAGTCCCACCGGCGGCGCCCGCAACGCCATTATGATCGGGTTTCTCAGCAATATCGGCATCGATGTTTCCTTCGTACAGTGGTTAGCCATGGGTGTTTTTTACACGCTCGTTATGTCCGCCATTATGGCGTTTGTTTTGCCGCTTCTTTTCAAACCGGAAACGGATGATTTATCGGAAGCGGTTTCGATTTTAAAACAAGATTTGGAACAACACGGAAAGATGACACCAAAACAATGGCTCGTAGCCGGTGTAATGGGGTTGGTCGTTTTTCTCTGGATAACCGATAAAACCCTGGTTAAACAGGCGCTGGGATTTTCCCTGGGATTAGGCGGCGTGGCAATCTCCGGGGCGGTTCTTTACATGCTGCTGGGACTCACCTCCTGGAACGACTACGAAACCAACGTCAGTTGGGGAGTAATTATTCTTTATGCCGGCGCGATCAGTCTGGGCGCGGTATTTCAAAATACCGGCGCGGCCGGTTGGTTGGCCGACAGCATCATCGCCCTCGTGGAACCGTTAGGAATGAATTCCGGTTTGGCATTGGCTGTCCTGGTCGTGCTCATTGGCGCCGGATTAACCAATCTTATGAGCGCCGGCGCCACCGTAGCGGTCATCGGTCCCGTGGTGTTGGACATGGCCCGCAGTTCCGGTACGAACCCGCTGATCGTCGGCGTAGGACTTGCCATATCAACCTCCATGGCGTTCTGGTTAGTGATCGGCACACCGGCCAGTTCAATTGTGTATTCCAGCGGACAACTGAGTTCCAAAGATTTCATCCGCACCGCCATGATTGCCTGGCCGGCCGGAATCATCGTTTTAGTAATAGTAATGGCCCTGATCTGGTCCTTATTACTTGGTATTCCAATCAATGTTTAGGAGTCGAACATGCTGCAAATAGAAATCCTGGTGGGCGTCGTTGTTTTGCTCCTGATTATATGGGTCTTCATCAGTTCAAGAAAATCACATCTAAACAAAGCGGATGAATTGCTGAAAAAACAACTTTCGCAAAAAGAACAATGGAAAAAGGAAAAAATTATGAGCTACGGACAGGTACAGGAGATAAAAAAACAATTGCTTGTCCGTGTCGAGGAAAAATTCAAAGACAGCCCCGAACAGGAAGCGCTGCTGAAAGAAATCATTAACGATTGGGCGGAATTAAAAATCCGGTCTTTCCAGGAACGCCGTTCCTGGATTCGCAGGCCTCAAAAGTGATTACATCCCAATTACGGTATCTTTCATTTATGGATATTCATTAAGGCTAAGACCCAGGCTGAGGGAAAGAATCTGGTGCGTAAAACGTGATGCGTGAAACGTGTCGAAGCGTAGCGGAGATCAATGATGCGGGTAGGTTTTGAATTGAGGAAACGGGTGAAGAGCC
>JAADGP010000065.1 GCA_013152315.1 FCB group bacterium
AATATCAGTTTCCTCTCATGAGAAATTCCCGAACTCGGTTTTTTCAGGGTTTTCCCAGTTCTTCAAGGTGTTTGCGGATTTCTTTCTGCTCCTGTCTCCGGTCGTACTTGGTTTTATCCGGCTCCACGCGTCGCGGGGGAATGGGGTGCGTTTTCTGGGTCAACGATTTCCTAAACCCCGGCTCGGAACTCTTCTTTTCTTTTTTACCCATGATTGAAATTTAAGTAATGACGGGCAAAAGGTTCAGTATGAAAGTAACCGCCGGATTATCGTATTTCCTATTTTTGGATATCCATTGAGACACAGGCTAAGGCGCAGGAACCAATACGTGTCGGAACGCAGTGGCGATCCTGACAAAGCGCAGCGGGTGTCGCGGATGCGTGCCGGTGGCGGATTAAGATCTTCCGACTTTCAGACTTACCGATTTTTAAACCCGATTTAATCAGCTTTCGGTGAATTATTCATGAAAACATGTTCCTCAACCCTCAACGTGCCAATCACACAAAACAGGGAATCCCTTATACTTTCTCCCTGGACGTGATTTCTCCTCAGCCTTAGCCTTTCCCTGAGCCTAAACCTTTTTACGCCCTGGTGTTTCCTGTCCGCCCTCCGCCCTGAACCGTGCTGTTTTTTCCTTTTACCCCCGGCCAACTGTTTTTACCAGGCGTTTCCCCATCAGGTTTAACTTGAATTTCCTTATTATTTCGGGAGCGATTGTCGCGCCGTCCGGACTTTCAAAGTAAAGAGCGTCAAAAGGACACTGCACAATGCACGCTCCGCACTGAACACAAAGATGGGCACGGGGTTGCGTGGCCAGGTGGCGATGATGGTCTACGTCGTAACAATTCCGCGGGCAAACCTGTTCACAAAAAGCAGCGCCTTTGCATTTGTCCGTATCCAGCGAAACTTTCAAGAAACGATCTGCGTGCAGTCCGCTTTTGTACAGGGGTGTACTGCCCATTAAATCCAGGCTTAACACCAACACCACCAGGGTCGACATAATTCCCCAACGCGCAAAAAACAGGCCGGAAAAGTTACCGGTGTATTTCGCCACGGCAAACAGACCCAAAAGAATTCCCGCCAGGAGGATTAATTGCACGCCGCCCCGGCCGAAATCAAACAAGACAAACCCGATTCGCTCCGATCGGGGATTCAACCATCGCTGATAAAGCGGAAAGGCCATGAAAATAATTAACGCCAGTCCCCAGGTCAGCAGGACAGCGGGTAATATGCCTTCCCGCCATAAGGGCAATAAAATCAATCCCGCCACCAGTGAGATCGGGAAAGCCCAGGCAACGGCCATCTCAAATCTTTGTTCCGCAGGGAAAGACACTTGTCTCATCGCCGGAGTCTTCTTCCGCCGGGGAAGATAAGCCGGTAAATCTTTTATATCCACCGGTCCCCACTGGACAATCCAGCCGGTTTTTTTACGAACATATTTGCGCTCAATACCCGTGGCGGCCAACTGGGGCAGAATTACTTGTCGATGGTCAACCAGATCCTCAACCCCGCTTGTTTTTAAAACCGAAATCACATCGTGATTGGTAAACAATCCCCCGGTGGCGGCACACCAGACATTAATACCGCGACTGTTGGCCACAAGCAAATACGCATCGATCCCCCGAAGAGCCCATTTGACACGCGCAACCGTGAGATGAAAGTTACAGGTCAATATTACCGGAGAATTACGCCCGGGATTTCCCAAGACGATCAAACCGGTCCGGATCGGGATCGGAAGCATCCGTAAACAGGTTTCCACCACGTTAATTAATATGTATTGTATCCACCCCATTAGTTTTTCCCTCCCGGTTTTTGGCCGACCAGTTCAAGAAAACTATGCATTCTGTTGTACCTTGTGGATCGAATTTCGAACCCGGCTTCGCGAATCTTGTCCGGTAACCCGCGAACGGCCCGGGTGGTGGTTTGCGTTACTATCCAGGTAACGATAGCCAATGGTAAGCGCAGAATCCAATTCAGGTATCGCTTTAAACCTGCCTCCGGCTTTACTTCGTCGGCCACAAGTATTAAGCCGCCGGGTTTCAAAATGCGGTTGATTTCTTTCAACGCAAAGGACAATTCGTCCTCACTTAGCTCCGAAAAACACAACCCGCTTACCACCGCATCGTAACTTTCTTCCTTCTCACTCTCCAATTCCGCCACCCCCTTTTCCTCCAGTTTTACTTGTTTTTGGAGCGACATTTTCTTTACCCGCTCGCCGGCGATTTCCAACATCTGTGGATTAATATCGATACCTTTTACCTTGGCACCTTTTTTAGCGACCAGGATTGTTAACGCGCCGGTACCGCAACCAACGTCCAACACTTTCTGACCTGTTTTGATATACGTTGTCAACCGCTCATAGGCCCGGTCGAGTCCTCCCAGGGTAAGCCATCGAATGCCTCGATCGTACCGGCTGGGTGCCGATTCAAGAATTTTCATTAAAACGTACGTACTCATATTATTAGCTCCAAAAACCCGGCCCGTCAGAAGTTCGTACTCACCTTCGATTTTTCCATCTGTCTACCGTTCGATTCCTTTCATAAAAGAACGGACAGCCTCCGTTTTAATTTCCCAGAAGCGTTTAGAATCTCTCAATAAAACATATTGCCAGGATAAACCGTCGATAAAGGCCATTAAAAGGGTTGCGACGCCGTCTTCGTTCATGGGCCGGAACTCTCCCGTTTCGATCCCTTGTCGCAGGATACGGACAATCAATTCCCGGAATCGGTCATACTTGCCGGCCAGGTTTGCCGGTTGGTGTGTATGCCAGTGTTCCCGTCCGGCCTGGGCCCATATTTCGGTTACGATGAGCAATCCATGGCCCATAGCTACGATCTGGTAAATGCATTTATTCATTATCGCTTCCAACTTTTTTGCCGGGGAAAGGGAAGTGGCGGCGATTTTTTCCAGGGCTTGAAAGATGTTATCCATTAATGATTCCTCGATCGCCGAAAAAATTTCCTCCTTGCTGCGGAAATACTCGTAAACCGTTCCTTTGCCGATTCCCGCCTCTTTGGCAATATCGACAATTTTCCCCTTAACAAGTCCTTCCCTGGCAAAGACCTGAATCGCCGCTTCGATAATTCGCATTCGCTTGTCTGTTTTATTCATAAATCATCCTCACTATACGGTTCCGACTGACCGGTCGGTCGGAATTTATGTATTTTTTTTGCCTCCTTCAACCCCCGCTTGACAACCACATATTTTCGGTCGATTCTATTATCCTTGCCTCTCTACCTGAAAAATAATATCTTCTTCAGGTTATAGGAGGCGCAAATCATGAAATCACATCTCTTTATTTATACCCTCTTTTTGCCTTTTATTCTATTTGCCGGAGAGACCGGCAAACTGGTCGGGAAAATAACCAGTAAAGCAACCGGT
The DNA here is from genome assembly GCA_013152315.1 of FCB group bacterium. Lineage (GTDB taxonomy): Bacteria > Fidelibacterota > Marinisomatia > Marinisomatales > JAADGP01 > JAADGP01. The sequence goes on from JAADGP010000065.1 coordinate 3,382, forward strand.
AAACCCCTTATGGGAGTCAATATTATTCTTAAAGGCACTGGCATGGGCATGGCAACCGATCAAAAGGGTGAATTTACGTTATTAAACATTCCGGCTGCGGAATACACAGTGCTTATTTCTTATATCGGCTATAAAACTGTAAAGTTCGAAAATGTCATTATTAACGCTGATCGCACAACACGGTTGGATGTTGCCATGGAAGTTTCAGCGGTAGAAGGCGAAGAAGTAGTGGTGGAAGCGCCCCGACCTATTATTAAACGGGACCAAACTGCCACGACCATCACCGTAATGGAGGAAGAAATCGCTAATATGCCGGTCAATTCATATACCGAAGTACTTAACAATATGGCCGGTGTAGTGGATAACAGCAATGGCGGAGGGGATAACGGAATTCACATCCGGGGCAGTCGTTCGGGAGAGATTGCTTACATGGTGGACGGATTTTTCGTGGAAGATGCTATTTTCGGCGGCATGGGTACCGACGTGGCCCGCGCCGGCATTTCGGAACTTTCCGTTATCACCGGTTCCTTCAACGCTGAATACGGTGAGGCCATGAGCGGTGTAGTAAACATCGTTACCCGCGAAGGAACGTCGGACTATAATTGGAATTTTAGAACCTCCACCGATCAAATCGGCAGTGCGGCCAACGACTGGAATACCAACCGCTACGAAGCCACTTTCAGTGGTCCTGTTCTTCCCTTTGCCCCAACCCTGGCAACCTTTTTTATTACCGGTGACCAGTATCGAACCAATACTTATCTGTACAAATCCTTTTTGCCGAAAGATGTATTGAAAGTGGATGTGAACGGAAACGGGGTTTACGATGAGGAGGACGGCGACGTCTATGCCGTGTCCGACCTCGATTTTGACGGAAAACCGGACAAGATGAAAAAAGGTGCTCTCAATATTTTCGATACGTATCAAAAAGACCGACGTCTCACCGGCAAACTGGTTGTTCGGCCGATTAAAAATCTCAAGGTGACTTTCGGCACTAATCTTTTGCGGCGCGATCGGCGTAACTACAATCTCAGTTTCCGCCAATTGCCGAAAAACAGTGCCCTTACCTGGCTGGAAAGCGATCTACTATATGCCACCGCTAATTATTCAATCAGCAAAAATATGTTCGCCACCCTTCGCTATTCCCAGTTCCGTAACGAAAACTGGACCGGAAACAAAAACTATCTGAATAAAAACCACGAGCTGTATGCCAAGATTTTCCAGGTCCCCAGCGACTGGACTAATTCTTTCCTGGCGCCGGACAGTGAGTGGGTCTGGTTCAGTCATTACGCGGAACCTTTCAACGATATAGACGCCGACGGACAATGGAGCCCCCACGCTGCCGAATGGTGGGAAGACACCAACAACAACGGCACCCTGGATTGGACGGATGCCAATGGAAACGGTGTTTGGGATAGCGGTGAAGGGGAACGCTGGAAAGATTGGAACAACGACAGCAGTTGGACCATCTTTGCCGACGCCAACAATGACGGAATTCCTGATCCTGAACCTTACGTCGACCTGAACGGGGACGGGAGATACAGTTATGGTGTAACTGTTCCTCTCCGGGAGGGGGATGCCTACGACAATACATCCAATTATGAATTTTTCGGAGAAAAACCGATCATTAACTCTTATGGTGATACGGTTCGGATTGCCAAATCAGATTACTACAACTATGAACATTACAGCTCCATCACCAACTCAATTCAAGGATCGGTTACCTGGCAGGTTAACGATGTACATCAACTCAAGAGCGGGTTCGAACTTAAACGATACAAGTTAAATAATTTCTATGCCAGCAGTCTCGGCGGAGGACCTTACGGCTCCTCCTCCGATCCAAGTTTCGTAATCTGGGAAAAGAAACCGGAGCAAAGGAGCTTTTATATACAGGATAAAATCGAATTCACCGACATGGTTATTAATCTGGGTCTGCGTTGGGATTACATGGATCCCAACAGCCGGTACGCTGATCCAACAAAAAAACTGGCCTACTTCCTGAATGGAGAATTTGTCACCGCGAATACCGAAGGAGCGGACTGGGGGTATCTCGATATTCGTGATAATGACACCACTTTTGTTCCCGCGCCACAAGCCAAGATCAAAAGAAAATGGAGCCCCCGGATCGGATTTGGTTACCCTATTACCGACCGGACCGCTTTTCACTTTTCATACGGACAGTTTTTCCAGTACCCGGAATATCAGAATATGTACCGGTTAACTAATACCAACGGTTTTGTGGGCCTTCCTCCGGAATTGAATTCGATCGCCGGCATGGCCGGCGTCGATGTATTCGGCAACAGCCTCTATCCTTTCCCGTACAGTTTGGGAGACTGGTACATTCCCCCCGTTGGCAGTCCCAACCTGAAACCGGAAACAACCATTGCTTACGAATTCGGACTCAGGACACGGGCAACCGATGAATACGTAATCAGCACTACCCTGTTTTACAAGGACATCTATGACTATATCGCCGCAGTGATTTATGACGCCGATCCAACCGAATATTCGGTTTTCGAAAACATGGACTACGGTAACGCCAAAGGCATCGAATTCACCCTTCAAAAACTCTTCAACAATAATATCGGGTGGACCATCAATTACACTTACTCCCGGGCGGAGGGAAACGCTTCGAACGAATTTCAGCACTGGAACGACGCTTATTCAGCCTCCGTGTACGGCACCTACCCGGCGCGGAAAACGATCACCATGCCCTGGGACCAGCCACACACGTTGAATTTCAAGATAGACTATCAAAACCCGAATGGTTTCGGTCTGAACTTTTTAGGCAATCTGGGAAGCGGGTTGCCGTATACACCATCGGATGCCCGCGGACGACCCCTGGATGAAAGCAATTCCGGACGCATGCCACCTACAGCCGTGGTTGATATGAAAGCCTATTACGACCTGAAAGTACCTTACGCCCGGGTACGCTTCTACGCCGATGTCACCAACCTATTCAATCGTAAAAATATCCTGAACGTTTTCGATAACAGCGGCAAACCGGATGAAAGTCTAAATCCGAATACTTCTCCCATGTGGGAATACCGACCTTATTATTTCGGTCCTCCACGACATATCGAACTCGGGATTGAGGTGGGGATGCAATGATGAAAAGAATCCTTATACCCATCATTTGTTCTTTGCTGTTTGCCGGAATCCTTGCCGGTAAAAACGGAAAATATTTGTCCAAAGCCGAATACTACAATCAATTTGTTGCCCCCGAAAAGGGGCAAAGCCCCATATATCTTGAAAAGGTTCTGGGTTTCGGTGATCGAAAAAGGAGCGTTCTGGATCGGGGGAATATGGTACTTCGCATGTCCAACGCCGCTATTTACGGATATGACCGTTGGGGATTAAACCATGAATTCCCGGCCGGAAGTATGTCACAAGATGGTTGTTGCACGTATTACTGGACGCAATCACCAATTGTGGGAGCCTTGATTAACGGTCAACCCTCCGTTGCCGTGGGCGTTCGCGGATCGCTGCGCGACTCCGAAGAGGAGTTTGAGCCTTTACCGGGATACGACGCCGGCTATGTTGACGTCGAGGCCAACATCGGTATCGCCCTCAGCGACAACCCCGCCTCCTGGCCGGATCAGTGGCCCATAGAAAAAGATCCAACCGGCACCTACACCGATCCCATTACCGGGGAATCTTTCCCGGGAATAGAACCGCCCTTGCACGACAACATTCGCTTCCCGGTTCCGCCTTTTATGAAGGAAACCTTCCCGGCTGACGATCCTGATAAACGGATGGCTTACTTTGTCGTTACCGATAACGATCCCCAGGAAGGCAACACCCTGGCCAGCAACGGCGTCGGACCCCTGAATGTTCGCTTTGATGTATGGGTTGTAAATGACGCTTCCGTATTTGCCAACGACGGTCTGATTTTTATTCAACTTATGACCAATGTCGGGACGGATACACTTAAGGAATTGTATATGGGTATCGCCGGCGATCCCGACACGCCGGAACAAGGGGGGCAGGAATGGACCGATGATTTAGCAATGTTTATCGAACCGAACGACCCGCACATAAATGAAAAATTGATCGATGCATCTGATCCTGAATTATTGGAAAATTTTGCACTCGTATGGGACAGTGACGACAAGGCCGAGGGTTTTAAATCCGCCGGTGTCGGGTGGATTGGGCTCAAATTTCTCGAAGCAACCAAAATTAACCGCGACGGAACTACGGAATCGTATGATGCTTCCACTTTTTATACCTTCGAATACAGCCAGGATGCACAAAGCGATGCCCAGGCCTACAATGAACAACTCAAAGCCGGTATCCAAACACCGCATAATATCGAACCATATGGTAAAGATAAGTTTAAGAAACCTTATTCCTACGGGCCCGATATTACCTGGGTCATTGCTGCTGGCCCGATGGAAGTCGCCCCCGGGGAACAAGTAATTTTTACCTTTGCTGATTTCATGGGTATTAATGAAGCCGACCTAATCAAAAATGCTAAATTATTTCAATCTTATTATGATCTGCAATTCAGGACACCAAAACCTCCCATGCCTCCTCCTTCTGTACATGCTATCGCCAGCGATGCTCAGGTTGTTCTGTTTTGGGATGCTGATTCCACGGAAATATCCGTAGATCCGGTTACCGGTGTAAATGCTTTCGAGGGATATAGAATCTACCGTAGTACAGATCGTGGGAAAACCTGGGGGAAGATCATTACCGATGTCAACGGTAACCCCTCCGGGCATTATCAACCCCTGGCTATATACGATTTACCAAATGGCATAACCGGTCCTTTTCCAATGTATCCGATTGGAGATTATTATTACGCTTTGGGAACCGATGCCGGATTACAATATTCTTTCGTGGATAACAATGTGGTTAATGGATATGAGTACTGGTATGCCGTTTGTGCTTATGATCATAAGGACCCTAAAGGGGGTATTTTGGGTATTCCCCTGGAAAACTCAAAATCCGCTAATGCTTTTATCCCCGGCGATAATACGGTAGCTGTAATACCACAAGCGGAACCGGCCGGGTTCGATGCCGGTAAAGTCGAACAGACCACACACACAAAAGGACAGGCTGATGCGGTTATTATAACCCTTGCCGCCAATCCTTTCACGAGTGAACCGGAACTCCAGGATTTTCTATTCCAGGGTATTGTAAAAATGACCCCTTCGGATTACACAAGCAAATATGGTCACGATTATAAAGTTGTATTCCGAACCGACGAGGACAACACACCTTATTGGACCTTAGTGGACATTACAATCAACGATACTATTGTCCCTTACGAAACGGATATTTCATCCAATTATAATTATCTCATCGATGGCTTTATTCCCATTTTTAAAAATGCCACTTGGGTATTAACTCTTGATTCAATCAATTCCGTTATCAATGACGCCGATACAACCACCAAGATAACGTTTACGGTTGGTCACCCCAATGGTCTGGATGCCACCTGGGCCGGATTTCTTAAGAATATACCGGTTGAACAACCTTCAGGCAATGCAATCTATGAAGGCTTAGATAAAACCATTGAAATCAGGTTTACGGAATCCGGTTCAATCGGAACGTACTTTCACCCTTCCCTGGCATCAACAGATACCGTATTTATGCCCCTTGAAGTCTGGGATGTAAATGAAAACAAACAACTCAACTATGCAATTTATCCTACATCTCCCGGGAAACCCCTCTATGAACCGCAATCCGATACGACGGACACATACGTTTTTACGAAAAATATTTATGTAATCCCGGTGTATGAAGATTACGATCCCGGGATCCTGCCATACCATTTCGCTCAGGATGCTCCTCTTTTGGGCTGGATGATATATTTCAATAAAAAATCAAACGCGTGGGAATACGGGAACAGTATAACATTAACTGTTTACAGTACCAAACCCATAATTCCCGGAGAAGACGAATATATCATTTCCACCATTGAACCAAACACGGTTGTTGAAAAAGGCGACTTGGACAACATCCTGGTAGTTCCGAATCCCTATGTTGTCAGTTCCGTTTATGAAACCAACGTTGAGGTAAAGGAAATCCAGTTCACTCACCTCCCTGACGTTTGCGTAATTCGAATCTACAACATGGCCGGTGAACTTGTCCGGCTATTGAAACATGAACCGGGCAGCGAAGGTTACCGGGGACCCAGCGTAGAGGCTTGGAACCTCCGGACTTACAACGATCAGGAAGTCTCTTTCGGCGTGTACATCTTTCATGTCACGGCCGACGAGCAGGAAAAAATCGGAAAATTTGCGGTGATACGATGAAGAAAATAACTTTAACAATCGCAATCTTTGTGGGTTTGCTAACGGCCCAATTTGACAATGTCGGAACTTCAGCCGCCAACTTCTTAAAAATCGGCGTTGGGGGCCGGGCGGAAGGAATGGGCGGAGCCTTCGTGGCACAAGTAAAAGATGCCTCGGCTCTATTCTGGAATCCGGCCGGGTTAGCGCATATTACCCGACCCCAGATTCAATTCAACAATACCGACTGGATTTATGACGTTAAACACCAATTTCTGGCCCTGGCCGCTCCCCTGGGAAAAGGAAGCAGTATCGGTCTGAGCATAAGCTATTTGACTATGGGGGAAATGTTGGAGACCACAGAATTGGAACCGGATGGAACCGGACGCAAAATCTCAGCCAGCGACGTGGCTATCGGCTTAGGTCTGGCCCGGAAAGTCAGTAATCGTTTTTCCGTCGGCATCCAGGCTAAATTGATTCGCGAAACAATCTCTTTCTCGACCGCCAATGCCGTCGCCATCGATGCCGGATCGCAGTACATCACTAATTTTTCGAATCTGACTATCGGTATGTCGATCTCAAATTTCGGTTCCAAAATGCGCCTGTTCGGAACCGATCAGTTGGTCGACGTGGATATCGATCCAAATCTGGACGCCAATCCGCAGGTTACGGGACGGCTGGATACCAAGGACTGGCCCCTGCCAATGGTTTTCCGGTTTGGTATTTCGATTACTCCCATCGGCCGGGGGCAATTCATCGATAATAAGCTTCTGGAAACAACCATTAACGTGGAGTATCTGGACCCCCGCGATTTTAATCCGTACTACATCGTGGGAAGCGAAGTAAAGATCCTGGACGTGCTGTACCTCCGCGGCGGACTGCAATACAAATTCCTGAAATACGACGATGCCCTGAACGAATCGTCAAGTATCGAAGATCTGACGAAAGAGAAGGGTTACGTGAAAGCCCTGGCCTGGGGTTTCGGTCTCGATTCCGAAAGCTTTCCATTTATTCCCTACAAATTCCAGGTGGACTATTCCTTCTCCGACATGGGCCTTTTGAATATGGTCAGTCGCCTGACCTTCACCCTGAGTTTATAATCGAATCACATGCCAATACCAAAAAGGGCCTCGGATGAGGCCCTTTTTACTTAAATCAAATTTAACTTTTTTTACCCAAACTCTGCTCTCACCGTTTCTTTACCAGGCCCACTGCAGGTCGAACAATGGAATCCATACCGGTAAGCCCGGAACCTTTGGTGGTAACAGGTGCCACTGGGTACCGTAAGGATACTGACCATATACTAACTTATACCCAATCGCCAATTGGAAACGGTCGCTTTTATTCCACAACAGTAATCCTTTATGCTCAAAACCAAAATTCTCTTCCGCTCCGGGAATGAGAAACACATCGCTGTCGACCAGGTAGTTCCACCGTCCGGAAAGGTGCCCGGTTACGTCTCCACCCAAACGGATCAACCAGTTGTTGTAAAAAACCGCCAGGCGCTGGAAAACCAACGGCAGGTCAATCGTCATGCGTTTATCAAGGTCCCCAAACGCGACCCCAACCGTAATTCCGGCTTTGCCGGTGACCTGCATCGATCCCATCAATTTTTTCGTATACAAAACTTCATTATGCAGGGAAACCATTGCCGGGAAGGTAAACTCCGGGGAAACGATCCCGCCGATTCCTTTCCTGGCGACAGTGTTCAATAATGGCGTGGGGTAAAGAAGTTGGTGCCGGGAAGCAATCACTCCCCGCTCATCCGCTTTCCAAACCCGCTTGTACGTCAGGTTCGGCATTTTTACAAACAACAGGGGGTGGGTGGAAAATTCCTGTCCGCCGGAAAGACCGTACCGCAACGGTTGAAACAGACCCATTTCCCAGCGTCCGGCCGGCAACACATACGCGGTTCCTGATGACCAGTCGGCGGCCGTCTCAACCGATTTTGCTGACAAAAAACCGGTCAGGATAACCAATCCAACGAAAAACAAAATCCCGTTTTTTCTCACGGAATCACCCATTTCGCGGTTACGGGACAATGATCCGAGGTGGTTACCGCTTCATGATGCGTGGAATCCGATCCGGCAACCCAGGGGTCGCTGGCCCACAGGTAATCGATTTTACGATCCCAGGCATCGGTACTCAGGTTGGCAAAATCCGGGGTGTGGGTAAAATACCGGGCCTCATCGGCAATATAATCGGAATGGGCTACGGCCGGGTAATAGGTATCGTAAAGGCCTTGCAACCAGGTGTTTTCATCGTCAAAATAGAGGAAGTAGCTGCCCTCCCTGTGTTCCGGGTCGTCGCCGGGCTGGTGGTAAGATTCACCCTCACACATATCTTCCAGACAATAGTCCAACTTGGCGGCGCCCGGTGGTATTTCATTCAAATCACCACCGGCAAGAAAAATTCCACCGTCGGATACAATTTTATCCAGCTCCTCTTTAAACCGCGCCAGATGTTTCTTCTTGGTATCGTCCGTGGCAAAGGCGGTGGCATGAATATCAACGGCATAAAAATTATCTTTTCCCGGCAGGGCTATCCGGGTTTTCAGAATATTCCGGCGCAAATAAAACAGTTTTGTCAAGGCATCCTGGTCGCCGCGCAGCGGAAGCTGAATCCGCTCCGCGTCGGTAATTTCCCACTTGGAAAGAATGGCATTTCCCGTATTCAATCTTCCCAGGCCGTCGCTGGGTATAAATTGGGCTTCCCACATGGAAGCGTAAGCAGCATAATTCAAAGCGGTGTGGTCCAGCAACCATTGCACCTGATCCAGGTATCCGGTCCGTTTGGATTCCACATCGGCTTCCTGGAGGAAAATGATGTCGGGATCCAGTTCATTGATCTTGGCGGCCAAGGCCTCCATCACGGTCAAAACTTCATCGTCCGTGGCGATTACCCGCTCGCCGCAGGCGTCGCCGAACCAGGCCATGCGCCCTACTCCGAACCGGATATTCCAGGTCATTACCAACAGGGTATCCTTACCCGGTACATCAACCACTTCCTTAGCCTGATAGCTGATGGCATTGGAAACCGGGGGGAATTCGGTTACGATCGGATCGCAACCCTGAAAAAACAGGAAGGGAAGAATTACGGTTAAAAGCGCAAGTGTCGGTTTCATTCTATTCGTCGTAGTGCACACATTTATTAACACAGCGGGAAATTACGCCAGCGATGGGATAACATCCAGTGAATTAGACAACCGGGATATCGGGGGGTGTAACGCCACTGATTCCAAGAGCCAAATTCCAAGAACCAAGAACCAAAATACATGGTGGAAAATTGTGCCTTCGCCCGATACCCTACTTAGTTCCGGAATGTTTGCCTGATGTTTTATGGATATATTAAAAAACTTGTTCTTCCGGCGTAATAATAATTGAAGTATTAACTCTTTTTATCGTACTATGAACAGCTAATATGAGATCTATGTTGTGTATTATTAGCTTGTTGTAATGAAAACGAAATATCATAAGTTAAAACCGTACACTTGGCTTGTTTTACTGGTCTTGTCCATGGCGCTCAAGGGCGATGACCTGGAACTTATCGCCACCTTTGAAGGCAATCCCAACTGCGACAGCACCTATTTCGGCCGGTACTGTCTCTTCCTGGGGGATATCAATGCCGATGGGTTCGGGGATATGGCCATTGTCTCCCAAGCCGGAGAAGACACAACCGCCTGCCCTTACACCATGAAATTCTTTTGGGGCGGCCCGGACTTCGACACCATCCCCGACATGATCCTTACCCGGGACAGTGCCCTCTACTGTTTCGGGGCCTCCTACGGCACCAACGGCGACCTGAACGGAGACGGGGTCGCGGACCTGGTTGTGGGAACACACCTGGGGTTTTACATCCTTTTCGGAAAACCGGACATTACCCCTGAATTTGACCTGTTTGTTCCCGAAACTTCCCATGTACAGTATGATTTCGATAATTACCCAACTCAGATAATTATCGATGGCGACTTTAACGGGGATGGGTACGATGATAT
>JAADGP010000046.1 GCA_013152315.1 FCB group bacterium
CCATAGTACATGTACACAATTGTAGGGTTCAAATTCGAAATATATGGAACCTTGATCCACACTTTGCTGGTATCGTTTTCATTCCACTCCTCAATCCAATAAGGAACGTCCGGCGTCGTATTCCCGGTTCCATTAGTGGAAAACCGCAGATCGTTTCCGCCGTCACCTGCCGAGTGGGCATAATCAAAGTTGTTGGGGGTTAATGTTAATAGTATTTGGTGTTCCGTAAGAAATTCATTAGCTGGTTCAATAGATATTGTCCTTCGGTACTGCCAGTTAGCAAAGATATGCTGGGTACAAATGACCATTAGCACTAAGAATATTGTTCGTTTCATTTTTAAACTCTCCTGCAGAATGATACTTGATTTTCCCAATTATATAAATAGCTACATTTTCATTTCTTTCGGAAAAACATTATCCCGTTGTTTCGCTCACACTTAAACCTTACCATTAAAAAGCGACAATCATTCACCATATGTGTTATTTTCGATTTGATAAGCTCCGGTAAGGTGGGAACAAGCACCGGGGGAAAACTTTACTGTCTAAAACCTTTTTGGGGCCTTCAATAAAATATATTCAGCATATTCCCCGGGTTGGTTCAGAGAATTTATATCACTCTGGAAATACCGGAATAAAAAGGAAGTAATTACAGTAGTAAATTTTTTTAATCGCCAAAATAATAATTTACTATTACCTTGTTTACCGTTGTCTACGGTTCCCCAAACCCCCCGCCGCCCGGTGTGCGGATGACAATCGTTTCGCCGGCGCGGACCACACGCTCCGTTTTTCCTCCCAAACCGATGGTCTTCCCCGATTTATCCACTAACCAGTTTTCGCCCTTTGCGCCGGGTTCTCCGCCAGCCAGCCCGAAGGGCGAATAGTTTCGCCGTTCCGACAAAATGGATATCTTCATCGGTTCCAAAAAGCGGATTGCCCGTTCCACTCCGTCACCGCCCGGCCAGCGTCCCCGACCGCCGGTCCCTTTCCTGATTTTAAAGTGCGCCACCCGAATCTCCGGTATTCCAACACTTCCGGGTCCGTAATACGGGTGTTGGTCATGTGCACCTGGACAGCTGAGGCGCCACGATGACCTTCCGTGGCCCCGGCGCCACCGGCGACCGTCTCATAATATTGGGCTCCGCTGTCGTCCGGACGGCCGAACAGAAAATTATTCATGGTCCCTTGAGAAGCGGCAGACACTCCCAGAGCGCCAAGTAAAACATCCACGATCCGTTGCGACGTTTCCACGTTCCCGCCAACCACGGCTGCCCCGGGCGACGGATTCAGCAGCGATCCGGCCGGAATGCGAATCTCCACCGCTCGGAAACATCCGGAATTGAGAGGAATGTCCTGGTCGATAAGCGTCCTTAAAACATACAAAACCGCCGCTTTGGTAACGGCAACCGGCGCGTTCAGATTATTTTCCTTCTCCGGGCTTGTTTCACTGAAATCAATTAACATGCGATGTGATTCGGGAGGGTTCTTTCCGCGTTCTATCGTTAGCGAAACGTTGATTACCGACCCGTCATCCATAAAATCCCGAAACACGCTTTTAAAAACAGGCTTGTCCTTCACAAATTTGCCCAGGGCTTCGGTCAGGGCTTCGGCCGCGTTGTCCTGTACGTGACCCATATAGGCCAAAACCACCGGCCAGGTATAATTTTCAACCAAACGCTCCAACTCCAACAGTCCCTTGTTGTTCGCCGCGACCTGCGCCCGTAAATCAGACAATCGCTCCGCGATATTCCGGGCCGGATACGGTCCGCTCAGCAACAAATCACGAATCTCCCGTTCTCGAAAACGATTCTGCGACACCAACAGGAAATTATCGATCACAACCCCTTCTTCCGCCAGTGTTTTCCCAAACGGCGGCATGGACCCGGGAGTTATACCCCCGATGTCGGCGTGGTGACCCCGGGAAGCAACGAAAAAAACCAATTCTCCATCTTTCGTGAAAAAAGGCGACACAACCGTCACGTCGGGCAAATGCGAACCGCCATGGTGCGGATTATTGGTAACAAACACATCCCCCGGATGAATTTTACCGGCATTGCTCCGGGCGATGTATTTCACCGATTCCCCCATGGCTCCCAGATGAACCGGAATATGCGGGGCATTGGCCACCAGGTTTCCATCGCGGTCAAAAAGCGCGCAGGAAAAATCCAGCCGTTCCTTTATGTTCACCGAATGGGCTGTGTTTACCAACGTATAGCCCATCTGTTCCGCAATACTCATAAACAAATGGTTAAAGATCTCCAGCATCACCGGATCGCGTTTCGCCGTTACTTTTTCCACCCGCACCGCTTTGCTTTCCAATACCAAGTGGCCATATTCATTAACCCGGGCCCGAAAGCCGGGATCAACAACGGTGGTATAATGGTCGTCGACAATAAGCGCCGGTCCGTCGATCGTATTGCCGCTAACCAAATCTCCGTGTCGTATCACCGGTGTTTCATAATTTTTCCCGTCGAAATACACCGGCTGCCGCTTCCACACTTGTCTTTCGTTCACAATTCGCTCTTCGATATCCGACGGTGTCTCCACCAGGATCGTCCCCGGAACCGAAATTTCCACCCGCATGTTTACCCCTTCAATCCGGTTTTCTTCCGGATAAAATCCGAAACGTTTTCTGTACCGCGCGAGAAAGGTGCGAACAATTTCCCGGTAAGACAATAACGATTCCCGTTCCCCGATCGGCACCGTAAGGTAGGTATCGCTCCCAAGGGGGCGAAGATCCAGGAACACTTTCCTGTGAACCGGTGTATCCGGGCCGATTTTCCCCAATCGTTTTTGTGTTTGATCCAGAAGCGTCGTGCTCGTCTCACATAAACGGGGATAAAACTCCTGCTTAAAGGGACGCATTATCGCTGCTACTCCCCGTTCAATTTTATCGGCCGCCGCGATGCCGTAAGCCGACAGCACTCCGGATAAAGGGTGGATAATAATTTTTTTCATTCCCAGAGCCTGGGCGATGGCTCCGGCATGCTGGGGCGCCGCCCCGCCGAAGCAAATCAATGTGTGCC
>JAADGP010000020.1 GCA_013152315.1 FCB group bacterium
CGATGGATGCGGACGGTGCCATCGATAATGATAAACATGGAATCGCCGTGGTCCCCTTCCTTAAAAATCGGTGTTCCCGAACTTAAATGAACCTCTTCCGCAATTTGCGCCACGCGCGATAAGTCCTCGCCGGGGATGGATTGAAACAGTTGCACGGATTTCAGCAGAATGGTTTTTTCTAATGTGGAATACATGGGTAATTCCTCGATATCTAATTTAAAATCATCAGGATTTAATTGGGGGATAAACGATATTCCGTCCTTAATGGCAAATTGCACCAGTTCCCGGTTCAGATCAAAAATGAGCACCGAATCCCAGTCCACGCGGGAAAGAACGGGCGTTCGGTGAAGTTTCAGGGCGAAATCCAGGGCAATAGCGGAAAGCCATGGATTGTCGGACCGGATAAGTGTTTGGAGAACCCGGTCCAAATCAGTAGGCAATTGGGGGAAAAGCTGGCGGCCGATACGGCACCGTTCGGCCAGTGTCAACATATCGACCAAAGGCGTGACGATTTCCCGTTCTTCCTTGGAGTAAATGTTTTCCAGTAATTCCAGAACGAAAGGAAGCTGACTCGCGTCTTTATTCCGGACATAGTGAATGTACGTTTCGATCGGTGTGTCGGGCACATCCAGGACTCCGAGTTTGAGCAGAATCGGAAGTGCGGTTTGAATTTCATGGTGAAAATGGTCTTTCATCAGAACCGTATCCCGATCCGGGTAACCGGAGAGTAAATTGATAACCTGGTAATCGGAATAAATCTTTTCCGCCAGCCGGCGCGTTTCGGTTTCGAGTTGGCGTAACACATCTTTTGACAAAGGCGCCTGACGGGCAATAAACAATAAAGTGTCGACGCATTCACGGTAAAGGGTGATATCGTCCGGGGGAAGAAGGGCGATTATTAAATCGACCGACTTTTGCCGGGGATACTTTTTTAAAGTACGAACGATACCGCGGATAAGTTTCAGCGGTTGGTCGGAATCGCGGCAGATCCGCTCAAAAGTGGCCAGGACCAGATCATCGGGAAAATGTTTCAAAACCCTGCGGGCGCGAACCGCCGTTTGGGGGAATTCCAAATTAGCGACTACGGTGTGGATTAATTCCGGATGAGGCTGCTGTTGTACCACTTTTAAGGCTGTTTTGCGGAGGGCGGCTTCGCTGCTTGTCAGGAATTCCCGCAATTCCCCGATGGTGATCAATTCCGGGTGATGAACCAGTTGCCCCAAGGCTATTTCCCGCAGCTTTCTATCTTCATTGGACAATAACGACTGCAGATAAGCCTTTGCCCGGGAGACGGGACCATCTCCAATCGACAGGATTGCTTCGGCGGCCACGGCGCTTCGCGATGGAATATCCGCGCTTAGTTGTTCGGACAGGAATGGTAAAACAGCTTTCAGTTTCCGTTTCCCGGCCACGTAAATCGCCTGCAGGAAAAGATCGGATTCGGATTGGATTTCGGCGATGATCTCCTCGTCGGATATGATTTCCGGAACGTCCGTCGCCATGACCAGAATCGTTTTCCGGACTGTGGGCGTACCGGAATGGAATAAGCGGTTCAGGGTGTCTTTCCAGGGAGTCAGAGGCATGTCTTTTATCAATTCCAGGGCGAACACCTGTTGCACTTCTTCCGGGCTGCACAGGGTTCGTTCGATGGTATTGACCATGGCGCTGTCGGTGACGTCCAGTTCCAGATCTTCAAAATTAAGTTGTCGTTTCTCGATGGCCGCATTCAAAGCGGCAAGGTAACCGGAACGCAAACGGATCGTGGAAAAAATCCAGATGACCAAAGCCGCGACGGCGAAGAGGCTCAGGTATTGAATGGCAATGTACTTTACGGCAAAGAAAGTGAACAAACCGGCCAGACCTTCCGCGCCGGTTTTTATGGTTCCGTCGATTATCGGTTTTACCCGCCGTTTTTTATCGGGGGCCACCGGCAACCATAATAATTGAGTGGCCGTATTGTTGATTGTGAATTTGAAGGTTTGGTCGGAAAATTTGCTGATAAACGCATTGATAAGCAGAGGACTGATGAAGAAAGCGGAGAATCCGAATAATAATGTGCAAGGCAGGACAAGCAATCCCACCAGGATGCCGTACCGGGACAAAAGACGGGCCGTAATGAAAAGTTGAATGATGAGCGAGGCGGCGCCCGCAACGGCATAATAAATTCCGAAGAAACCGGCCAGGTGGTCCGCATCAGGGAATGCCGCGCTGGCCGTCATTTTAAATTGATAGTCGGCAAGGGTACTGGTAACGGCGGAAAGTGCGATGACGATAGCAAGGGTTTTCAAATAAGGGTCGAAATTCTTTCGACGGGTTGTTCCGCTGGTATCGGGCACCTCTTTTTTAACGGTGTTGCGGGTGAAGAAAGGACGAGCAAGATGGGCCATTACGATGGTCAGGAGAATAAAGCCCACGGTGACTAACAACAGGTAGTTTGATCCGAATTTGTGAACAAAAGGTTTGATACCGAAACCAATCGCCACGGCGCCCAGGGACCCCCCGGCGCCCAGCAACCCAAAAACCCGTTTCGCCTGCCGGGGATTAAAGATTTCTCCGGCTATGGTCCAGATTTGGAAAATGATAATGGTGGCAATCACATCCATCCAAACATACAATACGGGGATAACCCAGCCCCGGACCCGAAATTGAAGTATGATCAGGGAGACGGCGAAAATAGTCCCGGTCACGGTAACGGTGGATACAATGGAGCGGTTTTTTGTGATGCGGGTGTAGATAAGGACTGCCAGGGCCACGACGATTGCCACGGCCACAAACATTAACGGCAGGTAGGTCTTATCGTACTGACTGAGAAAATAGGTGTCGCGGGCGGTTTTACCGGTGATGTTGATGGCTACGAAAGAGAAAAAATAGATAAAGAGCAACAGTACCGGCCGCCCCTCTCCGGGCTGGAGTTTAAAGATTTTTCGGAGCAGATTCACTTTGTAAGCTACTTAACTTGATTAATTCATTAGAAATAAATTAATAATCCTTCCCCGCATTTTGTGGGATTATCAACGGGGAGTTATCCACCAAAATTCGGGATTTACGGCATCAATAAAAATGAAAGGGGTGCAAAGTGTTTATGCAACAATTATATCCGAACAGGGCACTCTTTAGCGAAAAGTTATCCAGGTTGAAAATCGGATTGCGAAAAATCGGTTACCGGATTTTCAAATGATAAATTCGGATGCCGCGGCTCCCAGAAGAAGCGTGAAAAGCAAAATGCCGATAATCATGAGCAGGGTAAACAGGTATACGATTCCGGTCAGGAAAATGTACGTGCGTAACAAGTCCAGGGCTGCTAAAAAACTTTGGGAATCCTTGTGATGAGCCCCGTAGCGCAAATGAGCGGCGGTGGAAGTAAGGCGTGTGCCGAGGTAGATTAAAAACCCACCGATACTTAAGGTTGGTATAATTAAAAGAACTCGATCATAATAAATAAAAATAGCCAGGATTTGAAATATTCCGGCAATAATGTTTATAACGCCCACGAAATTACTCCAGCGGGCCAGTTTGGTTAATATTTCCAGGCCCCGCGGGTCCAGCGGAAATAGCAGGTAGTTTTCGTCTTGCGGCAGTGTTTCGTTATGGTCTGTCATCTTGATTTCGTATTCCGGCTAAAGCAAATCGCTGGCCAGTTCCGCCAGGGGCGACCGTTCGCCTTTTTCAAGGGTTATGTGGGCATAGACCGACTGTCCCACCATGCGGTTAATCAGGTAGCTGAGACCATTGGAAAGGGTGTCCAGATAGGGCTGATCAATTTGGTAAATATCGCCGGTAAAGACGAACTTGGTTCCTTCGCCGGCCCGGGTAATGATGGTTTTAATTTCGTGGGGAGTAAGATTCTGAGCCTCGTCAACGATAAAAAAGACCTGTTGGAAACTGCGTCCGCGAATATAGGCCAGCGGTGTTATCAACAGCTTTTCGGAATCCAGCATCTC
Organism: FCB group bacterium; assembly: GCA_013152315.1. Taxonomy (GTDB): domain Bacteria; phylum Fidelibacterota; class Marinisomatia; order Marinisomatales; family JAADGP01; genus JAADGP01. Next base: position 3,942 of record JAADGP010000020.1, read on the forward strand.
CTGGATTTTTTGATAGCGATCATCATCGTGGTGGAACTGATGCCGAATGACTGCCAGGTTGTCAAACAGCGGTTGCATGTAGGGATCGATTTTGGATTTTACGTCGCCGGGAAGATAGCCGATGTCCCGATTACTGAGGGGCACGATGGGGCGGGCCAGGTATATTTGTCGGTACTGGGAACGGCATTCAAGGGCACCGGCCAAGGCCAGGAGGGTTTTCCCGGTGCCGGCTTTGCCGGACAGGGTAACCAGTGAAATTTTCGGATTGGTTAAGGCTTTCAGCGCAAAGGATTGTTCCGCGTTGCGGGGTATGATGCCGTAAGCCGGTTGCTTATCGACACGGACGTAAACCTCTTCCATCGCATCGTAAGTTGCCAGGACCGATTTTTGGTTGTTCCGCAGAATAAAATTTTCATTGGGAACCGGCGCTTCTATTTCCGGTAGTTGGGCGGCCTCGAGGCGATACGGTTCCCGGTGTAGGGTATCGATGACCGCGTCGGGAATATTTTCAAACAGGCGGATACCCTTGTAGATTTTATCGATGCTTTCGATTTTATCGGTGGTATAGTCCTGGCTCATTAAACCCAGCGATTTGGCTTTCATGCGCAGATTTGTATCTTTGGAGACCAGGATTACTTTTCGTTGTGGATATTTTTTAGCCAGTTGATAGGCGCAATTGAGAATACGGTGATCCGGGAGATCATCGTGGAAAACGGATTGGAGTTCCGGATCCCAACCATGATGAACCACGACCCGGATTTTGCCATGACCGTTATTAATCGGTACTCCTTCCTCGAACAAAACCTCTCCCGTGAGGGCGTCCAACTGGCGCAGGAATTCACGGGCATGGTAATTGATTAATTCGTTACCCCTTTTAAAGTTATCCAATTCCTCCAAAACGGTGATGGGGATGGCCACGTCATTTTCCTCAAAGTGCCGGATGCAACTTGAGTCATGAAGAATCACGTTGGTGTCCAGAACAAACAATTTTGGCGGGCGGGAACCCTTTTCTTCTGTCATTTCAATTTTCCTTTTGTGAAGAGGAGTGGCCTATTTAATGAAAGCATGATTCGAATAAATTTACTTTTTGCTTTGGAAGACCACAAGTATTTGACGGGTTAGCGACCGAAAAAATAAACGATTACAAGGGCGATGAAAAAAATAGCCAGGGCCAGAAGACGGATCATTTTATGGCCGATTTGGTTAACCGAAGCGGGAGTGATCGGATGGGGTTCATCGATTTGGTATTTTTTACGATTATAAGCGATGAGTTTGGCACTGAATACCAACAAACCAAACAGGAATAAGAGGGAACCGATTAGCGTAAGAGAATCCACGGGAAAACCTACCGGTTTTTGGAGGAATGATGCAAGTTATGTTGCTAAGGCGGGTTCGGTTTGGTGACGGTAGCCTGTTTGCCGGCTTCCCTTTAGATCGTTCGAGCCAAGACTAATTGTTTCTTTATAATATCCCCGACAGGAGATGAATACGAATAACCTCTCAAATTCAATTTCGGCTTTTTGTCATATCTGTCCGGAAAAAATATTTCAGTAATTTATTTATTGTCGATAATTGTGTGAAATACGGAGAGAACCAACAGAAGTAGGTATGCTATTTTTTTTTGGAATAATAAGACAACTCTTTTCTGTCTACTTATTACACAACATTATTGAAGTGAAATTGTAAGTGAAATATTAAAGCCTTACTGACGATTCTTTCAAAAAGCATAGAAGAGGTTTACAAATTCATCTTAATTGGTGCTGGGATTAAACAAGACAATTTAAATTATTCAAGAATCTTGTCTCGAAAACTATCAGCCCTACTTGTACTTTTCTTTGCGTAAGAAAAGTACCAAAAGAAACAGTCGCTGTGCCCCGATTAATCGGGGGGGGAGCGAAACTTTGCCTCCGGGCCGGTTTTAAACTCCCCTGTGGAATAGAGATTCCACAGGGTCAAACAGTAAAACCGTCTTATCCTCCGGCAAAATTCCGCTCTTTATCCCGAATTTTTCCAAGGCGACAAAGGGGAACAGTTTGAATCATTTTCATGGAAATGATAAGGTAACTCTTCTTTATCTATATGTTATACAATATCATAGAAGTGAAATTGTGAGTAAGACTGTATGTTAAAAAGTAATATTTCACCTTGCTCATTATTTCCCACACCCGGAAACTTACCGGTAAGTATCTCCCCAAAAGCGAAAGGTAAGTGTCATGTATCGAAAGGATTTATTAAAAGGAAAAACGATTATTGTAACCGGGGGCGGAACCGGACTGGGGAAAGCCATGGCTTCCCGTTTCGGCGAATTAGGCGCCAATCTGGTAATCGCCAGTCGGAAAAAGGAGGTTCTGGACACAACCACGGCGGAATTAAAGAAGTCCGGCGCGAATGTTCTGGCACTTGCTTGTGATGTGCGTAAACCGGCGCAGGTGAAGAAAATGGTCGCGGAAACCGTGGAACATTTTGGCTCCGTTAACGGATTGGTCAATAACGCCGCCGGGAATTTTGTTTGCCCGACCGAGAGATTAACGGAGGGGGCGTTTAAGGTGATTGTGGATATTGTTCTGCATGGGACGTTTCACTGCAGCCTGGCGGTCGGGAAGGAAATGATCCGGCAGGACGGGGGAATTATCCTGAATATCGTAACCACCTATGCCTGGACGGGGAGCGGGTATGTGGTGCCTTCCGCGGCGGCGAAGGCGGGAGTACTGGCAATGACGCGTTCCCTGGCGGTGGAGTGGGCGAAATATGGTATCCGCACCAATGCCATTGCGCCGGGACCATTCCCGACCCCGGGGGCCTGGAGCCGGTTGGTACACCCGGCCTATGAGAAGAAAATGAAAGAACGGATACCTCTGAAGCGATTCGGGGAGCCCCATGAACTGGCCAACCTGGCGGCTTTTCTCATGAGCGACGAAGCCGGCTTTATTAATGGGGAAGTGGTAACCATTGACGGTGGGGAATGGCTCCAGGGGGCGGGAGAGTTCAACGCCTTAAATGAATTGCCGAGCGATATCTGGGACCAAATGGAAAAACAGCGGTAATGGTTGTGCCCCTTATTTTGACACGAAATTATGAGATCCGAATTTTGTGTGGTAACAGTTTCGTATCAGGGAATAGTTAACGCCCAATCCAGTACGATATCTTCAGCGCCAGAACGTTATCGCTTTTCGCTTTCATTAAATATCTTAAGTCGCGACGAAGTTTAAAATCACCGGGATTCTGGAAATCGGAACCATTCCTGGTCCAAACCAGATACAGTGTTGATCCCGGTTTGAATTCCCACCGTAAAACGGCATTCCCTACCAGGGCCTTATAGTTAAAATCCGGGTTGTAAAGGAAAAACGATTCACTATTTTCTCCCGGGACTACCGTGTATCCGGATCCCTCCGGCGTTATGGATGTACCCTCTGCTTCACCGTATACAAGAAAATCGTACGTTTCGGGAGCTTTGAATTCCTTGAAGTCACTGTACTTACCCACCGCGATGAACGGTTGGAAATAAGCCTGCAGGGAGAGGGTTGGTGTAAAGGTGTAGTCAATCCGGATATCGGAAGAAAGGACAGTCTGGTTGATTTGAGCAACGATATATCGTTTCCCGTACATGGTTTCGGCGGTTTTGTCGATAACACTCATGACGTATTGATCAACACTTTTGCTTTGGGAGTAATTGGGATTTACATTAAAACTGAGTCGGGTACCCAGTTTGAATTCGACCCAACCCCAGAAACTGCGTGACCAATCCCCGTTTTCGCCGCCGCCGAAGCTGCTGCCGACGCCGAATATGATATCTTTACGGTTGTCGGAACGGATATTCAGGTTTGAGAACCAACCGGAGGGGGAAATAACCATAGGTCCCCCGCGCAATTTTGTGTCGCTTAAAGTTTCGGGACCCAACCCCATGAATCCATTAAAACTCCAGTAGTTTAATAATTGGGCATACCCGAAAAGGAAAAACATTTCGTTGATTTTTACCCCTCCGAAATTATGATTACTCGAGTAAGCCAGATTAATAGCGGAATACCGGAATATTTTACCGGGGTCGTACCATTTATAGCCCAGAACCAAGTGCTTATTGATACGATCGGTTCCGAAATTTAGCCCGAGGTCGTTGCTTTCAAAACCGGGAGATATGATTCCCAAGCCGGTGTTAAAAGTAAAATGTCCTTTTTCTTTGTTTACAATCATTCGGCCGGCAAAGCCGCGCATTTTTGTCATCGAGGAATCTATGGCAACGTGATTCGCATCCGGTCGTTGAAAATAATGACTGGAGTTTTGTTGCAGGGACAGCATGCGTGTTTTGGTACCGGAGACTTCTGTAAATCCCAACCAGCCGGCAATGACCCAATCGCGTTCATTATTTAAAAACGTCCAGCCGTCCGCTCCAAAGGCAAAAGCGTTGTCCGATAAAATATCCCGCAACGCTTCTCTTTTGAAATTTCTCCGAACATAGGTACTCAGAAGGCCCAATCCTTGTAGTCCCTTGTTGAACTCTTTTTGAGTCCTGAGAAGATTGTAGGAAGTGAGTGGCTCTATTTCTTCCTCCCGGATATTCCCATCTTCATTCACACGGGCGTATTCGCGTTTGGTCAGGGCTGACAAACCTCCGATCGACCAATCGCCGTTTAATTTGCCGCTGATTTTGGCTGCGCCCAGGATGGAAGTGGTTTGGGGTTTATCCACCCAACCGTTGGTGGCTACCCATCCCTGGGGAGGACGGCCGATTCGTCTGCTGTAGAAAAAATTCGGTTCGGAAAAGTTGAACCCCCAACGGTTGGAAGGACCTCCCTTGCCAAAAGAGAAAATATTGGCGCCTTCCACGAAAAAGGGGCGTTTTTCTTCATAATAAGTTTCGTATGCGGAAAGATTAATTACTGACGGATCGACTTCCACCTGTCCGAAATCGGGATTAATAGTGGCATCGATGGTGATATTATTGCCGATTCCCAATTTCATGTCGGTGCCGATATTTAACTTGGTGTCTTTGCCTTTGTAAAAAGGATTATCTTTCAGAGAAGGGAGCAGACTATAGCCGGAAGTGAAATAGGGCAGGAATTCCGTTCGTTTGGGTGGTGTTATGTCGGTAATTCCTTTCAGCACGGCGAAACGGGAAACGATTCCGCTTTCACCGCGCGGGAAATAAGTGAAAAAGGCCTGTTCATTCTTTCGTTTTATGATTCTACCGAATCCGATTCCCCACACATATTCATCCTGTTTGGAAAATCGCAGTTGGGAGTAAGGAATCCGCATTTCCACGGTCCAGCCCTGATCATCGATGACCGCCTTGCTGTCCCATACACCGTCCCAGGTATTGTCGAACCAACTGTCATTGGCGATGGTGCCGTCCTGGATTGCGCCGGAGGGATTAATCAAAAAGAAATAGCCGGAACGTTTATCATGATAGGAATCGATGGCGACTTGAAAAAGATCGGAATTGGTATCGTTATCGCGTCGGCCCATCCGGCCGATGATGGAATCCGGTTGGCTATCCCACAAACGCGCGCCGATATACAACGCGTTGTCATCGTATCCCACCCAGACCTGAGTGGATTCGGAAGCCGGTTTGCCGTTGTCGGGATCGACCTGGATAAAGGTTTGGTTTGGTGTTGTGTCGTAAAGGGGCTCGGTAAGAAGACCGTCAATTTTTAAAGGGTGTTCCAGCCGATGGGCGATTACTTCCCGGTATTTGTAAGCTTCCGGATCAAAAGTTGAATCAACACCCCATAATAAAGTTATCAACAGCAAAAGGTATGGTAGTCGTCGCATGGTTTACTCAAATTTTGATTTTAAAAACGTAACCTGTTCGACATAAGGGACGGCTAAAGGTTGTCATTACAAGTAAGGCATTTATTGAATAACCAACATTATATTTCAATGTTCCTCTGCCCCTTAGTCAATATAGGCTTAATATATGTATTTTTATTTGCCGATTATCGTTTCCACCCAGGTGGTGACAATCCCTCCCAACAGCTTGTAAATGATAACGGTATACAAGATGGCAACCCCCATAAAATAGAGCGGTGTAATTCTGAATTCATGCGCGTAAGGGTTGTCCCTTTGCACGTGAAGATACCATTCGCGGATGGCAATCAGGGTAACATGCGCCAACAGGCCGGCGATGACAAAGAATCCCAGGATTATGATATGGTCTAGGAATGTTAGGGAATTAAGCCAACGGCCCAAAGTCATGGTTTTGTCTCCAGGAGTGCCGCGCCGAAAACACCGGCGGAATCACCCAGTTGGTTTTGTACTATTGGTGTATCCACAATATCACTGAAAACGTACTGGTAAACATACTGAACTCCCTCATCATATAAAAAGGGAATATTGGAAACGCCGCCTCCCAGCACGATAACGTCCGGGTCCAATATATCAATCACGTTGGAAAGAGCCAGTCCGAAATTATTTAAAAATTCGGTCTTCCACCGACCCGCCAGATCCGATGGTTGACGTTCGATCCGGGAAGTGATTTCCTTTAGTGTCTCCGACCGGCCGGTGAGCGCTTGCCATTGCCTTTCCAGGGCCGGACCGCTGATGTAAGTTTCGACACACCCCTTCTGACCGCAGTAACAGTCGTTCCCACCGGGATGCAATTTGTGGTGTCCCCATTCTCCGGCAATGTACATCCGTCCCCGATGGACATGTTTATTGAAAACGATTCCGCCGCCGACACCGGTCCCCATGATAACACCGAAAATGACCTCATAACCCCTTCCGGCACCCAACGTTGCCTCGGCAATGGCAAAACAATTGGCATCGTTATCCATGGCGATTGGTTGGCCAAGGACTGATTCCAGATCGTCTTTCAGGGGTTTCCCGATGAGACAAAGTGTGTTGCTGTTTTTGATGCGGCCTGTTTTAGGGGAAATAGCCCCGGGAGTACAAATCCCGATTGTGCACGGCTCTTTCGTTTCGGATTGCAATCTTTTAACGAGGGCAACGATTCGGTCCACAACCGCGGCGTACCCGTCTTCCCGCCGGGTCGGAATCCGTTTCCGCTTCAAAACCGTTCCGGCTTCGTTCAGAAGAATACCTTCGATTTTGGTGCCGCCTAAATCGATTCCAATACGGTTCACAAAATTTCCTTAAGCAGAGTTTTGAATTCGGAGAGAATCATGGCCGTGGCTCCCCATACTTTATGGTCACCAAATTTAAAAAACGGAATATGCATGAGAAACCCGCGTATCGTTCGTTCTTCCTTGCCGATTATGTTGTCATCAATGAGTGAATTTACGGAGACGGAAAACAATGTCTCAACTTCGGCAGGATCCGGATTGGTCAGGGGTTCATAATTCAGCCAGCCGATAAAAGGGTGAATCATAAACCCGGTTACGGGCACGAACAATGGTGTTAACGCTCCCAAAAGCCGGATACCGTCACCCCGGACACCGATTTCCTCGTATGTTTCCCGCATGGCGGTGTCCGGCAGTCGTTCGCCTTCTTCCCAGGCGCCGCCGGGGAGCGAAATCTGTCCCTTATGATGTTCAACCGCGTGAGTGCGCTGCGTAAGATAGAAGCGAATATCATCGCCGCGCGGAAACAAAAGGATCAATACGGCCGATGGGATGGCGTGTTCGGGTGACCCGGGATAAGTAATGGGAACTCGCGGGCGGGCCATCATTTTTACTTGCGCGGGTTGCCCCGGGAGTTGTTCCCGCAAACGTTCGGTTAGCTTTGTGATCAGGGTATTGTCGGCCATCGTCAGGGTAAAAATATAGCTGAGAAAATTATCTCATTTTCAATTAATCTGGTTAATATTTGTCTTACCTCATGTCTGTTAAACATATTATTTGGGATTGGAACGGCACGTTGCTGGACGATTGTTGGCTGTCTGTGGCGGCCATGAACCGATTGTTGGAAAAGTACGGTTTGGCTCCCTTAACGAAAGAACGGTATCGGGAAATTTTTACGTTTCCGGTTATTGATTATTACCGCGAATTGGGATTCGATTTTACCCGTGAACCGTTCGTTATTACCGGAACCGAGTTTATCGATCTCTATTCCAGTCGTGCCTTTGAACCGCGACTGCATCGCAACGTTACCGGTATATTGCGTACCTTTCAAAATTTAGGAATTACCCAATCGGTTCTTTCCGCCAGCAAACAAGCCTACCTGGAAGAACAAATAAAATATCATGACCTGGAAAATTTCTTTTTAAGAGTAATCGGTCAGGAAGATCATTATGCCTACGGCAAGACCGAAGCCGGAAAAGCCTGGGTGAAGGAACTGCATTGTGGTCCCCATGAAGTCTTGTTCGTGGGCGACACCGTTCATGATTTTGAAGTCGCCCGGGAAATCGGAGCGGATTGTGCCCTGGTTTCAAACGGACATACCAGTTACCGACGCCTGGCGGCCACCGGGGCGAAGGTTTTTCGGGATGTCCGGGAAATATCGGATTGGGTTGTTGCTACCCTGCGTGTTGCCACCGATTAAAAGCCGGATTAGCATATGTGATTTTCCGTGAAAAAATTCCTTATTGGCTATCGGGCTAAAAATTAAATATAAAACCAAGATTTACATCCATATCCTCTTTTTTAATTCCTTCCGGGGGCTTGGAATTGTATTGATAAGCGGCGATAATGGAAATATCCAGCCACTTTATTTGGGTTTTCAGGGAAACGGTAAGCGTCTGGTTAATCAGATAATTGGAATAATCACTTACCAGGGGCTGGTAGAACAGGATCCACTGGGTAAAAGTGCCGGATTCGAATGTGCGTTTGTATTTTGGGCGGAATGAAAGCCGCGCCTGCGC
>JAADGP010000102.1:0-12637 GCA_013152315.1 FCB group bacterium
AATTCCGTACCGATTCTATCCTCACCCATTAACCCCTTGTTAGTTATTAAGAATTAGCAAGTTACATTCATCGGCAAAAAGAAAGCCCTGATACCTGTTTCAATTTTGATTTCCTAAAAACGGCCTATCTTGTATTTCACGGAACTGTTAAACGTGAATAGTTCCCTATAAAAATTGATTTAGGAAAGATACAAACGCAAAAGATGAGAACGGGTATAATGGCGCAATCGCTGCAAAGCGCGTTCCTTAATTTGACGAACCCGTTCCCGGGAAACACCCAACTCCTCCCCGATTTCATCCAGCGTTTTACTGGTCTTGGAATCCAACCCGAAATAATTCTTGATGACATATTCCTCGCGTCTGTCAAGCGTGTGCAACACCTGCATTATCTCGAAATGGATCGATTCCTTCATTATCTGCGCTTCCGGCCGGTCCGATTCGGACAACAAAAAGTCCTGCAAAGTGGATTTGGAATCTTCCATCGGTTCGTCCAGGGAGGTCGGCAGACTATAATTCTGGATCAGTTGCTCGATCTCTTTCATGGTACGATCCGTAATGATGGCCAACTCCTCCGCCGTCGGTTCCCGTTCATAGGCCTGTTCCAACTCAATTGACTGCCGGTAGAGCGAACCGATCGACTCGGTCACGTTAATTGGCAGTCGCACGATTCGCCCGGTGCGGGCGATGGCTTGCCGGATACTTTGGCTGATCCACCACACGGCATACGAAATAAACCGAAATCCCCGTGTCTCATCGTAGCGATTCACCGCCTTGATCAGACCCAGGTTTCCCTCATTAATCAAATCTTCCAAGGGAACGCCGTGATTCTGAAACTTCTTCGCCACGGCCACTACAAAGCGCAGATTGTGCGTGATGAGTTCGTTAAATGCTTCCTGGTCGCCGTTTTTAGCGCGTTGCGCCAGGGAGACTTCTTCTTCCGGAGTAAAGGGTTTGAGTTCTTTTATTTCGGAAAGATATAAATCAAGCGCCCGGTGCGTGGATGGTTTACGTAAATTCGCGGAAGGCAAGACGGGGCTGTTTTTTTTTATTTATCTTCCGCCGGTTCGTCTTCTTCCGTCGCTTTGCCGGCCTCTGCCGGTTTGTCTTCTTCCGTAACTTCCTCTTCCGCAGCCTCTTCTTCCACCACTTCGCTCTTACCCGTGGCCGCCGCTATGTCCGCCTCTTTTATGTCATATTCATCTTTAATATTCTGTATTACCGCTTCCTTTTCACCAATCGAAGCCTTGAGCTCATCGATCCGTTTAATAAAATCGGAATATTCATCTTCCTTGGAAAAATCAACTTTTGCCCCTTCCTTCGTCTTGGAATAGACAAATCTTCCCAGGTCCTCGTAAACTTTATTCAAATCCCGCTGTAACTGATGCACCTCGATTTTAATCTTGCTTATCTTGGTGAGTTCTTCAGTCTTAACAACGGCGATTTTACTAACTTCTTCCGCCTTTTCCACCGCGGCAGCGCCCCAGACTTTCATATTCTTTTTCAGATCATCCCAAAGTTTAGACATTTCGAACCCCTCTTTTTGCTGAATTTATGTTAACTACAGATTAAATCAAATTATTGGCGTCATACGCGTTAAAATTAATATGGTTCAACCACTCTTGCGCAGTGTATGTTAATCCTGGTCCCTCAATTTTTGTTCCAGCATTTTTTTCACTTTCCCGGGATCGGATTGCCCACGCGTGGCACGCATCACCTGGCCCATGAAAAACCCTATCAATTTCTTTTCCCCCCGCCGGTAGCGATCCGCTTCTTTTCCGAACCTGGCAATCACATCTTCGACAACCGATAGCAGTTCGCCTTCGGTGGAAATTTGCCCCAGTCCCTCGCTCCGGATAATTTCATCAATCGAACGATCTTCCGTCACCAGTTTGGCCAGGATCCGTTTTCCTGTGTTGAGATTTATCGTGCCTTTCCCGATCGTGTGGATGAGTTCGGCCAACCGTTGCGGTGAAACGCGGAATTCTCCGATATTGACGCCCAGTTTATTGATTAATCGTAAAACTTCGCCCAATATCCACTTAGCGGCTGTTTTCCCGTCGATCCCTTCCCGCACGCAGGCCTCGTAATAATCCGCGGTGTCGGAATCGCCGGCCAGGATTTGAGCGTCTTCCAAGCGCAGGCCATGGACGTCCATCCAACGCTGTTCCTTCACGTGCGGCAATTCCGGTAAGGATGCTCGGACTCCGGCTATATCCACCTTGCTGAGATCCATCGGGACCAGATCGGGATCGGGGAAATAGCGATAATCCGGCGCGTCTTCCTTACTGCGCATGATCTCGGCCCTATTTTTTTCCTCGTTCCACAACAGGGTACACTGTTCAATCGCCCCTCCCTTGTCCAGTATGCCGGCTTGCCTTTCGATCTCAAACTGCAGAGCCCTTTTCACCGACCGGAAAGAATTCATGTTTTTCATCTCGGTTTTGGTGCCCAAACCGCTGTGTCCTCTCGGCCGTAATGAAATATTGGCATCGCAACGGAGTTGTCCCAGTTCCATGTTGGCGTCGGAAATATCCAGGTAGCGCACGATTTGTCTTAACCGCTCCAGGAACAGGTGCGTCTGGTCGGGATCATGCAAAACGGGTTCACTAACGATTTCCAATAAAGGCACATCGCTGCGGTTGTAATCCACCAGCGTGTTCCCTTCATCATCATGAATCGATTTTCCGGCGTCGCCCTCCATGTGAACGCGCGTTAAAGCGACCGATATCAATTCGCCTTTCCACCATATGGGTACCGAACCGCCGTCGATTATGGGCTCGTCGTACTGCGATATCTGGTAGCCCTTGGGCATGTCCGGGTAAAAGTAATTTTTCCGGGCGAACCGATTGTACATGCGAATTTTACCGTTGATTGCCAAACCCAATTTTATGGCGGATTCAATCGCCTGCCGGTTCACGACCGGAAGGGCCCCCGGCAGTCCCAGGCAAACGGGACAAGTGTATCGGTTTGGTTCCCCTCCGGATTGATTCGGACAGGAACAGAACAACTTGGTTTTTGTGTTCAGTTGGACATGAACTTCCAACCCGATAACCGGTTCCCAACGGGTCAATATGTCCGCGCGTGTTGTGTCTGCGTTCATGAATCAGGAAGTTAACTGTTTCACGTAAATGATTTCCGGAAGTGAAGCCAGTTCCGCCAATGTTTCCGGAGTAACGGGAGTATCAACCCGGATTGCCGCGAAGGCTTCGCCATTGGAATGATGACGGCTCAGCAAATACGCTCCGATATTCACCCTGGCGGTTCCCAGAATGGTCCCCACCTTTCCGACCACGCCGGGGACATCCTTGTTCTTTACGAATAACAAAGTCCCCTTGGGCGTCAATTCCATTTCATATCCAAGGATGTTTACTAACCGTAAATAATTGCCCTCGAAAACACTCCCGGCGATTTGGGTCTTCCCCTTATCGGTAATAACGTAGGTATTAATCAAATTTGTGAACGAGCCGCTTTCGGTCGTATACCGTTGGTCGATCTGGATTCCCCGTTCCGCGGCTAACGTTTCGGCGTTTATGAAATTAAGCCGTTCCGTCACGCGATTCTGGAGCAATCCTTTTATGAAGGTTAACGCCACCGGTTTAACGGTATCGATTTTCCCGGCGCACTCAACCCGAACTCCCGTAATGGCGCCTTCAATTAATTGCCCCTGCAAGGATCCCAACAGTTCCGCCAGGTCGAGAAACGGTTGCAGTTGGGTAAGTTTGGACATATCCGCGATGGGCGTGTTCAACGCGTTGACCAATCGTCCTTCCAACAAATAATCCCGGATTTGCCTGCACACGGCCACCGAAACACCGGCTTTCGCCTCTTTGGTCGATGCTCCCAGGTGGGGCGTTATTACGCAATTATCCAGGTTCACCAGGGGATGATCTTTGTCAATGGGCTCCTTTGTGAATACATCGATGGCCGCCCCCGCAATGATCCCTTCTTTCAAAGCGGTAGCCAGGTCCTCTTCGTTAACGATTCCACCGCGCGCCACGTTGATAATGCGGGCCGTCGGCTTCATCATCCGCAGACGATCCAGGTTAAACAGGTTCCTGGTGGACTCCACCAGCGGCACGTGCAGGGTAATGAAATCGGCTTCTTTGGTCAGCGTATCCAGATCGGTGAGTGTAATTTCTTCGGGGTTGAACATTTCGGGACTGATATACGGATCGTAGCCTAAAATTTTCATACCGAAAGCAAGGCACCGCTTAAACACTTCCTGCCCGATTTTTCCCAGTCCGACGATACCCAGGGTCTTGTTGCGCAATTCGGAACCCACCAGGGCGTGTCGATTCCATTCACCCCGGTTCAGTCCCTGGTGACCAATGGTAATGTTGCGGCTCAGGGCCAGCATCATCCCGATGGTATGTTCGGCCGCGGAGATTGTGTTGACGTCCGGGGTATTCATCACCACCACGCCCTTCCGGGTGGCTTCCCGAATATCGATATTATCCACGCCGACCCCGGCCCGGCCGATGACCTGCAACTGTTTCGCCTTCCCCAGTTTTTCACCGGTTACTTTGGTCCCGCTGCGGATGACCCAACCCTGGATGTCAGGTAATACCCGTTCCAATTCTTCCTCCGTTGGTCCGGGCATGTACAAGATCTCCAGACCCGCGTTTTTTAATATTTCCAACCCCTGGTCGGTTAACGGATCGGTGATAAGAACTTTTTTCATGATTTATCCTGGTTTTTTCAGTGGAAAATGAACCTGCCCGCCCTCTTCTGAAGCGGCGCTACCCGTGTCCGAAACAAAATCCCCTATTCGGAATCATTGCTACCGGAATGAGAATCGCTCCCGCCTGGCGGCGAAGCGATCAGGCGGCGTTTTCTTTGGCAATTTTGTTCAGGGCCGAACCGGCTTTGAACCATTCGATCTGCACTTCGGAAAAGGAATGTGCCACTTCAAAAGTGTCTTCGCTGCCGTCACTATGTTTGACGACCACCGTCAGATTTTTCCCCGGCGCCAGATTATTCAATCCCAGGATGGATATCCGGTCATCCTCCCGAATGAGATCATAATCTTCCGGATTGACGAATGTCAGTGGCAAGACTCCCTGTTTCTTCAGGTTGGTTTCATGAATCCGGGCGAAGCTTTTGGTAATCACGGCCCGGCAGCCAAGAAAGCGCGGTTCCATCGCGGCATGTTCCCGACTGGAACCTTCACCATAATTTTCATCGCCTACGGCGACCCAACCGATTCCCCGGGCCTTGTAATCCCGCGCGATTGTACTGTAATCGACACCGGTTTCCCCCGTGATAACATTTTTCCCTTTGCCGGTTTCCCCCGTGAAAGCGTTCACGGCGCCGATGAACAAGTTCTTGGAAATATTGTCCAAATGTCCCCGGAACCGCAGCCACGGACCGGCCGGTGAAATATGATCGGTCGTACATTTTCCCTTGGCCTTCATCAGGACCGGGAGATCGGTCAAATCCTTCCCGTCCCAGGGCTGGAAGGGTGTGAGGAACTGCAAACGCTCGCTGCCTTCGGGAATGACCACCTCGATTTCCGATCCGTTCTCCGGAGGCGCCACGAAACCCGCTTCTCCGGAGACAAATCCCCGTGGTGGTAGTTCCTCACCGGTAGGCGGTTCCAATTTTACTTCCTCACCCCGCTCATTTTTAATAGTGTCCGTCAGGGGATTGAAACTCAACCGGCCAGCGACCGCTAAGGCAGTGACAATCTCCGGACTGGCAATAAAGGCATAGGTTCCTGAATTCCCATCGTTGCGGCGGGCGAAATTGCGGTTGAAGGAGGTAATAATGGAGTTTTTCTCACCTTCCTTTAAACCGTGACGCCGCCACTGACCGATACAGGGCCCGCACGCGTTGGCCAACACCTTGCCCCCGAATTCCTCCAACGTGGCCAATTGTCCGTCCCGCTTAATGGTGGCGTGGATTTGCTCCGAGCCCGGCGTAACCATGAATTCCGCCCGGGTTTTCAATCCGTTGTTCAAAGCCTGCCGGGCCACGTGCGCCGCCCGCTCAATGTCCTCGTAGGATGAATTGGTGCAACTGCCTATCAGTCCCACGCTCAACTCATCCACGTAATCGTTGTTTTTTACGTCCTCGGCCATTTGGGAAATCGGACGCGACAAATCGGGCGTAAACGGCCCCACAATATGCGGCTCCAATTCCGATAAATTAATTTCAATTACCTGGTCATAATATTTTTCCGGGGCGTTCTCAACTTCCGGATCAGCTACCAGAGATTCCCGGACCTCGTCGGCCAGCTCCGCTACCGCTGCGCGACCGGTATGGCGCAAATAGGCGGCCATGCGTTCATCGTACGGGAAAACGGACGTGGTTGCCCCCACTTCCGCTCCCATATTGGCAATCGTGGCCTTTCCGGTACAACTGATTGATTTGGTGCCCTCGCCGAAATATTCAACGATTTTCCCGGTACCGCCCTTGACCGTCAAAATTCCGGCCAATTTCAAAATAATATCTTTCGGGGATGTCCACCCTTTTAATTCACCCGTCAATTTAACTCCGATAATTCCCGGCCAGCGCAGCTCCCAGGGCATGCCGGCCATCACGTCCACCGCGTCCGCGCCGCCGACACCGATGGCGATCATCCCTAACCCCCCGGCATTTGGCGTGTGGGAATCAGTACCGATCATCATCCCCCCGGGGAACGCATAATTTTCCAATATTACCTGGTGGATAATTCCGGCTCCCGGCTTCCAGAAACCAACCCCGTACTTTTGACTGACGGAACGGAGGAACTCATAGACCTCCCCGTTCATTACGCGGGCATTCGCCAAATCGGTCTCGGCCCCCACTTCAGCCTGGATCAGGTGGTCACAGTGAACCGTCGTCGGTACGGCTGTTTTGCTCTTCCCGGCGGACATGAACTGTAATAGCGCCATCTGGGCCGTGGCATCCTGCATGGCCACGCGATCGGGGTTTAAATAAACATACGTTTCCAACGGAATCGGTGGTTGTTTTAACGGCTTATCCAAATGAGCAAACAGGATTTTCTCAGCCAGGGTCAGGGGTCGATTCAACAATTCCTGAGCCGTAGTTATCTTCGCTCCCATCCGGGCATAAACCGTCTTAATCATTTCCAAATCAAACATGGGTATCCTCGCTTTCGGTATGAATAAATTTTACCAGGAACATGAAATCTACTTTTTCGTACGAAATTTAATTGTTTAAGTTAAGAACCTATGCTCTACATATTCAATTTCAATACCGGTCCCTTACCAGAAAGTTTGGCTATATTCCGCACCTGATGAAAATACATTTATTATTTCTATTGGGATTGACAGGCTCCTTCCTGTGGGCCGGTTCAACGGTCCGGGTTTTGTCCAGCAGCACAACGGAATTAAAATTCCAGGTTACCGTGGACGCGCTGTCGCCTGACGACGTGAAACCAATCCATGTTCTAATCGGCTTTCCCGGCGATAATTTCCCCCGCTTAACTTCGCGCTATGAAACGAAAAAACCGGGTCCCGGTGATCTCAATGAAATTAAAGTCGACGGCACGTCCTGGGTTCAAAAACAAGTCCTCAGGGGACTGAACGTCGGCACCCTCAAAATCTCCCCCTATGCCGGAAATAACGAATATTACCGGCAGATTATTATCACGGTTACTTTTGATACGTCCCCTGGTCGCGGCCTGAAAAAAGCTTCCCAATCCCAGTCCCGTTTTCTATCGGATCGCATTCTTAACTGGAATGTCGCCCAAAACTGGTTTCGAATCCCGGCCCGAAAGAAAATCGCCGAAACGAAACCGCCCACCGGAAATTGGATCAGGTTCCAGGTGGATAAGGACGGAATGTACACCATTTCGGGAGCCGCCTTAATCGCCTCCGCGCCACTCGCCGCGGAGCGGGACCCCCGAAGCTTCATGCTGTTTACCGGCAGCAACCTGGGGCGCGACCGAACCCGCGCCTACCTGGAGCGCTATGCCTCCGTCAGCAATCAGAACCTGTACGAGCCCATCCCCCCCAATCTGACCGAAGTATCCTTCCTCATTAACGGCGAAGACGACGGACGCCTCGATGCCGAAGATCAACTGCTCTTCTACGGCCGGGGCGCGGCGGGATTTGATAATAAGGGAACGACCGTGGAATTTCATCAAAACCTTTACTTTACGAAAAATGTGTACTGGTTGTTAATTCCCGACGATGAAACCCTTCGGGGAAAACGTGTTTCGCCGGAACGGGAATCGGTCCCGAATCCAACTACCCTTGCTTACGGAATCGCCTATGAACACGTTGAAACGGACCTGATTAATCCGTACAAATCCGGCTTGATATGGGTCGATTCTCCGATCGGCCGGGGCGCCACGCGGACAATCTTTGTACCCTTAAAGTCCCCACAACCCACCATCGAAGTCAACCTGAACGGTTCATTGCTGGGCGCCTCCTCCAATTCTGAAGTATATCGGTATCCGAATCATAAAATCACCCTTTATTACCAATCATACACCGGCCCGGAACTGGCAACCATAATCTGGACGGGGGAAGGCCGGAAATCTTTCTCCGCGCAAATGCCGGGGAGTCAAATTTCCGACGGTATGAATACTTTCATATTAAAAAATCAATCCACCAATGAGTATTCACAGCCCTTTTTTGATTATTTCACCATTAATTACGGTCGGTCACTCGAGTTTGACGGCGAACCGTTTGAATTTTACGCGCCGATACATGGCAGCCCGGTGAAATTCTCAATCATGGCAACAACTACTCCCACGGTTTGGGATATTACCAATCCGGTCGCTCCGGTTGCCAAACCCCTGGACAAGGAAGGAAATTATTTCGTCTTTTCCACCAATCTTCCCAACGACACAACGGCCCACTTTGCCGTATTTTCTCCATCTTCAATACCTCCCATCACGGATCTGAGTTTTCGAGGAACAATCACCTTTGACCACTATCGTAACCAGCATCAATCCGCTACCCATTTAATTCTGGGACCCGAAGAGTTTGCCGCCGCGGCCCAACCATTGGTCAAACACCGCGGGAGTTCGCTTTATATTCCCCTGGAACAGGTTTATCGTGAATTTTCCGGCGGGAATCCCGACCCGGTCGCCATACGTTCTTTCCTCCAATGGACCCAGGAAAACTGGCCCGACCCCAAACCGCAATATCTCCTGCTTCTGGGTGACGCGGATTACGATTATCGCAACATTACCGGCATGTCCCGGATCAAGGTTCCTACCATCGAGGTGGGTTATTCCTATTCCCATGCTACCGATGACCGCCTGGCAACCATTCACGGGAAAATCCCTGAAATCGCCCTGGGGCGTTATCCGGCCCGATCGATTGGCGAAGTTGAATCGTTTGTAGAAAAAATTATCGCTTTTGAAACCAAGCCCGAACTTGGTATTTGGCGGCAACGCATAACCCTCGTGGCGGACGACGCCGCCCGTCCTGAAAAAAAAATATCCGAAATAAGCACCGGCAAAAGCCACACCCGCAATTCCGAAATTATCGCCCGGCTGGTTTCCCCGGCCGTGGAAGTACAAAAATTGTACATGATGGAATTTCCGGAAATCAGTGACGCCTCCTTTTACGGGGTAGTCAAACCGGACGCCACGGAAGCGCTATTCGATTATATCCGGGAAGGCACGGCAATCATAAACTATATCGGTCACGGCAGCGCCAATCAATGGGCCCAAGAAAGACTCCTGGTTCAGTCCCGCGACCTGCAATCAATCGAAACCGGCATGAAGTTGCCGATCTGGATCGCCGGCACCTGCTCCTGGGGACATTTTGATGATCTCGAAAACGAATCTTTTGCCGAAGAATTAATTCGTCAACCCATGAACGGCGCCGCGGCTATTATGACCACCTCCCGACCCATTTCCGTTTCCAGCAATCAATATTACGAAGAACAGATTTTTAAAGCTTTATTTCCGAACCGATCGGTAACCGATAAGGCCGTTGGTGACGTATTGCAATCCACGAAAGCCGGAGACAGAAGCGGCGAATTATTCCATCTTTTCGGTGATCCCGCAATGCCGATCACGATTCCCCATAACAAGATTTCCATTACTTCCTTAAATCCCGACACCTTGCGCACCCTGGATACCGCCCGCTTTACCGGGCGACAGGAACTCTCTCCCACCGGAGGGACCGGATTCATTATCCTGAAAGATGCCAACCGGTCCATTACCCGCGAGTACAATTTTCTCTCCACTATCCAATATCTTAGCTATACCCTCCCCGGCGCCACCCTTTTCCGGGGCCAGTTCTCGTTTAACAGCGAAATGTTTTCCGGAAAACTCCGTGTGCCAAAAGATATCACCTACTCGGAAAACCCCGGTAGGATTAATGTTTATCTCATCTCCAATACGACTCCCATTCGGGAAGCCCTGGGAACCCTGGGACCCGTTTATTTAACCGGCGGTTCGCCGGTACCCGATAACCAGGGACCGATCATAACGTTCATTGCCAACGACGGGCGCGTGTTGCAAAATGGGGATCACCTACGCCGCGACGAATCCCTTATTGTCCGTTTATCCGATCCCCTGGGAATCAATTTGACCCGCGAAGTAGGCCACGAAATCGAATTAACGGATTTGAAACTGGACCAATCAAAAGATGTAACCAACCTGTTTATTTATGATCTCAACAGCGTTACCACCGGAACCATTGAATTGGAGCTGGATGATAACACAACCGAAATAAACCTTTCCATCAAAGCGTGGGATAATGCCAATAATCCGTCCACGGCGGAAATCCAATTGCAGAAAATCAGCAATACAGCCTTGAAGCTGTTTCACGTACTGAATTATCCCAACCCTTTTCAATCCGACACTCAATTCACCTTTGAAATCACCACACCGGCGGAAGTGTCGGTCGATATTTTCACCCTGGGGGGCAGGAAAATTCATTCTCTCGGAAAACGCCTTTATAATACCGGGTACCATACCATTAATTGGGATGGTCGGGACGCCTTCGGGGATCAAATCGCCAATGGCGTTTACCTGTACCGTTTAAAAGCCAGTAATGATGAACAAACCGTCTCAACGATTGGTCGATTGGCCAAATTTCGGTGATTTTCGGAAGTGTCCCGTCCGGCCAAGGCACTTTTCCTCCATTATTTTTCCAAATCTTTTCTAATATAGACCCATGACAGATCATCCCCTTATCCTTGCTTCCGGTTCGCCCCGTCGGACGGCCTTGCTGAAACAAATCGATCTTGAATTCCAGGTGATTCCCAGTACGATTGAGGAAGACTTTTCCATTTCGCTGCCGCCGAAAGAATTCGCCGAACATTACGCCCGGGAAAAAGCGTATTCCGTCGCCCGGGAATATCCCGGCCGCCTGGTTGTCGGCGCCGATACAATCGTGGTGGTGGAAGATAAAATCCTGGGAAAACCGGCAAATGAGCAGGAAAGTTTTGAGATGCTGTCCCTATTATCCGGACGCAGCCACCGGGTCATAACCGGCGTTTCCCTGCAGTGGCTCGCGAAGCGGATCGACAATACCTTTTCCGTAACCACGGAAGTGATCTTCCGGACAATCTCTTCCGAAGAAATATGGTATTATATCCAAAATTATGCCCCCTTCGACAAGGCAGGCAGTTACGGCATCCAGGACTGGTTTTCCGTTTGCGTGAAAGAAATACACGGTTGTTTTTACAATGTGGTGGGATTCCCTTTATCGGAATTCTACCAGCGATATAAGAAGATCATGAAAAGATAATTTCCTTCCGCTGCCGTCATGGTCGTAATGAAAAATGTGTTTTCAGCAAGCAACCTTCCTTTCCCCGCAAAGATCACACCGGAAAAAGCGCGTCAAATACAGGAAACCCTGCGCCGACGGGTAATTCGCGAAGACCGTTTCCTTCAAATTCGACTTGTCGCCGGAATTGATGTGGGCTTCCCGCGGCGGGAAAACATTGCCCAGGCCGCAATTGCGGTGCTCCGGTTACCGGAACTCGACCTGGTAGATTATTCCGTCGCCCGCCAAACAATTACTTTCCCCTACCTTCCGGGCTTGCTCTCTTTCCGGGAGACACCGGTAATCCTGGAAGCATTACAAAAACTCGCGCTCCGGCCGGACCTGTTGCTTTGTGACGGCCACGGCATTGCCCATCCCCGGCGTTTCGGCCTTGCCAGCCATATTGGTCTGATAACCGGCCTTCCGACCATCGGGGTTGCCAAAACGCGGTTAATTGGCAGTCACGAAGCTGTGCCGGACAAAAAGGGAGCCTGGGTCCCTCTCACCCATGAGAATGAAATAATCGGAGCTGTGTTAAGATCGCGGGTCGGCGTAAAACCTATATATATTTCGATCGGTCATAAGATCAGTTTGGAAACCGCGGTAAAAATCGTCTGCCGGTGCCTGACCCGCTATCGTCTCCCGGAAACAACGCGCCGGGCGCACCGGATAGCCTCCGGTTACGACATATCCGCGGGTGGCACGATTCCGTAAAAACCCGGGGAAACTTTACAATTTAATTTATTGTTCTCAAGTCGTTCCTTCGGTTAACTTTAATGACTTATAATACTGAGAATGGAACCATTTTACACAGAACTGAAAAATCTCCGGGAACGCCAGAATATAGAATTGGCGGAAATTCAAAACCGGACAAAGATTAACCAAAAATTTCTCGCGGCCATCGAGAATGGTCAATTCGATGTCTTACCGCTCCCGTATATACGGCTTTTCCT
>JAADGP010000102.1:12729-14305 GCA_013152315.1 FCB group bacterium
CCGGAAACACCGCCGGACATTTCGGAAACACCCGCGCCGATCAGCGAAGAAAAACCGCTTATTCCCCGCTCACCGAAAAAACTCCGCTCCAACCTGGCAAAGAGCGCCGTGTTGCTGGTTGTCTGGATATTCGCGTTGATTATTATCCGTAAAATTTTCGTTGAAAACAACAACACCACCACGCCGGCGGCGCAATTCCTGACAAACGGTGTGGAAATCGTAACGGAAGACCAAATTCGTTCCGACTTTGTCGTGTTCAGCTCCCGCGATGAAATATTGGACGTGTCCGCCCCGTTTTCCGTGAAGATTGTCTGTACGAATCCGATTGGCTACCGTGTCACCCAGGACACACTGCCTTCAACACCGGTTTCCCTTCCGGCCGGCGACCAGAAAACATATTCCTTCGAAAAAAACCTGGAATTTCTATTGAACCATTCCGATGGCATTACGATATATATTAATGGTGAAATCATTCGGAGTCTTTATTCTCACCCCTACCCGGTACGGGTGTCTTTCACTACAAATCCCACCAAAATCACCGTTAAACACTACACCCCGATAAGCTAAATCCGCGCCGCGCCCCGATAGGTCCCGGTTTGGGGACTTGTTAATTAAACGGCATGGAAAACCACAGGGATGCCACTGTGGAAATGCAAGGAATTATTAATGATAAATTGTACCAACAATAATTAGGGGTGGTTGTTACCGTGAAAATTCGTAGATAATAATATTGAAGTCGGTACAATTGAAGCTGAAATATGATTTTCGGTTGCCTCACTCCCAATAATGATTCCGCAGGATCATATATTTTAATTAACTCCCCATCCGATCGTTCATGGTCTCCCTATCCGATCGTTCATGGTCTCCTGACCATGAACTCCGGGAACTAGCAACTAACCCTGACAGATTTCCCAGTTTTCCCAACATTCCCACCAACGACCCCTCAGTCCACATACAAATAAAACCCATCCCGCTGCAAGGTCGGTCCGCTTAGGCGGACTGCAGGATCGTACATTTATCACCATAGATAATAGTTTGAAGTTGGTATAATTGAAGCCTTTATTAAAAATTGAAATATGATTTTCGGTTATATTATTTCCAATAACGATCCCGCAGTCTGCATGCAAATAAAACCATTTTCCTGCAAGGTCGGTCCGCTTGGGCGGACTGCAGGATCATTGCTTTTATTCTTATTTTTACAGAGTTAAACCAGAGGAACGTTAAATTTATTTTGTATTATTTTTTTATTTGGGGTAAGAATATATGATTCGGGATTGGGTTAAAGATGCTGGTTGTATTTACTTTATGACCAATACCGTTCGTTTCTGGCTTCCCGTTTTTTGTTTCAAAGACGCAATTTATGCGGTCTATAGTACCTGGGAGTATTACCGCCGATCAAAAAATATCCGGTATTATTCCTATGTTATCATGCCCGATCATCTTCACTATATTGTTTGGATTCCGGAAGGTTCTTTTACTCTTTCCGATTTCCAGCGCGATCTTAAAAAATTTCTAAGCCGAACCATCAAAGAAATTCTTCTATCGCAATCCTCCGAAATACACCCTTTTTTCCATG
>JAADGP010000140.1 GCA_013152315.1 FCB group bacterium
TCGCCATCTTTACCGATGGAGTACAAATAACCATCTGCTGCGGTGAAGTATAGATTCTGATCCAAATCCATCGCGGCCGTCTCATTATAAACCGACGCTTGAACCCGGTACTTCCATATCAGGGTACCGGTAGTATCAATCGCATAAAATATTCCCTCCGCCGTACCGACATAAATCACACCATTTGTCCCTACGAGTGGTGACATATCACCATACGCTACGGACCAGGCATTGAGATCTTCCAGCAACTGGTAATGCCAAAGTAAGTTTCCCATCGATGATAAAGCATTCAAATATAGTGAGGTGTGATTCGTGTCAGACTGGTCATAGGAGGTCACGAAATAGAGGGTGCCGTCCTCACCGATTACCGGTGAACTTTGAATTTTACCCCGGGTTTCATAGATCCACCGAATCGTGCCATCCGGTGCGGCGATGACTTCCGCTCGACCGGTGGGGGTTTCCATGATGCATTGGCCAGGGGCTGTCTGCCAACGACGGCCAGGGAATTTGTTCCTGATGATTGGGATTGTCTTTTTCATCATCCGGTGTTTCCTGACAACTCACCAGAAACAATATTCCTATAATAACTACCGTATAAAATATGTATCGAAAATCGGTCATTATAATTTTTTCTGTTTGATTAGAACATCCATAATAATTAACTCAAATGTAAAAGTATCAACCCAACTACTTTTATTAGTATAAACCGAAAAAATTAAATTAGCAAGCCACACAAGTTCTCTGCAACCGGGCTAAAGTTTCCCCGGGGAAACAAAATCAACCGGCTGGCAAAAGTATCTTGCTTCGGGAATAAAACTCTCTCTATATTCCCCGCCGAAATGAAGTACAATCGCCGACACCATCACAACCCGCGTACCCTTCGTACCAGCAGGAGGTCGGTCGGCGCTATTTAGTTTTCGGAAGACAAAAAATTAAAACCAAGCTCCCATGATCTCCTGGGAGCTTTTTTATTATGAAAGGAATTTCATGAAGAACAAATTAAAACTGGGATTACCGAAAGGATCGTTGCAGGAAGCCACTTTTCAGTTGTTGAAACGGGCGGGTTGGCGATTCACCGTATCCAGCCGGGCTTACAAACCCTATTGTGATGATCCCGAAATCGAAGCCTTGTTGATCCGGGCGCAGGAAATGTCGCTGTACGTGGAACAGGGCATTTTCGACGCCGGTCTTACCGGTTTGGACTGGATTGTGGAAAACGATTCCGATGTGGTGGATATTTGTGAACTGGTGTATGCCAAATCCTATATGCGGCCGGTTCGCTGGGTGCTGGCCGTGCCGGAGGACTCCGATATTCAGGATGTCCGGGACCTGGAAGGAAAACGGATCAGCACGGAAGTTGTGAATATCACCCGGAATTATTTAAAGGAAAAAGGAGTTAAGGCCGAAGTGGAATTTTCCTGGGGCGCCACCGAAGTCAAACCCGGGTTGCTGGTGGACGCTATCGTTGAGGTTACCGAAACGGGCACCTCCCTGCGGGCGAACAAGCTGCGCATTGTGGACACGATATTGGAATCGTCCACGCGCCTTATCGCCAACAAGGAAGCGTACGAGGATCCCTGGAAAAGACAAAAAATCGATAACATCGCGCGTCTGTTGCAAAGCAGCATTTATGCCGCTTCCCGGGTGGGCCTGAAAATGAATGTCACCGACGAATCCTTGCCGAAGGTATTGGATATTCTGCCGGCGATGAAAACGCCCACGATCAGCCAGCTCTACAACGGTTCCGGCGCCGCTCTGGAAGTAATTGTGGAGGAAAAGATCGTCCGGGATATCATTCCCGCTTTGGTGAAGGCCGGGGCAACCGATATTATCGAATATCCTTTAAATAAGGTTATTCCCTGATGCTGAAAATAATCCGTGACAGGGATTTATTGACCAATCGGTTGCGGCAAATCCGGGACGATTTGGGCGACGATTTACTTGTGGTACAGCAGATATTGTCGCGCGTCAGGAAAGAAGGCGATGAAGCCGTCCGGAATTTCACCGAAAAATTCGATCGGGTGTCGATCGGCGAGCTGCATGTCCCCGTCAGGCGACTGGAAAAGGCGGCCGAAGTTTTGCCGGTTTCGTTAAAAAAATCCATAAAAGAGGCCGGCGAAAACATCCGCCGGTTTCACGAATTGCAAAAACCGGCCGGTTATTCTCTTACACAGCCGGACGGAACCGAGACCGCCTTCCGCTGGCGGGCGAGCGTGGGCGTATATGTTCCCGGCGGGCGGTTCCCATTGTTCTCTACGGTGCTTATGAACGTAATCCCGGCCCAGGTTGCGGGTGTGCCGGAGATTGTTGTGTGTTCGCCACCGGGGCAAGAGGGCTGGCCGTCGAACGAAATATTGGGGACCTGTTTTTTGCTGGGCGTTACGGAAGTTTACCGGGTCGGCGGGGTCCAGGCGATAGGAGCCCTTACCTATGGCACGGAAAGCATCCCGGCGGTTTATAAAATCACCGGTCCGGGAAATAAGTATGTCGCACAGGCGAAACAGGTGGTTTCCGACTATGTCGGGATCGACATGGTCGCGGGGCCCACGGAATTGGTTGTGATCGCCGACGGCGAAACGGATCCGCGCCGGGCCGCCGCCGAACTCCTGTCCCAGGCCGAGCACGACCCCCAGGCGTTTCCGGTGCTGCTGACAGACAGTGAGGACCTGGCGGAGAAAGTGAACAAGCAGTTGTCGGTTCAGATCGCGGATTTGTCCACGCGTTCCACTGCCGAACAGGCGCTTGAAAAACAAGGTTTTACTTTTATCGCCGGATCAATAGAGGAATGCGTCCGGATCGCGAATTCGATTGCTCCCGAACATTTGGCCCTGATGGTGAAAAAGCCCGAGCCCTGGATTGACAAACTGACGGCCGGAGCGATTTTTGTGGGGGCCGATTCACCGATTGCCTGGGGCGATTACTGGGCCGGGCCGAATCACACCCTTCCGACGTCCGGGAAAGCGCGTATCCAGGGACCGTTGTCCGTTCTGGATTTCATGGTTCCTTACTCCGTGATCAGGGTTGATCAACAGGTTTTGCGGAACAGCGGAGAAAAGGTAAGGGAAATGGCCGAAACGGAGGGTTTGTCCGGCCATGCCGGATCCATCGCGGTGCGGAGGAAAAATGGCTGAAAAAAAGCTGAAAGACTGGATTAAACCGGAGGTGCTGGCGCAGCCCGCTTACCGGGTCAAATCCCCGGGACATCAGATCAAGCTGAACCAGAACGAAAGTCCGTGGGACTGGCCCATCGATTTCAAGCAAAAGGTGCTGAAACGGTTACTGGAAACACCCTGGAATCGCTATCCGGATCTGATTCCCAATCGCCTGAAAAAGAAACTGAGCGAATTGATTGATGTTTCTCCGCAGCAGATTGTGGTTGGGAAAGGTTCGAACGAGGTCCTGCAGGCGCTGGCGACGGTAATTCTGCGGCCGGGGGACGAGGTGTGCATTCTGGCGCCGACGTTTGCCGTGTATCGGATGCTGGGCGAACAACGCTCGGCGGTGATTACGGAAAGTGTCCTGGATAAGGAATTTCGTGTCGATGAGGAAGATTTGTTACGAAAGAGTCAGCGGGCAAAGCTGACAATCATTCCCAATCCCAACACCCCCACGGGAACGTTGTTGCCTTTGGAGCTTATCGATAAAATGGCGGCCGGAGCGGACGGTGTGATCGTTGTGGATGAGGCGTACGTGGACTTTTCCGGGGTAACGGCTTTGTCCCTCCTGGAAAATCATCCGAACCTGGTTATTACCAGGACCTTTTCAAAGGCGTTTGCCCTGGCCGGATTTCGGATGGGGTACGCCGTCATGGCCGCCGATTTGGCGCCGGAAGTACAAAAGGGATTGTTGCCTTTTAATATGGATATTCCATCGCTGTTGACCGCGGAAATCCTCCTGGACCACGCGGAGTGGGTGCAAACGCGGGCCGGTCAAATCAGGAAAGAACGGGACCGTTTGATTGCCCGGTTGAACGACTTACCGGGAATAACGGCCTGGCCTTCCCATTCGAATTTTTTCCTGCTCGAGACCCCTTTCGGGCCTGAAAAAACATTTGATTTTCTGCTTTCCCGCGGGATTTTGGTCCGCGACGTATCGGGCTATCCCGGTTGTGAGAATATGGTTCGTATTACCGTCGGCACGCCGGAAGAAAACGATATCTTATGCTGGGCCATAGAGGAAATGCTGTGAAATACGACGCTTTTATTTTTGACATGGATGGGGTTTTGCTGGACACCAGCGGATCTTTCGTTGCCGCGGCGGTGGAAGCCGTGACTTACGCAACCGGGAGAAATTCGTTTACGCTGGACAAAGTCAGCCTTTTGAAAACCATACCGGGATTCAATAACGACTGGTACGTGGCTGCCGCCGGCGCCTGCTGGATTGATTTTTTCCCCGATACGGAATTTGAAGATTACCTTAATAGACTCAACAAGTTGGGTGGCGGTCTGGAAGCTCTGGCGGAGCTGGCGCCGGATTTTGATGCCGAATACCTGGAACGGCTCACGCGGTTGACAATGGAAGCCTACGGAGGCACAACCGCCTGCCGGAAACTGTATGGGTTCGATCCGGAAAATATAATTGTGCCGGGTTATTGGCTGACGGAAAGCCCCCTGGTGACACCGGAACAGATCAAACCCCTTTTAAACAAAGCCGGCATTGTAACCGGCCGCGCGAAAGCGGAATTGGAGTTGGGATTTGAGCGCCTGGGTTGGTCGCTTCCCGATCCCCTGGTGGCCTGGTCCGACACCCCCGGCCTGGATAAACCCAATCCAACCAAGCTGATTCGTATCGTCGAAAAGCTCGGCGCCGCTAAGCCGGTGTATGTGGGAGATACCCGCGATGACCTGGAACTGGTGAAAAATTATCGTCGGGTAACGGGCCATGACATGGATTTTTGTCTGGTAGGGGATTTAACGGGGTTGGAAGGATTCGATTTGTACTATCAAAAGGTAACGGATTTTTTAAAGGAGCAGGTGTAAGCAATGATTACGGTAGAAAGAAAAACCGGAGAGACCGACGTAAGTCTCTCTTTGGAATTGGCCGGTAAACGAAAGATTCAGGTACGTACCGGTATCGGCTTTTTCGATCACATGCTGACGTCCCTGGCGTTTTGGGGCGGTTGGGATTTGACTTTGCATTGCAAAGGGGATTTGGAGGTGGACACCCATCACACGGTGGAGGATGTGGCCATCACCCTGGGACAGGCTTTTAAAAAAGCGACCGCCGGGTGCGGTGCAATTGAGCGGATTGCCTATGCTTTTGTCCCGATGGATGAGGCGCTTTGCCGGGTCGTGGTGGATATCTGCAACCGGCCGTATTGTGTTTTTGACGCTGATTTTAAAGTCGAAAGGGTCGGGGATTATGAGACCTACATGACCGAACATTTTTTCCGTTCCTTTGCCACCGAAGCGCGCATAACGCTGCATATGCACGGGCTGGTGGGTACCAACGATCACCACATGATCGAAGGAATGTTTAAAGGCCTGGGATTGGCTCTGCGGAGAGCGTTAATCCCCAGAGAGGGAGGCGTGGCTTCCACGAAGGGCAGCTTATGATCGGGATAATCGATTACGGAATGGGCAATATCGGCAGTCTGCGGAACGCCCTCACCTTTTTGGGAATAGACAGTCTTTTGTCGCGCGACCCGCGGGAATTGTCCCGCTGCCAGGCTCTGATTCTTCCGGGAGTAGGGGCGTTTCCCCCGGCCATGGAGCGCTTAAACAGAACCGGTCTGGCGGCGTATCTGCGGGAATGGGCCGGGAAGGATCTTCCGCTGATGGGAATTTGCCTGGGAATGCAATTGTTAATGAGCGATAGCGAAGAGAACGGACTGACCCCCGGCCTGGATCTGATTGCCGGTCACGTCGTGCGACTGGAAAACGCGCCGCGCTCCATCCATATCGGCTGGAACACGGTAAACCCGCGGTATGCCAATGACCTGATACCCGCAAAAGGGTACGCGTATTTTGTGCATTCCTACGCCTGTCAGCCGGAGGAGGCCAAAGCGATCCTGGCGGAAACGACCTACGGTTCCCGGTTCGCTTCGGCGGTACAATCCGGTAATGTGATCGGACTTCAGTTTCACCCGGAAAAATCCCAGAAATTCGGATTGGATATATTGCGGAGGTTTGCCGATGGAGTCCTTTAGAATTATTCCGGCCATCGATTTAATCGATGGACAATGTGTGCGTTTGTTGCGGGGTGATTACCAACAAAAGACTGTGTATCAGCGGGACCCGGTGGAACTGGCGAAAGCGTTTTTGGACGCGGGATTGGACTGGTTGCACGTAGTGGATTTGGACGGAGCGCGCACCGGACAGCCGGAAAACCTGGAAACGGTGGAAGCCATTGCCAAAACCGGGATAAAGATTGAGTTGGGAGGCGGTTTGCGGGGAAAAGAGCATTTTATCCGGGCGCTCGACAGCGGCGTGGAGGCGTTAATCCTGGGATCGCTTTTAGTGAACGCCACGGACGCGGAACTTGAAGATTGGTCCGCTTCCTTTCCGCAAAAATTCATTGCCGGTATCGATGCCAAAGAAGGCAAGGTGGCGATTCACGGATGGAATACGACGACGACGGTCGCGGCGGTGGAGCTGGTGAAGAAAGCGGAGCGACAGGGCTTCCTGCGGGTGATTTACACCGACATCGCCCGGGACGGAACCCTTGCTGGTCCGAATTGGGAAGAACTGGAGCGCATCGCCCGGCAATCGGCCTTGCCGGTTGTTGCTTCCGGCGGAATCAGCGGAATGGACGACATCCGCAAAGTGCGGGAATACGCTTCCCTGGGGGTGACGGGCGTAATCGTGGGGAAGGCTTTTTATGAAGGTAAAATAACCATTGAGGATTTGAAACAATGTTAACCCGGAGAATTATTCCCTGTCTTGACGTCATGGACGGCCAGGTGGTGAAGGGCGTGAATTTTGTGAATTTGGTCCGGGAGGGCGATCCGGTGGAATTGGCGGCCCGCTATTCGGACGCCGGCGCCGATGAATTGGTTTTTCTGGATATCACCGCCAGTGTCGAGTCGCGGCCGCATGTGGTGGAACTGGTAAGCCGGGTGGCCAAAGAGGTGTTCATTCCGTTCACGATTGGAGGCGGGGTAAAAACGGTGGATGACATTGACCGGATTTTACGGGCCGGCGCCGATAAGGTGTCGATCAACACCGCCGCGCTGGCGCAACCGGAATTGTTAACGGAAGGCGCGAAACGGTTCGGCGCGCAGTGCATTGTTTTGGCGATGGACGTGAAAAGGGATGGGGATACCTGGTGGGTGTATTCCCACGGCGGTCGGAAAAAAACCGCCCGAAAAGCTCTGCCGTGGGCGGTGGAAGCCGTGAATTTGGGAGCCGGAGAAATTTTGCTGACCAGCATGGACGCCGATGGAACCCAGGCCGGTGTCGACCTGGAAATTACCAGGAAAATAAGCACAGCCGTAAACGTGCCGGTAATCGCTTCCGGCGGGATCGGCAAGCTGGTGCATTTTAAAGACGCGTTGTTGGAAGGAAAAGCCGACGCGGTACTGGCCGCCTCGGTTTTCCATCGCAAGACATTTACCATCGCGCAGGTGAAGACTTATTTGCATGAACAGGGGATTCCCGTAAGATTAACAGGAGTAAAAGCATGAATTTTGAGGATGCGAAAAAATATGTGGACGGATTAAACCTGAAACTGGATAAAAACGGTTTATTGCCGGCAATTATTCAGGATGTGGAAAATAAACAGGTGCTCATGTTGGCCTACATGAGCCCGGAAAGTCTGGCCCTTACATTGGTTGAAGGCCGCACCTGTTTCTGGTCGCGAAGCCGCCAGGAATTATGGCGCAAGGGTGAAACCAGCGGACACCGGCAAAACGTGAAGACAATCGCCCTGGATTGTGATCGGGATACCTTGTTGATCGAGGTGGAACAGGTAGGAGCGGCATGTCATAAGGGTACCCGGACCTGTTTTACGGACGCATTGGAATTTGATGAGAAAAACATACTATCTGAGAAAGGAATTTGAAATGGGGAAAAAGAAAGTAGTGCTGGCCTACAGCGGCGGGTTGGACACTTCGGTTATTTTAAAGTGGTTAGTGAACAAGGGATTTGAAGTCATCTGTTTTGTCGGGAATGTGGGACAAAAGGAAGATTTTGCGGAAGTTGAAAAGAAGGCCTACGCCACGGGGGCTTCGAAGGTCTACGTGGAAGACCTCCGGCGGGAATTTGTGACCGATTATATTTTTCCGGCTCTGCGCGGGAATGCTCTTTACGAGGGCCGTTATTTGCTGGGGACGTCCCTGGCACGGCCGTTGTTGTCCAAGGCCCAGATAAAAATCGCGGCCAAGGAAGGAGCGGAGTACGTATCCCACGGCGCCACCGGAAAGGGGAATGACCAGGTTCGGTTCGAGTTGACGTATTATGCGTTAGATCCCGATATAAAAGTGATATCGCCCTGGAAAGACCCGGAATTCTTAGAACAATTCAAAGGACGCAGCGATCTCATAAACTACGCGAAGGAATGGAACATCCCGGTGACGGCTTCCACGGCACATCCGTACAGTGAAGATGAAAACCTGATGCATATCAGCCATGAGGCCGGTATTCTTGAAGATCCGTCCTTCCGTCCCGGAGAAGAAATATTCAGCCTGACCAAAGCTCTCAAGGAAGCGCCGGACGAAGAAACAGTCCTGGAAATACATTTTAAGAACGGCAATCCGGTGAAAGTGGTGAATGAAAAGGACGGCACCGTCATAACCGATCCGCTCGAGTTGTTTCTCTATGTGAATGAGCAGGGCAGTATTAACGGAATCGGCCGGGTGGACATGGTGGAAAACCGGTTTATCGGTATTAAGTCACGGGGAATTTACGAAACACCGGGCGCCACCATACTCTGGGAAGCCCACCGGGACCTGGAAGGCCTGGCCATGGATAAGGAAGTGATGCACTTACGGGACATGCTGATTCCCCGGTTTGCCGAACTGATTTACAACGGGTTCTGGTTTGCCCCGGAAATGGATTTTATTATGAGCGCGTTCAATAAAAGCCAGGAAGCCATCGACGGGACGGTGACTTTGGCGTTGTTTAAAGGAAATGTTACCGTAATCGGCCGTGAATCCCCAACCTCCCTGTACAACCAGGACCTCTCCAGCATGGAAGTGGAAGGCGGGTTTGACGCGACCGATTCACAGGGCTTTATCAATATCAACGCCATTCGTTTGAAGGCCCACCACATGGTGCTGAGGAAAAGGAATCCCTACGGCTGGCGAAAGGAGTTGGACCTGTGAAAAAACTTTGGGATAAGGGATATGAACTGAACAGCGTGGTGGAATCATTCACCGTTGGAAATGACGTTGTTCTGGACCAGGCCCTGATTCCCTACGATTGCCGGGCTTCAATCGCCCATGCCCGAATGTTGGGTAAAATCGGACTGTTGACTGCGGAGGAAGTGGAAAAACTGACAGGCGCGCTGGAAACAATAATCCAATTGCACCGGCAGGAAAAATTCACGATCCGACCGGAACAGGAAGATTGCCACACGGCCATAGAAAGTTTCCTGACCGAAAAACTGGGCAAACTGGGGATGAAAATCCATACCGGTCGATCCCGGAACGACCAGGTGTTGACGGCTTTACGGTTATTTTACAAAGATCAGTTAACGGTATGCGACAAGCAGGTAGAGGCGCTGATAAAGTCGATTTCCGCTTTTACGGAGAAAGAAGGGGCCACGGTATTTCCCGGTTATACGCATATGCGCAAGGCAATGCCGTCCTCCATCGCGTTGTGGGGCCGGGCTTTTATCGATTCCATGGAGGATAACCGGAAATTGCTGCGCCTGGCGTTGGAGTTAATCGATCAGTCTCCTCTGGGTACGGGCGCCGGTTACGGTGTGCCCCTGGAGCTCGACCGGGAATACACGGCGAAAGAGTTGGGGTTCGCGCGGGTCCAGGAAAATCCCGTTTATGTTCAGAACAGCCGGGGGAAGCTGGAAATCACGATACTCCACGCCCTGAGCCAGGTAATGCTGGACCTGAACAGGATCGCTTCCGATTTAATATTGTTCAGCATGCCCGAGTTTGGATTTTTCGAACTGCCGGATGAGTTTTGTACCGGCAGTTCCATAATGCCGCAGAAAAAAAATCCCGATGTACTGGAATTGCTGCGGGCCAGGTACCACGTGATCATTGCCCTGGAATCGCAGGTAAAGACCCAGGTAAGCAATTTGATTTCCGGTTATAACCGGGATATTCAGTTGACCAAGGAACCGGTAATGAAAGGGTTTGACATTACCAGGGCCGGCCTCGAGGTAGCGGAATTGTTGTTCCGGCATTTGGTAGTGAACCGGGAGAGATGTGAAGAAGCCCTGACGGACGACCTCCTGGCCACCGAACGGGTGTATGCCCTGGTCAGGCAGGGGGTTCCCTTCCGGGAAGCATACCAACGAATTGCGAAAGAATATTAAGCAGCCGGGATTTTCATTGAAGCGCGAATTTCAAAAACCAAAGCGGGTGGTGGTTAAAATCGGCAGTTCCAGTCTCTGTCACGGGAACGGAAAACTGGATCACGCGCAGATAGAATCGATTTGCGGTCAGATTGCCTGTTTAAGGGACAGGGATATATCGGTGATCCTGGTAGTGAGCGGTGCGGTAGCCGCCGGTCGGCATATCCTGAACGAATCGGGATCCTCCATCGATAATCAACAGGCGGCGGCGGCCATAGGCCAGCCGATTCTCATGAGCATTTTTCAACGGGCTTTTCGGAACCACGACCTGCATGTAGCGCAAATCCTGTTGACGCATGACGATCTTAACAACCGACAACGTTATCTCAACGCCCGCAACACGCTGGAAAACCTGATAAGTCATGGGATTCTGCCGCTTATAAATGAAAACGACACGGTGAGCACGGAAGAAATCCGTTTCAGCGACAACGATTTTTTAGGGGCTCTTTGCACCAACCTGGTTAATGCCGATTTGTTTATTATTCTGTCGGACATTGATGGAATCGCCGAAGAGGATCCGAAAGTAAATCCGGAGGCCAGGAAATTCGATTTTCTTACGGTGACGCGGTTAAGGGAATTTCAGAAATATTACCTCCGGAAATATGCCGGGGGGAAAAACGGGAATAAAGGATTAGGTCGTGGCGGTTTGATTACAAAATTGGAAGCTCCCCGGATGGCCGCCCGGTATGGAGTGTCGACCATTATTGCCAACAGCCGGATAAAAAATGTTTTGCCGCGGTTAGTGGAGGGCGAAGCCCTGGGCACCATGATTTCGCCGGATAAAGACCGGTTGAATTCGTGGAAGGCGTATATCGCCCACGCGTTAAAACCCAAAGCCGCCATTATTATTGACGAGGGTGCCGCCCGGGCGCTGGTTGAAAAAAAAGGCAGCCTTCTGGCATCCGGTGTGGTGACGGCTAAAGGGCATTTTCAGCGGGGGGATGGTATTCGTTGTTGCCGCGAAGACGGTTCGGAAGTTGCCCGGGGAATCGTTGAATACAGCAGCGAGGAAATTAACAAAATCGCCGGTGTTCATTCGGCGGAGATCGAAAAAATATTGGGATTTCGTTACCGGAAGGGCGTAATCCATCGCAATAATATGGTAATTACGGAGGTGAAATAAGTATGACCAAGCAATCATCCCTGGAGGCCCTGGCCAAAGCCACCAAACAGGTGAGTCGCGGGTTGCCGAATTTAACAACGGAGTCCAAACAACGGATTTTAAGGGAAATGGCCGCCGTGATAGAAACGAGTACGGATGAGATCAGGGTCGCCAACGAGAAAGATTTACGGGCCGCGAAAGAGAAGGGATTGTCATCGGCAATGATAGACCGGTTAACGCTTACGCCGGACAGGATCAAGGGGATGGCCGACAGCCTGCGGGAAGTGGCTGAGCTACCTGATCCGGTGGGGGAAATCGTGGAAACCCGGACCCGACCGAATGGGCTTAAGGTGCAAAGAATGCGGATTCCCCTGGGAGTGATTGGTGTGATTTACGAATCGCGACCCAACGTAACGGTAGAGGCAACGGCGCTTTGTTTTTATGCCGGCAACGGGTTATTGCTGCGCGGCGGATCGGAAGCGTTTCATTCCAATCAATTGCTGGTGCGTTTGCTTAAGAAAGCCTTGGAATCCCAGGGCCTTACCGATGCCGTTAATATCGTTCCCACCACGTCCCGCGAAACGGTAGATGAAATGGCCCGGATGGATGAATACCTCGATGTTATTATTCCCCGCGGCGGCGAAGGGTTGATTCGCCGGGTGAAACGTGTGGCGACGGTACCGGTAATTGCCCATTACAAGGGGAATTGTCATGTTTATATTGATGATTCCGCGGATCTGACCAAGGCCCGGAATATCGTGATTAACGGGAAAGTTCAACGTCCGGGGGTGTGCAACGCGGTGGAGACCGTATTGATTCACAAGGCAATAGCGGGGAAGCTGCTGCCCCTGCTGTTAAACGATTTGCATGAAAAAGGGGTTGAAGTCCGGGGGTGCGAACGAACCCGCGCCTATTCCGAAAAAGTATTGCCGGTAACGGATGAAGATTACGCCACGGAATTTCTGGACCTGATTCTGGCCGTGCGGGTGGTTGACAGTCTCGAGGAGGCGATCGATCATATCCGGAAATACGGCAGTAATCATACGGAAGCGATCGTGAGCGAAACGCCCGGGAACCAGGACCTTTTCATTAAGAGTCTGGACAGTTCCGCGATCATGGTTAATGCCTCGACCCGGTTTAACGACGGCGGCCAATTGGGACTGGGAGCGGAGATTGGCATCAGCACAACCAAACTCCACGCGTTTGGTCCCATGGGCGTAAGAGAATTGACGACTACCAAGTTTGTGGTATTCGGAGAAGGGCAAGTAAGGAACTGAGATTTAAAGTCCTTTAAAGTCCCCGGCACTTTCAAAGTGCCGGGGACTTTATGTGCCGGGGACTTAATAGGACAATAGGACATAAGAATGAACAGAATATAACTACAAGGATTATTCGTTATGAGTGGAACAGAAAATTGGAGACCGAATCGGATTGCTGTTTTGGGGGCCGGAAATATCGGCCAGGCGATAGCCAAGGGATTGGTAAGGGACGGTTTATTTTTACCGGCGCAAATTACATTGACGCGCCGCAACACGGAACTGTTGGCACCGCTGGGAGAGAAAGGATTTGTCATTCAAGCTGATAATGTGACGGCGGTGAAGGAGGCCGACCTGGTAATCGTTGCCGTCGGTCCCCGTGAGATCGAGGAACTTTTACGGGAAATAGCCGAAAGCCTGGTCCCCGGCCGGCAAATCTTGGTGTCAACGGTTACGGGGGTTACCATTGAGGAAATAAAAGGATGGTTGGCAACGGAAGTTCCGGTCGTGCGAATCATGCCCAACACGGCGATTGCCGTTGGTGAGTCGATGACCTGTCTTACGAGCTATCCGGAATATTCCGAATCACTGCTTAAAGTTAAGTCCGTGTTTGAAAAGGTGGGTCACACGCTGGTAATAAGCGAGGAACTGATGACACCGGCCACGGCGTTGGGAGCTTCCGGCCTGGCGTTTTTCCTGCGTTCGATCCGCGCCGCGTCCCAGGGGGGGACGGAGATCGGTTTTCACGCGGAAGACGCGATCCAGATCGCCGCTCAAACGGCGAAAGGGGCCGCTTCCCTGTTATTGAATTCGAAGACGCATCCCGAAGCGGAAATTGACAATGTGACAACGCCCCGGGGGATTACCATTGCCGGGTTGAACGAGATGGAACACCAGGGATTCAGTTCCGCCATGATTAAGGGAATTGTTACTTCGGCGAACAAGGTGGCGCGGCTGTTCAATGATAAGCACTAATCCGCCGGGAGTGGTAAGCCGTGCGGGGCTAACGGTAACGGTATTTTGCCAGTAGTATGTTAATGATGCTGGATTTTGTTATTGATCGCAGGGAATAGGGAGCGCCGCTCAGGATGCATTCGGCGGCCAGCAGTCCGCTTTCCACGGCCGGACCGATTCCTTCTCCCATGTCCTTGGTGGCCAGGCCGGCGGCATCGCCGATAATATAAGCGTTATCGATTTGTCCGACGCGGACTTTCTGTCGCAGATAGTAATTGTAACCTTTCGGTTGGGTCGGAATTTCTTTTATTAGGGAAAGACGTTGCAGTTTATTCACAAAATAATCCCACTGGTCACGGATCGTGCCGCCGTTTTGTTTTAGCTTATGAAAAGATCCGCCGATACCGATATTCAGGTGATTGTTTCCTTTGGGAACATACCACGAATAGCCGGGCAGCCGATTCTCGAAAAACCATAAATGGCATTCGTTGTCGTGAATTTCGTAAGGGAATTCGGCTTCCAGGGCGGTAATCAGCCGTAATTTATCCCGCGGGTTAACTACTTTGAAAAAGGTTCGGTAAACCGGGCAATAGGTTCCGCCGGCGCCGATCAGGTAACGGCAGCGGAAGGCATCGTCAATAATGTAATGGCCATCCCGGCGAACGATGTTTTTTACCTGGTGTTGGTAAACGGGAACGCCGGATCGTTTCAGTAACCAGGCATCGAATTCGTAACGGCGAATTGAATATTGGATGGTGTTGAATTTTATTTTTCGCCCGTAGAGGTGGAAGTA
>JAADGP010000005.1:0-12459 GCA_013152315.1 FCB group bacterium
AAGCCATTCACACCCAGGATCCCGAAGTCGCACAGGCCTTGATCTCCTCCTACCGTGAACAGGTGAACAGCATTTCCGATGAGATTGTTAACGGCATTCTCGCCGGCAAGTTAGCCTTCGGTTCCGAATCCAGAACCGCGGCCGTGGCCCTGTATGCCCGTTATCTTAAACGAATCGGCGCTCATCTTAAAAATATCACTACCACCCTGGTAAACCCCTTCGACGCCATCGGATATATTCAAAATCAGGATTAACAGCCGCAGGTTGGTGCCTGTAAATATAGGATAATGTTCACTTATTCAGCCCTTCAGGGCGGATGTTTTTTGAATTTTGTGTCGGTATATTACAGCGGGTTAAAATATTTTCGTCTTTTGCCCGCAGGGACTTCTACGAATTTCGTGCTCCCACCAAAACATCTTTACCTTCCGCCGGCTCTGTTAATACGGCTTTGATCTCGTCCATTTTCTCTTTCGTTCGCAGGTATCCTTCCCGGATAGCCCGATCGGCGTGGTCGAAATCGAACAATTTCAAATCACCCAAACGCGGCCTGATCAATACATCGGGGGGATGAATGGCCAAATTATTACAGGCAATACGTTCCTCCATGATATTTATGGACGACCCGATGATATCCAGAACATTGGGTACGGATTTATCGTTATTCAGCCAGGTCCGGATTTTCCTTTTTACCGATGTTTCGGCATTGGAAAGATGATCGGCCAGTTTGGCAATTACCTCATTTTTATGTCGTTTTGATTTAAACAAGGACTCTTCCAACCACTTAAGCTCTTTCCTTTTCGACCTGCGTCGCCTGGTCAGATCGGTATTCAGATTCACCGCAATAACCACATCGGCTCCCATATTCCGCGCCACGTCAACGGGAACGGGATTCACCAAACCACCATCCACCAGCAGTTGATTGCCATGTCTCACCGGCGTAAGAATACCGGGAATCGCGATGCTGGCACGAACAGCGTCAATGATACTACCGGAATCAATTACGACTTCTTCTCCGGTATAAAGGTCGGTGGCCACCATTTTAACGGGAATGCGAAAGTCTTCGAAGGTCTGAGCATCGGTGTGCATCGCGAATAAGTCATACACTTTTTTCCCGTCCAGGAAACCTGATCGCGGGAAAACCACATCAAAATATGAGAGGACCATTTTCCAGGACAGTTGGAGCGCGAATTCCTTTAAACTGTTCAGCTTTCCGGTGGCGTAAATAGCACCCACAAAAGCGCCGATACTAACGCCGGCGATATAATCGATGGGAACGCCCTCTTCCTCCAATGCTTCTATCACGCCTATGTGAGCCCAACCGCGGGCCGAACCGCTTCCTAAAACCAAACCAACTTTTTTTGAAGTGTACATCACCTGATTACCAAGGCGTTAATTTAATATATATTATGAATAAGGTGTCCCCGGTTATTGGGATCAATACCGGATATAACGAGGAAGCATTATTCAGAAATTATATTCCAAACCAATGTTAACATGTGAAAAATCCTCCAACCGGGTAAAGGCATTCCCGGGATCGTTTTCATCACCGTTTAGTTTTATCAAATCCAGTCGAATGTTCCAGTTTTCCCGAGGAGAATAGGTCGTTCCCAAACCGAACATCGATCCGGTTTCATCCAGGTTGATGAATTCCGTCGCGCGAAGTTCAAGTCGTCCGTCGAAATAATCGGCTGACGCGGTAACCATAACCGCCCGATCGGCAAACATGGCAAACGGCGTGCCCATACCGGGAATAAAATTCTCCGTTGTCAGGGCCACCGGTTGAAAATTAGTAAAATCCAGGGTCCGGCCCTTCGCTTTCAGGACGGTATTCCCGATAAACTGGGCATTGACCTGAATATCCAAAGGCGTGGTGTATTCCAGTTGCAGCACGTACTGAACATATTCCGCTTCGGCTTCAAATTTCGCCGTCCACGATTCATCGTAATTATTGGAAGTTTTGAAATAAGCCGCTTCCGCCCTGAATCCCAGGTCGCCCCGGTACGTCACCATATCGGCTCCCAACACTTGTGTGGCACGGTAACCAAAATGATTATTCATAATAAATCCCGGGAATACAGTCGAATCTTGGGGCGTGGGATCGATAAGGTCATATCCCAACAGACTAAAACCGCGATCGTGTCCCCGAAAGTACGATAAGGAAAAGTCGGCTTCGCCGATTGTTCTCTGAATCCGTAATCCGTATTCCAGGGGATTGCCGACTTTCACCATTTGCTCTTCGGTTGGTTGGAAAGGCGGCGCGATCGGGAAATCCGGTTCGTTAAACGGCATCCGATCTTTCTGATGTTCGGGAATCACCACTCCCTCAATTTTCCATGAATCGAAATAGACAGTGGCTGAAGCAGACAGGGAACCGATTTTCCGATCTGTTCCCGGCAGAAAAAGATAATAATAATCATAGGCGTTCAGATTGTCCGTGGGATTATTCCCATCGGCGGCACCCCAGGCATATATTTGTTTCCCGATTGTGACTTCACCGAACCGGGGATACCAAACCAAATAGGCCTCCCGGACATCAAAATCATATTCACGATTGGACCAACGATATTCCAGGGCCAAATTTGTCTTGAAA
Source organism: FCB group bacterium (assembly GCA_013152315.1). GTDB lineage: Bacteria > Fidelibacterota > Marinisomatia > Marinisomatales > JAADGP01 > JAADGP01. Next base: position 2,591 of record JAADGP010000005.1, read on the forward strand.
TCCCAATTCCCCCTGCTTGTATTCAATTCCACCTGGAGCAGTCGGAAGGGTAAAGAGATCTCCGTGCCATCGCTGATCCGGAATAAACCATAGGGATTGAATTTCCCCGTATAATCGATTTGACTTAACACCACCGCGGGCAAAAACAAAACCGGAAGCCAACGCAATATTTTGCGAGCGAAATCCGTAAACATCGTTTCTTCCACCGGTTTATTCGCGGATCATGATCAGCATCATTTTGAACGGCGTCACGGCTTTAACGGCATGCGGTTCGTTGGCAGGCATCAGAATAATTTCACCGGCCTTTACGATATTTGAATTTCCGGAAATAATAATCTCGCCTTCCCCGTCCGTAACCTGTACCAGAGCGTCAAAGGGGGCGGAGTGCTCGCTCAATCCCTGATCCTTATCGAAGGCAAAAAGCGTTACCGTTCCTTTCTCTTTTTTAACCAACGTCCGGCTAACAACGGCATCCGTCTGGTAGTCGATCAACTCATTAATTGCGTTTACCTGATATATTTCGTCCATTTTTCCCTTTCCTTTTCTATTGGCACGAAAATACTTCGCTCGAAGTAATTCCGGTCACGGTCAACGTGGTAATCGTTTCAGGTTTTTTTCCTGGAACAGTTTTTCATCCACACCGGTGTCCAATTCTATTTTCTTGAAAGTCAGACGGGTGTTATGGCGTTTCAGAACATTTTCCACGTAAATCTCCACGGGGACATCATACCCCTTAATATTTGTATACCGGATCTCTTTTTTCTTCAGCAAGCGACCTGAACGGTCATACGATTCTTCCCTGATCGGTAACAAATCTTTTTTGGTTACCCAGGTGATATGTTTACTGTAGGTTGATTTCGCTTCCGGTTTCGGTGTGATTTCCAAGACATAACAATCCTGTCCCTCCACTTCTTCGCTGCGCAATAGGCGATAATCATTTTCGTCCAGTTCACGATTGGTCATATCCTCGTAACTCATATCGGAACCCATAAAGGAATCGCCTTTCTTTTTGGATGAAATACGACGCACTTTTTTGAATTCCGGTAACCAAAGTCGCATTTCATCATCTTTATTTTCGTGTTCGATTTTCAGAAACGCCACACCCTTATCATCCGCGGGTGCCAGGAACCAGATAATCTGTTTTTTACCGCCGTCCATCGATACGGACCTGATGGTCGAGGTCCTGGTTTGTCCCCGGGCATTAGTAAGGACCATCGTCAGGTCGGCCCGCATGTCGTGGGGTTTCTTTTTGGCATCCATCTTTTTGGCTATATCGTAACCGCTTTGGGCCAGGATTACAGCCGGCAGGAGGCATAATAATATTTTTTTCATGACTTACTCCGGACTAATCTTTTTTTCATCAGTTCAACCATCGCCGCCAATAACGTCAGTGTCGCCACTGAAGTTGATATCATGGCAAAGACCATCAAACCACCGATATACTCGATCGGCAGGAAGGCGGAAAACAGTAAAGCGCCAAAACCCATGTTGGAAGCCGCATCCAGAATAATGGGATACCCCACATCATGCACAACTTCACGGCTCAAATCATCCGTGGCGGTACCATTGGCGGAAAAATAACGGAACTGGGCGATGTAATGGATCGCGAAATCAACCCCCACGCCAATGATAATAGATGACAGAATCACCGTCACATGACTGAGATCGACCCCGAACAGACCCATCAGGCCGAAATTTAAAATCACGGCGGATATAAGCGGGATGACAGCAAGAATTCCCCACAGAAAACGACGGAAAAACACGGCGGCGATCAGGGTGATGATCAATATGGAGGCAAAGATACTTAAAAATGATGAACGAATGATAAGGTAAACAAAATCCCGGAACACAACCACCATTCCCGTAATAGTAATGGAAAGATTACCATCAATATTCTTATCAATAAAATCATTAATATCTTTTACAAATCGAACTATTTCGCTGGTAGGTACCGTACGCATAAGAGCGGTTATGAGCCCGGTTTTGTATTCGTAGTCGACAAGAGAACTGAAATCGTCGGGATCGCCGGACATCGAATACAAGGTAAATAAATTATTCACTTTCCCCCTGCTCTCCGGGATGTTCTCGAAAGCGGGGTCATCATCCATGACGGTGCGGTGCATTTTTTTAATTATATCGGCAATTGAGATCGTGGTGGTTACGTCGGGATTTTTCTCCAGGTGGTCTTCGATCGCCAACATGCTGTTCAGGTTGGCGGGGTCTTTCATGTCTCCTTCCAGTCGCAATTCCAAATCCATGGTCCCGGTCAGTTCCCGGTCCATAAATTCGATGCTGTTCCGAATTTCCGTCCCCGGTTTGAAAAAGGTTACAATGTTTACTTCGATATTCAGAAGAGTAATGCCAATCGCGCCGATCCCCACAATTACCGAACCCAGGACCAACACTTTTTTGGGGTGATGAATCACGATATATCCGAATTTTTCGATTGCTCTCTCAAACAGACTGGCATGCGATATCGCCTTGGAATTCAGATCCCACTTTTTCAGCAGAATCATACCCGGTAACATGGTCGATGACAACCACCAGGCCCAGGCGATACCCGCGGCCATACTTATTCCATAACCAGCCATTTGCTCAATCGGGGCAAAAATCAGAGATAAAAACGCGGCAATGGTCGTCAGACTGGTCAAAAAGACCGGTAGCAACAGGGAATGCATGGTTTTCCACAGGGAATCGTGGACATTCTTTCCTTTTCGGAATTCCCGGAAAAATTTGGTCAGAATATGAACACCATCCGAATTGGCGATTGTCAGCAGAATAATCGGCATGGAAGTATTCAGCATAGTAAATAAAAACCGGTCCGAACCGGTCAGGAAAAGCACCCATCCCATGAAACCCATCATGAATATCAGCGAAAGAATGATGACGGTCATAACCATTCCCACGGCCGGAATGCTGCGCAGGTTAATTAACAGAATCACCACCATAATCAGTAATCCGGCCCGCATCAAGGCGGCCACATCGTTGCGAATCAGGGACGGAATCGTCCCGGTTAAATAGGCCGACCCACCGAAATGAACTTCATAGTTCGGCAACAATTCTTCCGCTACCCTGACCACTTGGTTCCGGAAAACATCCGTGGCGACATTGTTATAGGGCCGAACCATGATACTAAAATAATCATTGTTGCGACTGACAACCCGTTTCATCATCTTGGGGTTTTTATTTAGATAATCAATAATTCCCGCTATTTCCTCGTCGGAAAGATCACGGGCGGGCTGCAGGTCGCTGACTTCAAGAAATCCATCTTCGTTATCCATACGGACCATGGACGAAATACTAAAGATTTCATCCACCTCCGGCAAGTCCTCAAGGGCCCGGCTTACATCCCATAAAACCGCTAAATTTTCCTTATTAAATACGGGCGCTCCTTCCTTGCCGAAAGCCAGGAAAATAACTTCGGTGCTACCGAATTCTTCGCGCACGGAATCCCAGGCAATGCGGGATTCGATATCTTCGGGAAGCATTTTCAACATGTCATCATCGATCACAAACCAACGCAACCCCACCGCCATGACAAGGGTTCCTAAAATTCCAATCAGAATCGACCGCTTCGGCGATTCCAGGGCTTGTCGCAGAAACCAATTTTTCATTCCGTCAGTCATAAAAACCCCCTACTTTTCTAACTGTTTGTAGCTTTCACACGCGGCAACGCCCCGGGGAGTAAACAGTCCGCGGGTGATCATATCGACAAAGATCCGTATTGCGTCTTTCGGCGCCAGGTTGTTTTTCAGGAAAAATTCCGGTTGAAAGGTGGAATTGACAATATTCATATAAATGGTGGCCACTTTTTTCATATCCATATCGGATCTTGCCAGCCCTTTTTCCTGGGCTTCAATCAGGATTGCCGCGAAATCGTCCTGCCGTGCCAGCCTGAAATCCTCGATTTTTTTCCAGACACCGGGATAGCGCATTTTCACGTCCATCATTTTCTCAATGGAAATCCGACCGACGGTATTCATAATGAATTCCATAATGGCCATAAATTTTCCGGTTGGTTCCATATCGGAGGCGATTATGCGTTTGAATTTTTTTTCCACCATCTTCGTATAAAATAAAACAATCTCTTCTATAAGTTTTTCCTTGGTCGGGAAAAACTTATAGATTGTCTTTTTGCTCATCCCCAATTTGCCTGCGAGGGACTCCACCGTGAAAAAACGGACACCCTCCTCAATGATTGTATCAAACCCCTGGGTAAGGATTTTTTCTTTCGGATCAATTTTTTTAGTCATCTTTGGAAACGATTTGTGTTTATTACGTTTCCAATTTAGGGGAACCGGATAATTCGTAACAACCGTTTTTATTAAAATTATTAACGCGCAGATTAAATGAGACCGTTTTTTACCGATCGACACTTTATTAATAAACATTTAATTCATTATTAATAATTCATTACAATTATTTCCTTATACTCCATGTCCCCATATCGTCTTTCAATCCCTTTCTGCCTGGTTATTCCGACGATCTTATATGCCTTAAACAATTCACGCGCCTCCGGACAATCATCCGGCACCAGCAATCACCTACCTTTAGGGCGTCAAATAACTGCTGGTGATCAAAATCCATACCGTGGTTATAACCGTGTTTATAAGGTGGATTGGGTGTTCAAATTAAATGATGTCGAATTAAGACATTGGTTGCAAGGTAATTTGGAAAACAGTCTGAACGTTTATCACGTTTCACGTTTCACTCCACACCCTCCTCCAACTAAAATGAATAGGTCAGCTTCACAAAAATATTATCATTGGCGTCAAACTGCCCGATCCAATTGTCTGCTTTCCCCCAGAACCAATCCAATCCGAAACCGACCAAAAACCCGGCACCGAAGCGAAACCCATTTTCCCATTTCAGCATGCCTGCTTTGTTCCTCAAATCATGCAATACGAACACTTCCGTGTTGCCGTCGCCTTCCAGGAACAAGCCGCTAAACGAAACCGAGAGCCACTGTTCCATCCTGTTGACCGGCATCTCCTCCCGGTAATCAAACAATAATTTCTGAATATACTGGACCGTAACCCCGATTCCCAAAGGACCGTTTACATCGAAACCACCCATGGCCTGGAAATAATCGGTGTAATAAATCCTCGTGTTTATTGAAATCGGGGCATCGTCGATTACCGAACCGAGGATCGGCCGACCGTTAAACGCGTAATCAAAAAAGTATCCGAATTCACCCTTCAGAACAAACAGGCCAACCGGTCTCGTCAGGTCGATTCCGATCATCGTGAGGGGCTTGTAAAGAGTATTAACCACCACCTCCGCCCGGGAACCGGCGGCGCCGGCCGGGATCGAATCCGGATACCAATCGGTTTTCACAAATGTGAAAACCGGTTCCCCCTGGAATCCTTTGAAGGCATAGAACCAGACATCCGTTTCATTAAACCGCCCTTTTAGTCTCAGTCCCAATTCACTGTTCGCCAAATCCATTTCCGGGAGATTCTTCTTGCCAAAACGGTAATAAACGGGAAAACCAAAATTGTACCATTCCGGCCTTTTCTCCACCCACGGGTTTTTATCCTGCGGGGTAACGCCCGGTTCGAACCGGGGAATCCACAAGCTTTCCAGGTTCCAATTCCCCACAAACCAATTCAACTTTACCATGAAAGTCCCCAACCGGATATCATCCAGATCCTGGATCAGAAAATAGCGGTTATCCCGCGGGTTAATAATATCATTCAAAAACAAGCCCTCGGTCAATCCCCACACTACCTTTTGTTTTCCGATCCGCAGATCGACGGAACGGCCGTAGACATCCAGATATAATTCACGGTTTAGGGCTGTCAGGGAAGCTTTCCCCAGCACTTCATAAGCAAGTTCCCCGCTGTAATAGAACCGATAACGTTGATAATTGTGGGAATAATTTAAACGCAAGCGGTCCCTTGCGAGGTTGTAATCGGATTCCTTGTTGATTCCCCAGGCCGTCCAATTTTGCAGATGTCCCGATAATACGGATTGACCTTGGAGGGAACACAGGCAAAGTATTAGTAGGAAACCATACCGCATTTAGTCGGTCCGCATCAGGAACCTTTCGGTAAAATATTCATCTTTCAGACCCGTGTCAAATTTAACCGCGGACATTTCCATTATGGTACGGTGTTTGGTTTGGACATTTTCCATGGTCATTTCTGGAACCAGCCAATACAATCCTTTTTTCTCATGCCGGGGAATGGTAAGGACTTTCAATAATTTCCCTTTGCGATCGTAAAATTCAATTTTTTTAATCAACCAGTTGTTTTTGTCAATCCAGGCCACCCGTTTACTGTAAATACTCTTTTTATTTTTCGGTATTCCCGCCACCACGTAACAAGGTAAACCTGAAAGTGTGTCTTCCCCGACCAACGTGTAGTCATCATCGTCAATATTCCGACTGCTTAGATCTTCATACGTAAAATCGGTACCCATAAAACTGCCTGACCGGTCCCGTCCCGCAATCCGCTTAACGCGCCCCAAAGCGGGGAGAAACAACCACTGCTCGTCCTTACCATTACGATAGTTCCAGTTCAGAAAACCAATCCCCCGGACATCCGGCGGTTTAAGAAAACGGAGCAACGATTTGCTTTTAAATTTTCCCCCGGAATAAAATTTCTGATAGCGTATGATTTCCCTTTCCCGCGTTTTTTCCTTGCCGCGTTTGACGGAAACGATGGTTAGTTTAATTGTCGACACCTTTGATTTCGGAGTCGGGTGCGCCTTAACCTTTTCCATAATATCCCTGCCGGTGATTTCTCCGAACAGCAAGGAAACTGAAAGACTTATAATGACCGCTATTCTTAACATTATTTATCCGATTTTTTCCATGTGAAAATCAACAAACCCAGGGGTGTCAGGATCAATGACAGGGCGAAGGCCGTCAGGAACCGTTGGCCGTGTCTCAATTCCGCATAGCCGGCTATTTGCAGACAAATAAACCCGTAGACAGCAATAACGATACTGAGATTTCTGGTAATGAAATCCCGTGTGTTAATCCAGGTAAACATCCTGAGATCCGCGCCGGAGCCGATATGTTCGAGGCCCCACTGAACACCGTACCAAGACCAGATAATCAGCACAATAAAGATACCGGTTAAAAATATTTTGTACAGCGTTTTATCCGTCAACGCGAACTCCATGAACAATTATGGTTGTGCCCATTGTACAGCAGGTTTTCTTTAATCTCACCGGGTTATTCACGGATGCAAAATTAAGATACCGAGCAATGTTATTCATAACCCGCATTTGTGATCATTTGTACAGGAATCGCGGTTTCATCATCGATATTAAAGCGGGAAGAATAGCCAGGGCGCCAAAAAGACAAATGGAAATTGACAGCACGATCAGCACACCGAAAAAGTTGACCGGCAAGAAAACCGACAATAACAACACCGAGAATCCGATGATCACGGAAAGAGCATTAAAAACAATCCCTTTCCCTGAAATTCGGAGGGTGGTGAAAATAGCGGTCTCCAAATCCTGTCCTTCGCGTATGTGTTCCCGTAAATGCCACAAAAAATGCACCGTGTAATCGACCCCGACCCCGACCATAATACTGGAAATCATCGCGGTGGCAATATTTAGTTCAATTCCGGCATACCCCATGAATCCGAAGATAATAATGATCGCTGCCGCCAGCGGCAGAATTGACAGCAATCCACCGGTAAAGGACCGGAACGCCACCGTCATAATGAGGAAAATAATGCCCGTGGAAATAATGAGACTTAAAATTTGTCCGCGCACGATCAGGCTCGACAAAGCTCCCAGCAAGGCCGCCGGTCCCGCTATTTTCATCGACCCCATATCGTAAAAATTAGCCCGGATGTAATCTTTGGTGTCTTTTATCAATTCAGCGATTTGCAAGGTTTGTACTTTTTTTAACCGGATCAATATCTGGGCATGTTGCGGTTCATCCGGATCGTCAAGGAATATATCGAAAGCGTCTTCGCCGGCGGTAAGGCCATATAAAAACAGATATTGCGATATGAGCTCTTTCGAGTCGGGAATTGTCCTGTATTGGGGATTACCCCCATGAAATGCCTGATTAATTTCCTTCACAATATCCACAACTGAAGATGTTCGTGTCACCAACGGGTTCTTTTCCAGATGCCGCGACAATTGGTCGATGGCGCGTAACACACGGGGTGATTTTATGTCGTCTTCAATCAGGATTGAAATCTGGGTCGCCCCGCCGAATACTTTCGATATGGCTTCGTTATGAACCCTTATCCGGGCGTTTTTTTTGTAATAATGGTCGGGATTCGCGTCAACCTGCACTTTCCAGGTCCCCAATCCGATCAATGCCGTGGCAATAACCACTGTTGTTAAAAAGGGTTTTCGATATTTTATGAAGAAATGGCCCCAGGATTGCAAAAACCGGTTAATACCCTGCAAACTGGATTTTTCGGTCAAATACAGCGGCCGTCTTAAGAGCGACAATGCCGCCGGGATCAGAACCATACTCATGATAAAGGCCACAAAAATACCGAAGGACATGAGCAAGCCCATTTCCCTTGCCCGGGGTAATACATGTCCGAGCAATCCCAAAAAGCCCACCACGGTTGTCAACCCCGCCAATAAAATCGGGACTCCCAGGCTGCGAAGAGTTTTCTTAATAATCTCCGTCCGGGGTGCTCCGGGATTCAGGGTGGTAAATTCATAATAGTGGGCGATGATATGAATCCCGTAATCGTTCGCGATTGCGATGAGCATAACCGGAATCAATACACCGGTAAACGGCAGGGTCATTCCCAGAGCGCCCATTAAACCGAAGGTCCAGACAGTGGAGATCACAACCACAAACAACGGCAGGAAAACCCCCATCCAACTGCGAAAACTGAGAGCCAGAAACAGAATCATTAATAAGAATCCATACGGCAGAAACATTCGCATATCGTGCCGCATCTGGTCCGTGACGTCCGCCCGGGTAATGGGTAAACCGGAGTAATATATTTTTTCAGGACCTGAAAAGCGGGCGACGATCCGCTTAATCGCGCGGAGCAAAACATGTTCATCGTAATCAAACGAGGCGGTCGGTCTGCAAATAAACGCCATCATCCGCCCGTCGGAAGAAATCAGGTTCCCGACGACCTGGGCGTTATCCAGCAGGAGTTGCTTAAGAGAGTCACTGCCGGCCGCCGAATTCGGGTAAGTCTCCAAAACCGGTGCGACCGTAAATCCGTCTTCGGTACTTAAAATCCTGGAAGCCGTGTAAAGCGAGGTAACCTTGTCAACCAGATCAATCGCTTCCAGCGAGTCCTGAAACATTTCAAATTTTTCCAGGGTACTCTCTGAAAAAAGGCTGTCGGACTCAACAGCCAGGACGATAATGGCCGAACCCCCGAAGTATTCGTCGACCTGATCCATGGTTTGAACGATAGGATGGTCGCGGGGCACCATGGATTTTAAACTGGGATCCAATTCCAAACGCGGAATCATCCAGAGAAATAACAGGGTAATGAAAATTGTCCCCGATATCAACGACCGGGGATAATGTGAAACAAAGCGAAAAAGGACCCTGGCGAATTGTCTTGTCGTCATAGAATCAAATAGTATGAACAGGTCTGCACTTCGCAATCCCGAACTTTTTTTACTCCGCTGCAAATAGCAGAATCAAACCTTTACCTGCTAACGCTCCGATTTAACCGGGACGGAGGCGGATTGAAGGAGCGAATTTACGGCGCATCACCGGCCTTTGTATATTTATATCTGACATTTCTCATTTCAAAAACATAGAAAAGGTTTACAAATTCATCTTAAATGGGGCTGGATTGAAACAAGACAAGCTAAATTGTTCAAGAATAATATCTCGAACACCAATCAGCCCTACTTGTACTTTTCTTAGCGTAAGAAAAGTACCAAAAGAAACAGTCGCTGTG
>JAADGP010000005.1:12476-18568 GCA_013152315.1 FCB group bacterium
CAAGGCGACAAAGGGAATCAGGTTAAAACGTTTTTATGAGAGTAATTAGGCACAATCTCTATATCTCTATGTTAATCAATACTATATAAGTGAATATCCAGATGAGAAACGATAGTTTATATTTAACCGTTTGGATTTAACAAAGCGCACAGCGGGAACCGTGCAATATCGGACGTTGTGCTCAATGCCGTATCCCAAACTTTTTCGATTTCAATTTATTTAAATTCATCATTCCCCTTATATTAAACTCTGTGTTGCCCGATATTCATAAGCTGTTAAAACCACGTCCCCGAAAGTACCGGAATCTCGTCCGGCACCTGTCACAACACCTCCTGACCACCGACGACTCCGGCAATGGGCTCTCAGATGAAGATATTTTTCAGGACCTGACTTCCAACCGGGGAACCGACCGCTTTCTTGGATTTTTCAGCGAACGCGGAATCGAATTCGGGTTGCACCAGTTCGGGATATTCGATCATTTAAAAAAGATCGGATTACCGAATGGCCGGGTACGGATTGACACTTCCGACCCGTACAAACACCGGTTGCAAATAAAACATCGGATCGACGGAATCGATTACCTTTCCAGCGAAGTCGTTTTACGTCGCGGTACTTTTCCATTACCAAAACAATTCACACTTGAACCAAAACTTTGTGATTTTATCATTATTGAATGGCTGTTATTGCAACATCCACTCAAACCTTTCACCCGCAGAAGGCCCCAATTGCCGGGACAGGAATATCCCGGACTGGGAATAAGCGAGATTATATTCGAAATGTTTTATTGGCTGGCACGCCGATTCAGGAGCGATGGGGTACTGATCATTCCCAATTACCTGCACACGGGCCTTTTCTATGGACGCCAATTCCTTTTTCTGGAACCGGTCCGGCAGGGTCAATTATACCGTTTCAGTAAATTGGTCTCGAAAAAATACCGCTTAGATCAGCTGACCTGGGCCTGTGCCGAGGGACAATTAATCGATCGTAAAAACGATCGCGTATATCTCTGGGAACCGTCGCCCATGGCGCTCCCGGTTTCGCGACAATTAAAGGATTATTTTCACCATGCCGACTATGTGAACACGATGCTTACGGAAAGGAAAGAATTCCGGGCGGAAATCAATCCCGGTTACCGCAAAACCTACACCTCCGACTGGAAAGCGAAATAAAGATGACCGCAATTCCCGACGCCGTTGACCCCGTTCTGAACAAACCGGTAGTATTACTGGCGAACGGCCCTTTCCCCACCCACCCGGCTCCCCTCAATATATTGACCAAGGCCGGAACGCTTATTTGCACGGACGGCAGCGCCGATAAACTGGTAAAATGGGGTCGTCAACCACACATTGTCATTGGAGATATGGATTCCGTCATTAACAAGGATTACGATTCTTCCGTGGTCTGGGTCCCCACCCCCGATCAATCCCTGACCGATTTCGAAAAAGCGCTCATTTGGTGTATCGATCACAAAATAGCGGCTCTCACGGCGTTAGGCATTTTCGGCAGTCGTGAAGATCACAGCCTGGCGAACCTGTTTCTTCTGGCGCGTTATCACGATCAATTAGCGCTGGAATTCGTCACCGATCACACCACCATTGTCTGTATGTGCGGCACCCAAACCTTCGATTCTTTCGCGGGCCAAACCGTTTCGCTTTTGCCGGTCGCGCCGACATCCATTACCACCTCCGGTTTAAAATACGCGTTACGGGACAGCCCCCTGAAGAATGTCAGCCAGGGCGTCAGCAATGTTAGTTTGGGATCCCGGTTTACGATTGCCTCTTCCGGTAAACTGTGGGTTTTCCGATCTCACCGATAAACGGACCGACCATGCATTTCCTGGACTGGACGGTTTTATTCTTTTATCTCCTGGCGCTGATTATCATCGGCTTCTACCGGAGCCGTAAAACGCGCGGTTCTTCGGAAGAATACATTCTTGCCGGGCGACGTCTAAGTTTGCCCGCTTTCGTGGCCACCCTCGTCGCCACCTGGTACGGGGGAATCCTTGGGGTTGGTGAAAATACCTTCAATTATGGAATCCAGACCTGGTTTATCTTCGGGCTTCCGTATTACATTTTTGCCGTTTTGTTTGCCGTCTGGTTGGCGCCTAAAATCAGGGCAACGCAGTTGATTTCAATTCCCGATCATTTCCTGACTCATTACGGCAAAAAGCCGGGAATAATCAGCGCCGTGTTTATTTTAATCCTGGCCAGTCCGGCGCCCTATATTTTAAGTATCGGTATTCTGATTCAGTTTGTTTTTGGCATTCCCTTTATCTGGGCTTTGATTCTCTCCACGGCGATCAGCCTGGTTTACATTTGGTTCGGCGGATTCGGCGCGGTGGTCAGAACCGATATTTTGCAATTCCTACTCATGTTCGGAGGCTTCATCGTCCTGGTGGGGTTTGCCTGGAATCAGGCCGGTTCACCCTGGTCGATCATCGGGCAATTACCCTCTCCCTATCGATCGGTTACCGGCGGTCACTCGGTCCAGTATATTCTGGTCTGGTTCTTTATTGCTCTATGGACTTTCATCGATCCCGGTTTTTACCAACGCTGCGCGGCGGCTCAATCCCCACAAACTGCCAGGCGGGGGATACTCATTTCGATATTATTCTGGTTCGTATTTGATATGCTTACCCTTGTTTCGGGTCTTTACGCCCGGGTCCTCATACCGGATGGAAACGCGTTATTTGCGTATCCGATCCTGGGGCGACTCCTGCTTCCGCCCTTTGTGTATGGTCTCTTCCTCACCGGGATTTTGGCCACCATTATGTCCACCATTGACTCATTAGGTTTAATAAGCGCCGTCACTTTCGGCCGGGACATCCTGTGGCAGACGCGGAAAGATTCCGACCACTCCCTTACTCAGGATTCCACGCATTTAATGCAACAGGGCCTGGCGGTCATGGCTGTCATCGCGATAGTGCTGGCCTACAGTTTGCCTTCCGTGGTTGGGCTCTGGTATGTCATCGGATCGCTTATCGTGCCCGGACTGTTGATTCCATTTTTATTGACATTCACCAACCAAACTCTATCCGAAACACAGGCGCTTATCCTCCTGCTCGTACCCGTTATCATTGCCGGGATGTGGTTCGTTTGCGGTAATTTCGGGCAAAGCTATCCCCTAAATATCGAACCGTTTTATCCCGGTTTGTTAAGTTCGGCTTTATTATTCTTACTATTCAGATTCACGGCTCATGAAATTAGAGATTGAACGAAAATTCCTTGTGAAAAACAATGACTGGCGGGCCTTGCCGGCTACGTCTTTCGATTGCGTGCAGGGCTATATTTTTAACAAACCGGAGATGGTTGTGCGAATCCGGATTATGGACAATAAAGGATTCCTGACCATCAAAGCTTTCAAGGAAAGTTATACCCGGGTTGAATTCGAATATGAAATCCCGGTGGCGGATGCGGATATTCTATTGAAGAATTTTTGTAAGACCTCCTTAATTGAAAAGACCCGGCACAAAATTGTAATTGGGAATATCCTCTGGGAAGTCGATGAATTCAGGGGGCTTAATGAAGGGTTGGTCCTGGCGGAGGTGGAACTGAACAGCGAATCCCAAAAAATCACGTTACCGGACTGGGTTGGGACGGAAGTCAGCACCGACCCGAAATATCATAACGCCAGCTTAAGCAAAAATCCCTATTCCACCTGGACAAGGGAAAAGACATAAAGGGGACGGAGAATTCCCCGCTATGTATCCCCGCTGCCGGCGAACGCCCCGGCACATCGCGTCCTCCCGACAATCGTTACGCCCCTCAGAATATCCACCACGTTCCGACATGTCCGTCAACCGATGGATTTCATGCCCTGAAAACTTTTTTATGCCGCTCAATACTGTTTTTACAATAGATATGGTTGTTCGTTAAATTACCGGCCGTGTAAAGAGAGATACTAATGTTATTCAAAAAGACCAAAATGCTCGAACGCAAAATGGATGAATTCCTGGATGTTACCAGTGAAACCGGTCTGGCATTTTTAGAAGCCATTAAAAACTATTTTGATAACGACCAGGTAAAATTTAACAACCATTTGGAGAAAATTAACGATTTGGAAAACCGGGCGGATGTTCTCCGCCGGGAGATCGAGTCGCAATTATATACCGAAACCTTAATCCCCGAATCCCGGGGGGATGTGTTGGCGTTGCTGGAAACGACCGATAATGTAACCAACCAGGTAAAGGAGACCATTCTCGATTTTTCGATTGAGGCGCCGGTTGTTCCCCGGGATCTGCATAAAGATTTCATCAACCTGACCGAACACTCGGTTAACGCCATGGATGAGGTCGTGAAAGCCATTCGTCACTTCCTGCGGAATCCCATGGCCGTGCGGGATTATCTCCACAAGGTTTACTACTACGAAAAAGAAGCCGATAAAGTCGCCGAGGCGCTTAAACGAAAGATTTTCCGTTCCGAAACCCTGGATTTAAGCACCAAGTCACATCTGCGTTTTTTTATCAGACACATTGACTCCGTGGCCGATAAAGCCGAAGACGTGGCCGATCGTCTTACCATTTACACCATCAAACGCTCCATATAAACAATGTTTCTCCTTTTTCTAACCAGCGGTCTTTTCCTCGGTTGGTCCCTGGGCGCCAATGACGCTTCCAATATTTTCGGTACGGCCGTCGGCACCCGGATGGTAAAATTTCGTACCGCCGCCATTATCGCCAGTTTATTCGTCATAATGGGTGCCACTTTTTCAGGCGCCGGCACCAGCAATACCCTGGGCAAACTGGGTAGCGTAAATCAACTGGCCGGCGCTTTTATCGTGGCGCTGGCGGCCGCCATATCGATCTTCATTATGACACGCAGCGGGCTGCCGGTATCCACTTCCCAGGCCATTGTGGGCGGTATTATCGGCTGGAACATTTACTCCGGTACGCCAACCGATATTACCACTCTGACGAAAATTGTTTCTTCGTGGGTATCCGGCCCATTATTGGCGGCGGCGTTCGCGTTCCTGATCTATAAACTGTTCCTTGCCTTTCCCCGCCTGTTACGAATTCATCTGTTTCGGTTAGACGCGTATACCCGAATGGGGTTAATTACGGTCGGCGCTTTTGGCGCCTATTCATTGGGAGCTAACAATATTGCCAACGTCATGGGGGTGTTCGTGCCCGTGTCGCCTTTTCACGCGATTACCGTCATGGGAATAACGATATCCAGTACCGAACAATTGTTCCTGTTAGGGGGGATTTCGATTGCCGTCGGCATTTTTACCTACTCACAGAAAGTTATGACCACGGTGGGAGAGGACGTACTCAAATTAACCCCCCAGGCCGCCCTGGTGGTTGTCCTGGCCGGCGCCCTGGTGCTCTTCCTGTTTTCCTCGGAATCCCTGGAACAATGGCTGATCGTTCACAACCTCCCCACGTTACCGCTGGTACCCATATCCAGTTCCCAGGTTATCATAGGAGCGATAATAGGGATCGGAGTCGCGCACGGCGGTCGGGGAATACAATACCAGGTATTAGGCAGGATTGCTTCCGGTTGGGTATTGACACCCATCATCGCGGCGGTAATTTCTTTCGTTGCCCTGTTCTTCATGGAAAATGTTTTTAAACAGCCGGTTTATTTACCTTAATTTTTACTTTAATCAATAACTCTCTTTAAGAAGGAATCAGAGAATGAAAGCACGATTTTTATTATTGGGATTTTTCCTGTCGGTAGGATTTGCCGGTGAGAAGGTCGACAACCAATTCTGGCATGTGGAAAAAATATCCAAACCGATTAATGATCAATTAACGTTCATTCTCCACCAGGACCTGCGGAGTGAAAACAATGCCCAGGACCTTTATTATGTCCACAGTGACGCCGGGTTCAGCTTTAAGGCAAAGTCCAATCTGGCCGTGGGATTGTATTTCCGAGAGGTCTTTACCAAAAAGAATTCCACCTGGTCTTCGGAACATCGACCCTATGGCCAGGTCGTGGGTAAGGCAAAGATTTCAAATTTATCCGTCAGCGGACGCGCCAGAATGGAATACCGCATAACTTCCGATAAAAAGAAATTCCGGAATCGAGACATGGTTACCGTCAAATCGGGCAACAGTTTTTCTTCCTGGAAATTGGTTCCTTACCTGGCGG
>JAADGP010000063.1 GCA_013152315.1 FCB group bacterium
CTCAAGTGGTATTAGGAATCCTTGATATGAAAACACTTTCCTTTTTACCGGAAAAAACGATTTAATTAAAAAATGAGTGTAAATTCTCAAGGACTATCTTTCACAAAAAGTGTTACCCATGTTCTGACACTAAAGTGTTACCTATGTATTGATTACACAGCATCCACCCGCTATCCTTAAACCTTACACCTTGTACCTTATAACTTATACATCTGTTGCCTTGGTTAGTCAATAGTGTTGCTCTATTACGCAACAGAATATCGACGTTAAAGTATAAGAAAATATTTGTATCTACAATAATAATAACATCTAAAAAATATTAAACAAGTTTGGCACATAGTTTGTTTCCTCTTTAACGAATATCAAAATAATTCGAATACAAAAAGATGAGAACTAATAACTATCCAGAGCAGAATTCTAAGGTGCCGGTTTGAGAGAAAGAATCATTATTGGTGTAACAGATAATAAAAGTGATTATCCGGATTGCGATGAAATTTCGGTATCAACTTATAATAATCGTAAAGCATGACAATGTCCCCAAAAACGGATAAGAAATATTATAAGCTGTGTACTCACTGCAATTTTTTCTGCAATGTCGTTGAACCGGATGAATTTTGCTCACTTTGTGGTTCAGAATTAATTGATATGTGTCAAGAATGTGGTAATAAAATAGATAATCCCTATGCCCGATACTGCAAAGTCTGTGGAGGGAATTATCTAAAGCAGGAAAATAAACCTGAGGACGAGAGAGAATTTTAATAAAAAGGAGAAATGAATATGAAACGCTTAACTATGCTACTAATAATATTCTTAATTAATGGGTTAATACTGACAAGCTGTGAAGACAATAAAGATACAAAACAAAACACTTTGGGAGCGTCTGAAACGGAAGCTGCCATTATCGGAAACTGGATACATGAAGTAGTTGCAAATTATAATTATGCCGGACTATCGCTTTTGGATGACGGTACGTACTATTATGTTAACATGACATCGCCAACCGAAGAGCCTCACACAATTCGCGAAGGAACCTATACCATTGATGGAAAAACCTTAACTCTTGGATATGATAATGCAAGTTGTGAAGGAGACGGAGTCTATGATGTGAGTATTACCGAAGATACTGAAACTATGACGCTTAAAAAGACATCCGACGATTGTGAGGTTAGAGCGGGTGAGTTGCCGGGTGAATGGCAGCTAATTGTAGACTAGTAAACAATAACACTATCAGATAGCGGAGAATAAATATGACTAAAAAAATATTATACTCAATATTATTTGTGATGATTACCTGCCAGGCCGGTTATGGAGAAAAACTGTTCCGTGGTGAATTAAAAGTGGGGATGCCAAATTTATTGGGATTCAGTGCTGAATACCAGCTTGACCTGCCCATGCCCGGAGTAGCGCCGTATGTCGATTTTTCAACTTTCTCACTGGATCTGGATGAAACGGTCAGTCTTGGTATCAGTTATGTCGGTTTTGGTGGAAAACTTTACCTGGATGAATTTATTGGAAAACCAGGGTACTTTGCCGGACTTGGTTTTGGCCGGTTGGGGTTTAATTTGACTGATAACGGATATTTTAAATATGACGATAATTATAATGAGGTTAAAGGTGAAGGCAAGGCCAGTATTGCAGTAAATCTGCTACAATTGAAGATCGGTAAACGCTGGATACTCGGACCGGTAACAATCGCGATTGAAACCGGGTATTCCCTGGGTAAACTGGATGACGAATTAACGATTGAGATAAACTATGAAGATGGTACTTCAGAAAGAGAAACTGAAAGTACGGAAGATATCCCCCTTGGTGGTGGTATGATTGGAACCGTTTCAATAGGAGTAGCCTTTTAGAATGAGAGATATTGAAGAGGGGGGCTTTTATCCCCCCTCTTTCTGGGGAAAAGGAGGACAGACTTTCCAAGAAAGTTGTGAATTCAGATTAGTGCAAAAGATGTTTAGTACATTACCACGCCCTAAGGACGTGGGTTTTTAAGGTGAACTAAAATAGAATCCACTTGCTTTCGCAAGAGAAGAGGGCAACCCGGACGGTTACCCTTTTCTTTATCCGATTTTTTTCGAAATCTCTCCGACTCACTTATAAACACAAAACAGGTAATAAATCATCATTTCAACTAGCGGACCTTGTTCCTGACTTGTTGGGAACAACTCCCAATGGATAATAAATCCCTTGCTCCGGCCGTTTCCCGATCAGCCTGTATCACTCACAAAAGACCACCGCGATAAGATAATAAGAACGTTTATAAAAATAAGGCCTGGCCGTGTAATCTGTTCAAAATTTCGATAAAACTAATCATTGCGTAAAGAAGTCGGTTTCGTATAGTTTGCCTGAGTAAACATGAGAAAATCGGATTCAATTAATCGATTTACGTTCATTTATTTCGCACCTGTTCTATTGAGCGGGTCGGCCCCACGGTTCCATACTTGATCCGGATACGGCAACAAACATAGTGGAAGAAAAATAATGGAAAATCACAAACAGGAAGAAATCTTCGCCGGGAAATGGTACGCCCACCCGCCCATGCGAAACGCCTTGATCGCCGGTTTACTAACCGGGACAGCCCTGGGTCTCGGGTATTTGGGGTACATCTCCTCGGCAACGGAGATCGCGATCTATATTGTGGCCATTATCCTTGGTGGTTACCACTGGACCCGGGAAGGAATCGAGGAACTGTTTGAAGAGCGGGAAATCGGGATCGAGATGCTGATGATCGCCGCCACCGTCGGTTCGGCGATATTAGGGATGTGGGATGAGGCGGCTTTCCTGGTGGTTCTCTACGGGGCCGCCGAGGGGTTGGAGGAATACACCTATGCCAAAACCCGGCATTCCATCCGGGAACTGCTTGATCTGGCTCCGAAGGAAGCACGGGTTTTGAAAGACGGACGGGAAATAACCATACCCGCGGAAGAAATACGGGTGGGCGACATTTTCATCGTCCGGCCGGGAGAATCGCTCCCCACCGATGGTGTTATCGTGAAAGGCAAATCCAGCATTGATGAGGCGCCGGTTACCGGGGAATCGATTCCGGTGGAGAAAAAAGAGGGCATGAAAGTGTTTGCCGCAACCATGAACCAGGAGGGCGCGCTGGAGATTAAAGCCACCGCGACTTTTGCAAACAACACTTTATCGAAAATGATTCACTTAGTGGAAGAGGCCCAGGAACAGAAAGGGAAAGCCCAGTTATTTATTGAAAAATTCGGCCGGAAATATTCACCCGCGGTTTTGCTGAGCGCACTGCTTATGATCGTTATTCCGGCGCTCTTAGGCGTTTCCGTATCGTTTTGGGCTACCCGGGCGGTGGTCCTACTGGTCGCCGCCGCGCCGTGCGCCCTGATCATGTCGACCCCCGTGGCAATCGCCACCGGGATCGGCCGGGCCGGACGAACAGGTGTGCTGATCAAGGGCGGCATCCATCTTGAAAACCTGGGAAAAATCAAGGTTGTGGCCTTTGATAAAACCGGCACCCTCACCCGGGGGCAACCGGTAGTAACCGACATTATCGCCCTGGAAGGCGCGGAGACGGACATCCTGCGACTGGCTTACAGCGTGGAACGCTTTTCCGAACACCCGCTGGCCAGGGCCATCGTCCGCAAAGCCGAGGAGGCCGGGATCGAAAGTTCGCAAGCGACTAATTTCAGCGCTCTCACCGGTTCCGGCGCCAGGGCAACGATCGGGGAAAAGACGGTATATGTTGGGAAACAAAGCCTGTTCCGGGAGTTCGGACAGGACGTTCAATCCCTGCCCCGGATTGAGGAATTAAGGCGCGCCGGGAAAACCATTATCCTTGTGGGCACCAGGGAGTCCGTAGTCGGAATTCTTGCTCTCCGGGATGAAATCCGGCCGCAGGCCAGGGCGGTGATCGAGCAACTCCACAACATGGGCGTGAAGGTCGCCATGCTGACCGGCGACAATAAAATCACCGCCGGAGCCATCGCCGCCGAACTCAACCTCGATGAGGTGCGGGCGGACCTGAAACCGGAAGACAAAATCAACGTCGTTGTGGAACTGGAACAAAAGTACGGCGCCGTAGCCATGGTGGGTGACGGCATTAACGACGCCCCGGCCCTGGCGCGCGCCACGGTGGGAATCGCCATGGGGACGGCCGGCACCGATGCCGCAATCGAAGCGGCCGACACGGCGCTCATGGCCGATGATCTTACCAAAGTCCCCTTTGCCCTTGAACTGGGTAAACGGGCCAAGAGTATCAGTACCCAAAACGTGATTTTCTCGTTGTTGATTTTGGCGGTCCTGATTCCGACGGCGCTCATGGGGATGATGAGTGTCGCCGCGGCCGTCTTTTTTCATGAATCATCAGAATTACTGGCCGTGGCCAATGGTTTACGGGTTGGTCGGGGTTGAAACGTGATGCGTGATGCGTGATACGTGTCGGAGCACAGCGGCTGTCTGGGAAACGTGAAATGTGATGCGTGATGCAAATGTCCGTTACGGTCATATCATCTCCCGGATATCGAAGGATTTATTTTAAGTTCATTAGCCACAGAAAAACTGCAACGTAAATGAAAGGAGGAGCCGTGTTTTACGAAAGTGTTTTCGTGGTCGTTTTATTCCTGGTCTATTTATTGCTCTGGGGACTGAAACGGCAACGGCAGAAAAAAGCCACCGGCGTTGATCCGGAAGTCTTCGGTAAATCTTCCGATCCGCTGCAACAATACATGGCCAAATTCAGCAAATTCATGACCGCTTATATCGTATTGCTGATCGTTTTGCATGGCGCCGGAATTCAGTATTATTCCCTGTTCACACGATTTCCGTTACTTGACAATTTTCAAGTTGACCTCTTCGGATTCATCATTGGTTTGACCGGACTGCTCCTGTGTGCCCTTGCTCAACAAACAATGGGGAACGCCTGGCGCGTTGGGATCGATGAAGAAAAGACGACCGATCTGATAACTACCGGAATATTTAAATACGTTCGGAATCCCACTTATGCGGGACTGATGCTTTTGACGGCCGGAGTATGGCTGATCTGGCCTACGTGGACGATGGCCGTTTTTGTGATTTTGTTTTACTTCTTTCTTGAAATACAGGTGCGGTGTGAAGAACGGTTTTTATTAAGAATTCATGGAGACAAATACAGGGATTATTGCTCCAAAACAGGGCGCTATTTCATTCGACGATAAGAACCAATGCCGACCAGCAAATCCGTAGTTGAAACCGGTAACCGGAAGAAAAAAAGGATTAAAATCAGATATTATTACCACCCCTACCCCTCCTATTACAGGAGGGGCAATTTAAGGCTAAAAGGCACATAAACAATGTTGATACAAAGAAATGAAACAGTGAACCTGTTTACACACATTTGAGCCATGAATCGTCCCATCACCAACAGACCAAAACAAAAGCAAATCCGAAAGATTCCGAGAAACAATCCCATCCCCTGGGAACACAAATAGTGGCAACATCTTAAGGGTCGACAGCTTGGTGGATCTGGTAGTCCGGTATACCAATATTGATATTGAGGAAAATATAGAAGCTGTCCCTGAAAACATTGCCCGACATTGTAAAAAGTTAGTGTTCAGACAGAAAAAAGGATGAAATCAGAAGAATTCGGATTGTTATGTTGGAAGGAACATTTATTATGTCCCCATATCTAAATCATTTTCGCAATCGCGTTTTTTCGGTAAGCGAAAATTTTCAGTCAGGATTGATAAATACAACATTGTAGTAAAATGAAAATCCACCCGGATATCCTTCCGGCGAACCGATAAACCGGACTAACTTTGTAGTATGGAATCGATGAGAATTACCTTTACGATAACGGTTTTCCTGTTACAATTTGCTTTCAGCCAGAACATTTTCAGGGCCATTATAAACGATAAGGAGACGGGCCAGCCGTTGATCGGCGTGAATGTCATGGTTAAAGAGTTGGGCATCGGGGGAATAAGCGACAGTACCGGCCTGGCCGAAATTCGGAACATTCCCGACGGAAAGCACACAATTGAATTTTCCTATATCGGGTATGAAACCTATCGACTCAGGGTTTCCTTTCCCTTACCAAACAAAAATCATATCAAAACTATCCGGCTTGAACCGCGGGCCCTGGAACTGGCGGGAATCACCGTTACCACAACGCGAACCAACAGCCGGATTGAGGATTCCCCCGTCCGGGTGGAAGTCCTGGGCCGCGATGAGGTAAATGAAGAGATATCAATAAAACCGGGCAATATTTCCAAACTGCTGGGGGAAACCTCCGGTATCCAGATTCAGCAAACTTCGCTGACTTCCGGTAACGTGAGTTTCCGTATCCAGGGTTTGCCCGGTAAATACACCCAATTGTTAAAAGACGGCTTTCCAATTTACAGTGGGTTCTCTTCGGGACTAAGCCTTCTGCAGATTCCGCCCCTGGACCTGGAGCAGGTGGAAATAATCAAGGGCTCTTCTTCAACCCTTTACGGCGGCGGCGCCATCGCCGGGATCGTGAATCTGGTCACGAAAACCCCTTCCGAAATACCGGAATGGTCCGTATTGATCAATCAAACCCAAAAAGACGGCCGGGACATTAGTTCGTATTATTCCCGCAAACACGATCGCATCGGCGTCACGGTACTCGCCAGCCGCAGCACGCAAAAAGCCGTTGATGTGGACAACGATGGCTTTACCGATTTACCGCGATTCAGCCAATTCACATTTAACCCCAGGATATTTTACGATTTCAATAACAGTACATCTTTTACCGGAAGCATTACCGCTTCGGGCGACGATCGTGAGGGGGGTGATATTCAGGCTATTGAAAAAGGACCGTCTTCCGGGCACACTTTTGTCGAAAAGAACAAGACCGCCCGGTACATTTCCCAGGTAACACTGGAAAAGAAGTTCGCTTCCGGCGGTAACCTGCTCTTTAAAAACAGTTTCAGTTTATTTAAACGAGACATATCGGAGCCTGACAAGAAATTTTACGAGAATCAATTATCCGGTTATTCGGAATTGTCCGGTTTAATAAAAACCGGGAAACACAATATTGTTGCCGGCCTGAATTTTAACAACGACGCCTACAGCACCGATAAAACCGCTGATTCAACCGTCCAGAAAAAGAAAGAATTCACAACCGGAGTATTCGCGCAGGATGACTGGAATCTCAGTGAAAAAGCGATTTTACAAACGGGTTTGCGTTCGGATTATCATAATGAGTACGGCTGGTTCATTCTCCCCCGCGTTTCACTACTGTACAAAGTGACCAATCAAATCTATGTGCGGACCGGGGTCGGCATGGGATATAAGACACCTTCCATAATGACCGATGAAACGGAAGCCGGAGCTTATGATTATGTTTTACCCATCACCGGCAATATTAAAGCCGAATCATCGCAGGGAATGAATGTCGATATTAATTACCAGACCATTCTATGGGGCAACATCAGTTTAACGATGAATCAGGCTTTTTATTATACCCAGGTAAATCACGCGCTTATTCCGCAACCGGATTTATTGTCACGGGGGATCCTGGCCTATCAAAACGCCGCGGCGCCGATCGAAACGCGGGGCTTTGACACGAATATCTATTTCGCCCACGATAATCTGACGTTATTTATGGATTACACGTATACCGACGCCCGGAAGATATATGACAGGACCAATTCCTACATGAGTTTAACACCGCGACAAAAATTTTTCATGACCTTCGCTTTCGAGGAAGAAAATGCCTGGAGAACGGGAATGGAGGTTTTTTACACCGGGAAACAATACCTGGAGGACGGAACGCAAACCCGGGACTATTGGATATTTGGCCTAATGGCGGAAAAAATGTTTAACCGTTTTTCGATCTTCGGAAACGTGGAAAATCTTCTCGATATACGCCAAACAAGATTTGAAAAAGTAGTTACTCCTCCCTATGATAATCCTGGTTTTAAAGAAATATGGGCACCCCTGGACGGCATTGTTGCCAATCTTGCCGTAAAAGTACAATTATAAGTCCGTCACTTAACCTTTTCATAAAAATTCTTCATTGGCACAGGCCGGGGAGAAGAATCTGAAACGTGAAACGTGATGCGTGTCGGAACGTAGTGGAGATCCCGATGGAGCGCAGCGACTGTCGGGAAAGCGTGATGCGTGTTGTAGTTTAGTGGAATCCCTGGGGAGGAACAGCGGATGTCGGGAAAGAGTAAAATATTCGTGAATTGTGTAAAGGAATCAAGAGCCAAGAGCCAATTTTCAGGGGTCAATCTTATTTTTGGTGGGATGATATTAGTAAATTACAAAAACTCTTCGATTTACCGATTATTAACACATTTCCTCCGACATGACTGATTCTACAAAAACAGAATATCTCTTATGCTTATGCCACACAAGTAATCGCTCCTTAGCCTTCGCCTGAGCCTAAGCCTTTTCTCAATTAACTATGTCTACGTATTCTTTTTACAACCGTTAACCTTTTCAAATAAATCTTAGGCCCGGCAAGATATTTTAAAAAGAGGATTGTCCTGGTTGGTATGGAATTAACTTGTCCTGCTTCAATTTCGAACCCCATTTTATGTGTTTTTTGTAAAAACCCTTTGGAAACACCGGCTTGGGTTGTTAATATACAAATGAATGAATATTCATTTAACAGATGAAAGACGATGAGGAATACCGATACACAAAAAATAGAGCGGGTGAAAGAAGCGGCGCTTAAGCTGATAGTCAGCAAGGGATATCATGGGGCCTCCATCGCGGAAATCGCGAAAGCGGCCCAGGTATCCGACGGGTATCTGTACCGGCACTATGCCAACAAGGCTGATTTGGTTAAGGATATCTATCGCAGCAAACTCAAGGCTTTTCATGACTTCATCTACGAGCTGCTTGATGCGGACCTCCCTTTCAAGGAATTGCTTAAGCGCCTGATCACACACCTATTTGCCATTGCCAAGGAAGAACCGGAAACCGTACAGTTTATTTTTATGATGATACACGATCACGACTTCGATTATCCCCATTCACGTTTGCTGGCTTTGCGGGATATTTGCGTGCAGTTACTGGAGCGCGGCAAACGGGAAGATGTCATTGGCAGCAACCATAAGGCCGAGGATGTACTGATCGTGGTTTTTTCCCTTCCCGTAAAACTGATAGAGGCCCGGCGGAAAGGTGTCTTTACTTCACATGAGATCACTTCCGTTGATGTAGAAAACATCACCGATATTTGTCTGAACGCTTTGCGGTAAATTTTTTGGGTAAATTATGAATGAATATTCATTTATAATTGACAAAACCGAAACACTCTGAAAAACAACACCCCACATAGTTAACAAACCAAATTAAAAAGAGGCACCATGAACATACAAAGCGATAAATCCGCCGTTTTACTGATTGAGTTTCAAAAACAGTGGACCGAAAAAGGATTATATCATTGGTTAATAAAGGGTTCCCTGGAAAACCGAAACGTAATGGAAAATACCCTTGATTTCGTTGAAAAAGCCCGCGCGGCCGGCATTCGCATTATCCATGCCCCCCTTGTAATTGATCCTGAGAACAAAAAAGGGTGGCTGGCACATTTGACTTTCGGGAAAGTATTTACCAAGGGAACCGAAAAAGCCGATATTTCACCCGGCCTATTTAAAAAGGGCGACCTTTGCGTAACGGGACGTTATGCTTTCGATGCCTTTATCGGAAGCGATTTGGAAGCCTTACTGAAAGAAAACAACATCAGCAATGTATTCATTTGTGGTTTTACCACGGATCAATGCGTGGCCAAAACAATGAAAACCGCCCTCGAGAAAGGCTTCAACGCCTACATGGTATCCGACTGCACAGCTACAATGAACAGGCTTTTCCAGAAGCTGACCGAATCAAAATTCCAATCAAATGTCACCGATCATCAAACCGTATTGAAAATGCTGAATAATTAAACCATTCCGTTACCCGTCAGCTCTTTGATTTCGGTGGTTCGTTCCTTACTTCATGAGGGATGAAACCTGGGGTATTTATAAACACCGTCGGGCTATTCACTCACCGAAGACGGATAAAATCGGGGCTAACCCCGACAGCGATTTTCGTCGTTGTCGACCCAAAGGGTGATTAATTCATTTTAATGAATCAATCAGGTTAGGAAGTTTCAAATAAAAGATATTCCCTTTAGGTTTATTGGCCGCGACCCAGACTTCCCCTTTATGCGCCTTGGCGATTCGCTTTACAATAGCCAATCCTAACCCACGACCTCCACCGACTTTTTTATTCAGTCGTGTTTTCCGAACGAAAATACGATCGTAATCTTTGCGGGAAATCGATTTCCCGAAATCCTTAACGGCGATTGTGACGGAACCATCCTCCGGATATGCTTCGATAATGATACGTTTCCCCTCGGAAGCATATTTAATGGCATTACCAATATAATTCTTGAACACCTCCTCAATGATTGGGTTGGCTTTAACCAGGAGAGTATCCGAAACACGATTTTCCAGACGCATTCCCTTATCTTTTAAAGCCGGAGAAAACTGCTCAGCTACTTTTTTAATTACCTTCGCAAGGTCAATCTCCTCTTTCCGGATCTCTTCACCCATGGCGACTTTCGTAAGCAAGGTAGTGCTTTCAACCACATCCAATAAACTGTCACTGCTGTCCTTAATAATTTTCACCATTTCGTCGTCCGGGAACTTCTCAAGCAACAAATCCGCCATACCGCTGATGACGCCCGCAGGATTCTTTAAATCATGGGTAATTACATCCAGCAAGAGTTCTTTCATATTATTCGCTTCCAGCAATTGTTCGGAAAGCTCCCTGTATTTTCTTTCGGAACGCATTAAGGCTTTTTCAGCCAGTTTACGGTCGGTTATATCGCGCGCGATCTGGATTACCCGGTAGACTTCCCCCTTTTCATTTTTGATCGGCGAAGTTAAAACTTCCACATAATTTTCCCTACCATCCTCTCCGACAAACCGGTGTTCAATCGAAGAATCCTTACCTGTGTGCAGCACCTCCATCATTGAACAGTGGTCGGGCTGGCAGGGCGTGTTTCTATTATGATTCATGACATAGCAACACTGGCCGATCACATCTTTTTCTTTCATTCCCGTTCTGCTGAGATAGGCCTTATTCGCCGCGACAATCTTGAAGGTGGAGGTGTCGATGACAAACACGGAATCATTCAGATTATCGAATACGGTTCCGATAAACTCCTGTGAATATCGGAGTTTTTCCTCCGTTTGTTTTCGCTCAGTGATATCGCGACCGATTAACTGAAACAGGGCCTGGCCCCGTATCTCAAGCGCCCTTCCGCTTACCTCAACCGGGAAGGAAGAGCCGTCTTTCCGTACCCAAATTGTCTCGTAAAGAAAATATCCACGTTCTTCGATTTGCTTCAGCCATTCATTATTTGTTTCCTCGAAAACTTCCGGTGCGATTATGTCACTACCACGGAGTTTTTTTATTTCTTCCTTTGAATAACCAAGCATCTGTAACGCGACCTCATTGGCGTCAAGAATTTCACCCCAGGGCGGCACAATCGTCAGGAAAGCGTCCCCCGCTAATTGGAATAAGGTACGATATTTCTCTTCGGATTCCTCCAGGGCACCGGTCATTTCCCGTACCTGGTCGGTAAGTTTTCTTTTATCCAAAATATCAAAGACATCCAATGATTTAACTACAAAATAGGTGATTGCCAATGCCGTCAGCATCCTGAAAACTTCAACGGGCAAACCAACCGCATTGGTAAACCGGGTATAGTTCAGGACGGAAGCCGGGAAAAAATCGGCCTCCGAAACGACAATTGTGAAAAGCCCCGAAAGCCCGAAGAAAATACCGGCAAATAACAGATTTCCGGCTACGGAAGGGTTACCGGCAATTTCTTTTCTTTGACGGATAAGGAGAAAAGCGACGAGGAAAGCGCTCAAAAGACCAAGGGTGTACCTTGACCAGATTTCCGTTAATTTCATGCCGTCTTCGTAGGAGAAGGCTTTCAGGTAGAACAAAAACCACAGGATGAACAGAATTGTCGGGAGGAAATGTATTTTCGCGGGCAGCTTCTTTTTCAGGCTTAAAAGCTCTAATCCGAACTGCAATAATACGGTGAAAGACAGAGAGACCATCAAGGTGTCGATCGCGTGGATCGCAGGTGCGGTATACCCGATAATCCGGAACATCTCAATCCACTCATGGGCGGCATGAGTGAAACCGAAGACAACCAGCCACGCAAACACCCCGGCAAGCCGATTGTCCGACAAGGGTCTGATTTTGACCCATACGGCAAGGCCCATTGTGAAATAAGCCAGCCCGTACATTAAGTATACGAAGGTAAGGTTCATTTACCGCTTCTTCAATTCCAGCACCATCTGTAGTTTATAGAAAAATATTCCTAACCGCAATATTACAAAGTAATACAAGTCACAGATACAGGTGTTTATGC
>JAADGP010000122.1 GCA_013152315.1 FCB group bacterium
GATGTCTTTCCCAAATTCCTCCGCAGCGGTGTTTACCGGCCGGAGCCTTCCAAACAGACTCTTTCCAATGCAATGGATGTGGGCGACCCCAGCAACCTGGCGCGCCTGCTCCATATTTATCGTAATGATTTGAAAGCGCTTAAAAGTGAAATCCTCAGCTGGAGCGTAAGTGACGAAGAAATCAGGACCCTTATTAAAAAGACCTATCACAAGACGGGGTACATCCTGGATCCACACGGTGCCGTCGCGGTGGCGGGAATGCACCGTTATCTGAAAGAAGAACCTGATTTTGGCCGGGGCGTGGTTCTGGAAACGGCTCACCCGGCAAAGTTTTTGGATATCGTGGAACCTATTCTGGAATGCCGGATACCGATCCCGGAGCAATTGAAGGCGGCCCTGGAAAAAGAAAAAAAATCGCTGAAGCTTTCCAACCGGTACGAAGAATTCAAACAATTTATAATGGATCATCACAGTTAATGGATAATCCCGACTCAGGGAATCAATTTGAAGAACTGGTGCGGATTGTCAAGCGCCTTCGTTCCCCCGACGGTTGTCCCTGGGACCGTGAACAAACCCATTCCTCGTTGCTGCCGTATTTTTTGGAGGAAGCCTATGAAGTCATCGAAAGTGTCGACGAACAGAATTGGGACGCGCTGAAAGAGGAATTGGGGGATATTCTGCTGCATGTGGTTTTCCAGGCCGCAATTGCCGAAGGGGCGGGAACATTTCGCATTACCGACACACTGGAGACTGTTAACAGGAAACTGATTCGCCGTCATCCTCATGTTTTTGGGGATGCCCAGGCCGACGCTCCCTTTCACGCCAAGCAAAACTGGGAAGCGGCCAAGCATCGGGAAAAGCAGCGCCAATCGCGGCTGGATGGGGTTCCGGTACATCTGCCCGGCTTGATTCGCGCGCAACGTATCCAGCAAAAGGCCAGTTTCGTCGGTTTTGACTGGGATAAGGTGGAACAGGTGTGGGCTAAGGTCCACGAGGAAATCCTGGAACTAAAGGAAGCGCAAAAGACCGGTGTTAAAGCAAATCTGGAAGAAGAAATCGGTGATCTGCTTTTTGCTGTGGTGAATTTATCCCGTTTCCTGGGGATTTCGGCGGAGGACGCTCTTCGTAAAACCATTAATAAATTCATTCGCCGGTTCAAACTGGTGGAGGCCGAGTTGAAGCGGCGTAAGCAGCCTATCGAAGAAGCAACACTGGAAGAGATGGATGCTATCTGGGAAGCGGTGAAAGAAGGGGAACACTGAACCGGAGACACCGCAGGGTCAAAGCTTTCGGGGACCCAATTCTTATCTGTTTTCCTGTAAAAGGGACTACAGGGGCCATAAAAAATGGAACGGACGTTGCTATTTACCTAACACAAGTTATTGTCGGGAATGAAGTTTTTTTTAGCACAGCGTGTCGGGAAATCTCCGGCCTTTGTGTTTAATAAAAGCGTTTACAAATAGTCAATCGTTGATTTTCAGTTCGAACCCTTTGTGCCCCTTGGTGAAAAACTCAAGTCAATCGAATAATTTCCGAAAATCGTATCCCGCTTCCAAAAATTCCGGCTCGTTTTCCTTAAAAAACCGACGAATAGTTTCGATGGAAATGGTATAGGTAACTCCATAGTTCATTTGTCGGTGAGCACGTACAAAAACGTCTCCCGTATATGGGTCTTGCAGGGAATAAGGCCTCGTTTCGGTAGGTGGCGACGGCACAACGATATATTGGGTATTGGCGGAAACGGAACTTGCAATGCCAACCAGTTCAAAATTTGGTACTCCATCGCGGACAGCGAGGATCACACCACCGCTGAAACCAAAATTAAAAAGCGCATCGACCAAAAACTCCTCCCCATTTCTTTCTTCAATCGGGCTTACAACGCCGGTTGTAATCATTTTTTTCCCAATCGGAAATCCTATCATGTAAACGAAGCTGCCCAATTCCAATTTGTCTGCGGTTCCCATCGGGTAACGAAAAACCGGGATATTTTTACGGGGCTCCTCCTTCACATCTTTCACTAATAAAACCAGGTCCCGGTCAATATCCATTTTAAGCACATCCAGGTCGCTGTCTCTGAACAGGTCATTGACGAAGAACCGGAAGCGTTTTTTAATGGCAACCGATCGAATGGCGGCCGGAATATTTTCCTCCGGTGCCTGATAATAGGTAATCAGGGTATCCGGGAAATCGCTTACATGGGCACAGGTAAGGAAAGCGACACGTTTTAAGTCGTAATAAATAATTGTGGCCGTGCTAAACGCCGATTGATTATACACGGTTGTTTCCGTAGCCAGCGATTTCCATTGGTCTTGCTTAAAAGATATCTCGGTTAAATTGATGGCTTTCGGGAAGAAATAAGCTCTGTAATAAGCGGTATAATATACTTTCACAATCGATTGTGAAATTTCGTTAAGAATTTCCGAGCTGTTTTGAGCCGGGAATGCGGAATCATATTTATCATCCCTAACAGGGATAACCTTTGTCAAACTGATTTTCGGCCCACACTGGAAAACCAACCCGGACAACAGCGCCAGAAACAGGAGGTACCTCTTTCTTCCTGAAGAAACGAATACCCTGCGACGGGTTTCGGTTGCCGGTGCGTTATATCGCGTGGTCTTTATCCGGTGTTAAGCGTGCTATCGTCCAATCGATCGTTGAACAGCGAAAAACAGAAATTTCTGCGTTTGGATTCAAGCCACAATCTTCAGATAAACTTTCCGGCTCCGTGGACCGTCGAATTCGCACAAAAATATCCCCTGCCAGGTACCTAAAACCAAACGACCGTCTTCAATGATAACGGTTTCCGATGAACCAACCATGCTTGTTTTGATATGACTGTCGGCATTCCCTTCCATATGGTGATACCCTTTCTGGTAAGGGACGAGATTGGCCAATTGGTATTGAATATCCCGTACCACATCCGGGTCGGCATGTTCGTTAATGGTAATTCCACAGGTTGTATGGGGAACATAAACCACAACGATTCCATCTTTTATTTGGGATTCGGTTACGGCCGCCTGAACCCGGGAAGTAATATCGACGAAGTCGACGCGGGATGAAGTCCTTATCTGTAATATATTCATAATTTTAATCCACTTGTTTCGGTCAAATATATTTTGTAGGAAAAATTAAGGAGAAAGACCGTCTCATTGTAATGTTTTCTCAAGCATGATCCGGGATTCCTGCGGAGGATTTTTAGGAACGGACCCGGTAATCCGGAAACCGTCTTCCAGGGCAAATTGCAACATGGCCTGATGTTTCCGGCGCGTCTTCAGGCGAATAGACCGGTAACCCTGTCCCCGGGCCCAGGCCTCCTGGCGCCGGGCCAGCCGCCGGGCGATACCCTTACCCCGGAAGGCGGGTAGTACTCCGCCCATCCAACTGTAAAATGAACCGTCCGTATCCCGTTCGTAGCCGACTTTGAAGCCTACCGGTTGTCCGTCAACATAGGCAACCAATACCAAGTGTTTTATTCCCGTAAGCCGCCGGTGATATTCTTCCTCCGGATAAGGGTCATCGAATTCCGGAATTTGCAGGGACAGGAGAAACGCGTCCTTCCAGTGCCGCGCTTTGATTTCCAACTCCCTTACTCCCAATCTTTTTTCTCTCCTCTCTTGTTTCTCTCTAGGTTTTCCGTTCCTTTTTTCGCGCCGCGGGGAAAAGGACATTATTCAGAATCAGCCGGTAGCCGGGGGAATTGCGGTGGAGCGAAAGGTCGGTGGGCGGGTCCCCCACGAAATGCTGATAATCCTCCGGGTCGTGTCCCCCTAAGAAAGTAAAAGTGCCCTGTCCGAAATTCCCATGCAGGTATTTTACCTGATCGGAGGCCGGGTCTTCGCCCATGATAATAATATGTTTTTTAATTTTTTTGCGGTTAAAGCCGGTTGTTTGTCCCATAAAGCCCTTAATGGCTCCCACATGATTTTGAGTGAGCATCGTGGGGACCGGGTCGTATTTGGCGGAGAATTCGAACAGGGTAAAATAATCGGCCTCGGCGCCGCGGGCCACCGGATTGTTACTGGGCGGATAATCGATATCCGAATATTCGTAAACCATCGGATCGGTGATAATCTTGAAATCGGTGAAAGCCAGGGTCTTGCTGTAATCCAGTTTTTTCTGAACCTGCGGGTCTACGGGTGTTCCGTCAAACACGGCGGCTACGGCATCCACTCCTTCTTCCGCCAGGGCGATGTCGTACGAATCCGTGGCCGAACACATGGCAAACAGAAATCCTCCCCGGCGGACATATTCCTTTATGGTGCGGGCCACCGCCTTTTTTTCTTCGTGGACAGAGATAAATCCCAGTTTGCGGGCCAGGGCCTCAAATTGTTGCTGTTGTTGGATGTACCAGGGGGCATTATGATAATTACGGTAAAATTTTCCGTACTGGCCGGTGAAATCCTCGTGGTGCAGGTGCAGCCAGTCATATTTTTCAAGCCCTCCCGACAGTACCTGTTCATCCCATAATGTTTCATAAGGAACTTCGGCATAAGTTAAGGCCAGCGTAACGGCATCATCCCACGGTTGTTTGTTGGGGGGAGTGTAGATGGCTATTTTGGGTGCTTTTTCGAGCAGGACCACATCCATGTTGTTTTGTTCGATAGTTCCGTAAATCCCAAGCAGATCCGATTCGGAAACGCGCTCGTAAGTGACGCCCCGGATTCGACACTCCTGGGAAATGAACGGAAGATCATCGGTCAAAAACGATCCGCCCCGGTAATTCAATAGCCATTCAACATTGATATTCCTGGTAAGCACATAAAATGCGATGCCATAGGCTTTGAGATGGTCCTTTTGACTCTGGTCCATGGGAATCAGAATTTTCTGCCCCGGGACTAATTGGGCCGCCAAAAGGATTGTTGCGATCAGAATGTATTTTTTCATTTGTTTATGCACCTTGCCTTTTAACCCGGCTCCCCCGTTCCGATGCTTCGTAATGAATATCCCGCTTTCCGTTTCCATTCACCGGTCAACCTCTTTTTAATTGCTGATTCAAGGCGCGGATATGAAACCGTACCGGTTCCACCAGTAAGGATCCGGGATAATCTTCCAGGATTTTATGATAATAATCCAGGGCCTTTTGGGGATCGTTTTCCCGGTTTTCAATGATTTCTCCGGTGAGGACCCATCCTTTATCAGCCAGGGGGGTTTGGGTAAGGTCTTGCGCCAGTGACAGGGCCTGGGGGATTTGGTTGAGGGTTACCCGGATTAACGCTTCCCGCAGCGTTGCCAGGGCCGTTATGGAAGCGGTGGGGAATTTTTCCCGCAGGAAAGCAAAAGTTTCCGCCGCTTCCGATAATTTGTGCTGCCGAACCAGAAATTCGCCCAGCAAATAAGTCCTGAACGCCGTTTTATCGTCTTCATTACCGTTAAGGTAATGCTGTTGAATCAGGTCGCGGAGCTCCATCAGGTCGTTAAATTCTTTGGCGGTGGGGAGGATATTCCGCATGGTCGTTTCGATCAACGTGGTGGCGGAGTCCAGTTCCCCGGCCAGAAAGTAGGCCTGGATCAAACGGTTTTTAAAGGTAATGCTGCGATCCTTTTCCCGATTAAAATAATCAATTGTCTGGGGAATATCGCCCCGGGCGAGCAGCAGATCCCCGATTCTCAGCCGGATTTTCTCTTCCAGTTGCCGGGACGGATTCGAACGGAGGGCCGCTTCGTAGGAACGGAGGGCACCGTCGAAATTGCGGGTTGCCCGGTACTGGATTTCTCCCAACCGGTAATTAGCCTCCGCGGAAAAGGCGGTGGCAGGGAGACTCACCAGGATTGAATCGTACATCTGAAACGCGGCTTCTATCGACGCCGCGGAGAGGTCGGGACTGTCGTAAAAATGGTTTTCAAAGAACACGTTATCGGGGAAATACCGGACCAGGCCTGTGCTTTCCTGTCCGGGCACAATCTGGTCTTCAAAGGTTTTGGCCATGCCCAGGAGCGCTTTGCCGATTACACCCGTGGGAACGGTTGGGGAACCGCTTTTTGAGAGGATGATCTCGTAAGCTTCCAGGGCGGTTGGGTATTGTCCTTCCAATCGTAAATTGTTCGCGAAGGTGAGCCAACGGTCAAAATCGTTTTTGGATTCCATTTTCAGTAGTCGGTGCTGGGCCAGGGCGTCCTGGTAACGCCCGGTTTTAAAGTAAAAGGCGGCAAGGATTTCCCGCAACAGCGGCTCATTCCGGGGGATATTTTCCAACAAGCGTTGTTCGATGAGTGAATGGTTCTCCGGTTCATCGCTCATCATTAAAATTTTATTGGTTACCAATTTTTTGTGCCGGGGATTATAGGTTACATAGAGAAGGTACTCGTCCAGGGCCTTATCGTAGGTGCGGCGGGCATTGTAAAAATCCGCCAGTTCCAGGGCCAGCATTGACGGATTGTGAAAGCGCGCCCGGCCGCGCTCGATTACGGCGGTCATCTCCGGTTCCATGCCCAAACGAATATACGTCTGCATCAGAATCCGGTAAGTATTGGGGTTGTCGCCAAATTGTTGTTCGAAATCGGCCCACACGTCCCGGGCCGCTTTTTCATCCTTTTTAAGCAGGTAGATTTCTCCCAGTTCGACCTGGGCCTGGAGATCGCTCGGATAATATTTCAGATGATCAAGTACCAGGATAATTGCTTGGTCCAGCCGGTTTTGACGTTTGTAAAGATCTTTGAGACGACGATACGCGAAATTGTTGCGGGGATTTTTTTGGACCAATCCTTCATAAATGGCGATCGCCCCGTCGAGGTCTCCCTGCCGTTCCAATAATTGGGCGGTTCGTAACGCGCCGGCGCCCGGCGGGATATTTTGCGGTTGGCCGACAACGACAGCAAGGAACACCGCACCTAATACCATGACCAGTTTGACGCCCTTATTCATCGCCGATCATCCTTTCTTCGGGCGGTTCGGAAGGAGTCCCGGGCTGAATATTCTCTGTCTGGGTAAGAACGTTAAAATAATGACGTATCATCGTCTGGTAGTCCCGGGAATATCCGGCTTTCATGGCCTGGTTCAAGGCCTCTAAGGCCAGACTGCGGCGCTGACCAAGGTCACTCGGCAGTCCTGCCGGTCCGGAATAAGGAAGCAGTGTCTGGGCGGTTTTTGAAATTCGTTCTTCCTTTAATCCCCGTTGTGTCAGAGACTTCTGGCTGTCCAGCATGCGGGACAGGATACGTTGTTGGCGTTCCAGGGTTTTGCGGGAATATTTCCTGGCCTGGATATCCTTGAGCACTTCGTCCATTTCGCGGGCGATTCCGCTCATGTCACCC
The DNA here is from genome assembly GCA_013152315.1 of FCB group bacterium. Taxonomy (GTDB): domain Bacteria; phylum Fidelibacterota; class Marinisomatia; order Marinisomatales; family JAADGP01; genus JAADGP01. The sequence continues at coordinate 7,252 of JAADGP010000122.1, forward strand.
AATCCCTGTTTCCCCGATTGCTGCATTTCTTCGATCAACTGTTGCAACGATTTGCGCACCTGTTTTTGTTTCGCCAGCATGCGTTGCAACAAGGCGTCCCGGGCCGAGGCGGCCATTTGTCCCAAGGCCAGTTGCATTCCCTGGTTATTGATTCCCTGTTGTTGTCCCGCCATTTGCTGCATCTGTTTCATAAATTGTTCGAATCCGCTGGCTGAAGATCCGCCCGATTGCATTTGCTGGGCGGCATTATACAGGGTCAGGGCTGCCTGGTTCAGAGATTTCATGGCCAATTTCTGGCTGTTCCGGGCTCCGGCCCCGTTGCGCTCGGCTAATTGCGTTTTGGCCCCCTCCATTTGTCCGAAAGCCATCCCCATCGCTTTACCCATTTCGGGAGTGATGGCAAACGTTTCTTTCGAAAGCTCAATTAAAGCCGACATGACCTGGGTGAGTTGATCCTTCAGGAGTTGCTGTTGAGCGGCCAGGGTGCGCATTCGCGGGGAATTCCGGGGGGTGTTGGCGGTTATTTCCCGGAGCTTTTCCTGGGCCTTGGACAGCGTAAGAATATCACGCATAACCGACTGGAATTTGGCGGCCATTTCGGCGCCGGTTTCCTGTTTGAATTGTTGCTGAATATCCTGGACGGACTGTGTAAGGGACTGCAATTTATCAAGCGCGGAGCGACTGGACTGTTGCGCGCTCGATGCCTGCTGCCGTTTTAATTGCCTGGTTGCGTCGGACAAATCGGATTCGGCCGCGTCGGCCAGATCGGAATTCCGCAACGCGTCAAGCGCTTCCGCCGATGCGGGACTATAATCCTGCATCGCTTCGGCCGCCTTTTCCATGACGTCCTTTATATTCTGAAATTCTTCCAGATTCCACTGTTCTTCCTGGCTCAAACGGGCAAACGCGGAAGGATCGCTGTCTTCGTCGGTTTCGCGTATTTTATCGTCCAGGATTTGCTGCTGTTCGGTCAATTGTTCCAGGCGTTTCCGTACTTCATCCATTTTTTGTTCGGCCTGGATACGTTTGAAGATGTCGATGAAACGGTCCAGGTCCTTTTCCAGCGTATCGACGTTTTGGGTTAAATCCTGAACGGCGGACATAAGATCTTTCAGGTCCATATTTTCCAGGGCTTCCCGTACCTGGTCCATATTCCGCAACATTTCTTCCGAGATGAGTTCGTTGACCAACTCCTGCAAGGCCTTGAACTTTTTCATGAGTTCCGGTGAGAACAACCCGTGTTTTTCGGCCATTTCTGCCAGGGCTTTTAAATTTTCGGCCAGTTTTTGGAGTTTTTCCACTTCCGCCGCGGCTTTCTCCAGGGTCTGTTTGATTTCCTGCTGTTGTTCCCAATCAACGGCATCGCTTTTGATCAGATCCAGTTCCGCTTCTTCCAGCCGTTCCTGCAGAAGTTTCAGGTCGTCCTGGCTTAGTTCGGTTTCCTTTATAAATTCCTGTTCCCCGGACTCCATGGTCGTAAACAGATCCGCTAAGGACGGCAGGCGGGCAATAAAATTACCGGAAATGGATTTCTTGGGTCCGGACACATCGTCATTATCGTACAATTCAAAATGGTAATGCACCTCATCTTCCGGCATCAAGCCTAAATCCGAAAGGTCCCAAACGGTCCGAATTTCCTGGCTCAGCCGCGTGGGGTCGGGAATGGGTATGGTGAAAATCGAAATTAAAGGTTCCGCTTGCAGGTAAGCCGGTCTCCGAACTTCGTAGCCGACCTGCAGGTTGGAAAAACCGAAGTCATCTTCGATCCGTACCTCGATCGGAATAAGCAGGTCGCTTCCCAATTCCACTTCCGTGGGAGGATTGATGATATTGAGATCCGGGTTCAGATCGGGAATAACCTGCAAATGGTACGGAATAGGATCGCGGTTGGTAATACCACGGCGGTCAATCAAATTAATGGTAAAGATTCCGTCGGTGTTCAATACGAAATCGCCTTCGGCATGACGACCCCTGGTTGTAAGCGTAATTTCCTTTCCATCCAGATCCACGTAACTTTTGGATAAGGGACGATTGCTGGTTAGCCGGATGGCGATCGTTGAACCTTTAAGACCCTGAACATTGGCTTGGTTTCCCGTTTGGGTTTGCGGCTTCAGGCGGGAATATTTGGGCGGGATTACGGTGATCGAGAAGGATTCCATGGTGGGACGATCGGTTACCAGGACCCGGTATTCCGGTGAGGAAACTTCTCTCCACGCCTGCCAAAAATGTTTGGCGGGTACCATTGCCCGGTAAAGATAATCCTGATCCACTTTATCAAGGGTAAACGTATACAGCCCGTTGGAATCCGGGGAGGTACTCAGCGTTTTAATATTTCCCCCGGTGGGCTTGTCTGTCGAATCCGCCGGTGTCGATAATTCCAGATACACTGTGTCCGGTTGGTTATAAAACGCCTGAATCCTGATCGTTGTCGATTCCCCGCCCAACAGGTGGATATCCCCCGAAAGGCTTTTCAGGGCAAACGGTTTGGGTACCGCGAACTCTGTTTTGGGGTGCGCCCAGCGATAGACGGCCGCACTGCTTTGGTCCCAGGTAAATAGAATCGTCAAGGTCAGAATTACCAGCATACCGGCAGTCAGGTTTCTCCAGCGATGAATATGTGTGCTGGGAAATAGCGAATTCAGATCCAGTTTTTCCAGGGCACGGACAACTTCGTCGATATAAGTTTTGCTTAATACCGGCGAGGAACTTTTTTCTAAGGATCGTTCCAGTTGTAAAGCATTTACGACCGTGTCTTCCTTGGAAAAAGCCAGGGCTCCCACCCGTCGCGCTAGGGTCGCCAGGCGATAACGCGGAATACGGTTGCGGAAAATGAAGAAGGACGTAACCAGGAGTCCCGTTAACGCCAGAAAGCCAAGGATAAATAAAACATGCCAGGTGGCGCTGCGAACGGACGGGGAAAGATAAAATATCCCTTCGGTCACAATCATCAGCAATCCCAGGACGAGGAGGCCGAAATAAATCATCCAGGCCAAAACCGACAGGTCGGCCTTCATGGCGGCCAGGCGAATGGTTTTCAAATGATCGGTAATGGATTTCACGAATTACTTAATAAATGGAGTTCGCAAACACCTTTGTGGCATGAAGGCCGGTTTATGCGGAGTTGTCTCAAATAATTGTCCGGGCTCAGAGGTCATTATTGTGTTAAGGAATAAAATACGATATTCACTCCCATTTTCAGGGCCGCCTCACGGATTTCCCAGGGATCATGGTGTACTTCTTCGTCTTCCCAACCGTCACCCAGGTCGGATTCGTAAGTGTACAAAACCATCAACCTGTCACCATCGAAGAGCCCCAGGGCCTGGGGTGGTTTGCCGTCATGTTCGTGGACTTTTGGGAGACCGTTGGGGAAATCGTAGAAACTATGGAAAAGCGGGTGATCGGGTGGCAATTCCACGAATTCCTTGTTCGGGAACACGCGCTTCATTTCCCTGCGGAAAGAAACATCCATGCCGTAATTGTCATCGGCATGGAGGAAAGCCCCCCGCAATAAAAATTCTCTCAACCGGATAATTTCCTCGTCCGTAAAACGAATATTGCCGTGGCCGGTCATGTACAGATAGGGGTAGGAATACAATTCCTTATCCGTCAGTTTTACGCGTGCCTCCTCTTCAGCAGCCTGTATGGGGGTTTTTGCGTTAAGGTACGACAACAAATTGGGCAAACTGCTGGGATCGCTGTACCAGTCACCACCGCCACCATAATGAATACGCGCGATGGTGAATTCCTGCGCTGTTAACAGCGTGAGGAATACCAGGGCGACGATTATTCTCCCGGCGTAGCGTACGGTTGCGGTTAGTTGGTTTGATGTCATTTTAAAGCAGTGTAAATCCTTCACCTTTTATTGTTCGTTACGGACATTGTTCCCAACAGGGAAGTAACTAAGAAGTTAGGGAAAAATATCATGCGGAAATACCCCCAGACGGATTTATTCTTCGGCGCCGGATAGTCGTATTTATTGACCCCTGTCTACGCCAAAGCTACGCCGGGCAAGCCCTTCATATCTCTCCAACTGATTTACGAGTTGGGATGGGCTGGGGTTCTTTTAAAATCGTAACAAACCGATGAAAAATGTCAAACCGGTTGATAGTCCTCGTTTGCAGAACGTCAGAAGACTGCATTGCAATCATCCTGCTCCCTGAGGTCATTCAGACAACCTTTTTTACTCCCACACAAATTCCAATGTCATACTGAGGAGCCTGCGACGAAGTATCTCTAGCAAACGCTTTTTAAAAAAACAAATGCCGGAGATTTCCCGGCACGCTGTGCTATCGGGATTGAAAACTTCATTCCCGACAATATGTCGGGTTAAGCGAATAGAGATGTATTTTCAATTCTTTTTGACCCCCTATGGTCCCCCTATTACCCACGACTTCGTCGGGACAGGCAGAGGGACATGTAAGGATTGATTCCCGAATGCGATGTCGACGCGAAATACGGTCGTTTTCCCGTACTCTTTACGAACATGGGAAAAGATATCTTACAGGGAAATGATAATGAAACCGTCCGATGGCTTGTAACGGAACGGTTCATTTTTGGATATTTATAAAGGTTAAGGCACAGGCGGAGGAGAAAACTCAAATGCGTGAAACGTGAAACGTGATGCGTGATAAGTGAAGCGTGATGCATAAATGTGTCGAAGCGCAGCGGAGATCCCGACAAAATGAGCGGCTGTCGGGGAAATTTGTTCCCTACCGGCTCATGAGTATTCCTGATAAAATCGGGTAATACATCCTCAGTAGTTTTCGACACCTATCTGCCTTTCCGGAGGATTAAGACTCTCAGACTTACTGATTATTATCATGTCCTTCACCGTGCCAATCACACAGTATAGGAAACTCCTCATACCTTCCTGCAAGTAATTTCTCCTTAGCCTTCGCCTTAGCCTTAGCCTTTTTTAATTCCACTATGTTTACGTACTCTTTTTACAGTGTTTAAATACTTAGAATGCGATCGCTTTCTATAAAATCAAACCGGTTTCGGCTGTCGGCCGGGGAAAGCCGGATTTGCATTGAGCGTCTTTCACTTGCTCAAAACCCAAGAAAACGACTATTTTGAACGACCATGCGTTCCTCTGTTT
>JAADGP010000056.1 GCA_013152315.1 FCB group bacterium
ACCGATGGCTTAAAACTGGCAGCCAATGTAGGGGCAATGCTGATCGCGTTCGTGGCTATGATTGCGATGGTTAACGCCATCCTGGGAACCGTCGGACTTACCCTCCAGCAAATCCTGGGAGTCCTCCTTAGTCCTCTGGCCTGGGCCATGGGAGCGCCCTGGAACGAAGCGCATATTTTAGGCTCACTCATGGGTGAAAAAATAGTGCTTACGGAATTGATTGCTTACAGTGACCTCAGCGCTTTAAGATTGGACCACGCAATTTCCGACCGGACAGCTATTATCGCCAGCTATGCCCTTTGCGGATTCGCGAATTTTGCCTCCGTCGGCATTCAATTAGGTGGGATCGGAGGAATCGCCCCCAATCGTCGCAAGGACCTGGCAAAACTGGCTTTAAGAGCCATGATCGGAGGCGCACTGGCTTCTTGGTTAACCGCCACGATTGCAGGAATATTAATTTAAAAGACAGGATTAGATTTACGGTATGCGATTAGTTTTGATGGGACCCCCGGGAGTGGGGAAAGGAACTCAGGCAACACGATTAAAAGACCATTACGGTTTGGTTCACTTGTCCACCGGTGACATTCTTCGCCAGGAAGTGGCCGCCAAAACCGATTTGGGACTTCGGTCGAAAGAATTCATAGATCACGGCCACCTTGTTCCGGATGAAATTCTTTTGGATATGATGGAAAATCGACTGCGGCAACCGGATTGCCAAAAGGGGTATTTACTGGATGGATTTCCACGCACTATCCCCCAGGCCAAGGGACTGGAAATCATTCTTCAAAGACTTAACCAAAATCTTGACGCGGTCATCAGCCTTACTGCTGACGAACAGGAATTGATCCAACGACTGGTTCTGCGGGGGAAAACGTCCGGTCGCAGTGATGACACCCCGGAAGTAATAAAGAAACGCCAACGGGTATACTGGGAAGCGACGGCCCCCTTATTGGAATTTTACCGGCAAAAAGGATTATTAAAGGAAGTGGACGGAACCGGTTCCGTGTCTGAAATTACCGAAAGGATTATTAAAACGCTGGAGTCATAATGCTTAGAATTGGTTTGACGGGAGGAATTGGAAGCGGTAAAAGTACCGTGAGTAAATACATCAGGGAACTCGGGGCTTATGTTTTTGACGCGGATATGGAAGCAAAAAAAATCCTGACCGAAAATGAGACCGTTCAAAGTGAACTAATCGCCGAATTCGGCACCGATATTCTAAACGCACAAGGCGCCATTGACCGGAAGAAATTGGCCCGGGTTGGGTTTCAGGATGAGGACCACCAGCTAAGATTAAATGCCGTCATTCACCCCTATGTGTTTGCTGAGATTGACCGCCAGTTTAATCTCGTATCCCAAAAAAATGAATATCCCGTTTTTGTCGTGGACGGTGCCCTGATTTACGAATCCGGCCTGGACCAACATCTTGACTATGTCATTGTCGTCACCTCGACCCTGCGGAACAGGATGGAGCGGGCCATCAAGCGCGGGACGCTTACGCGCGAAGAAATATTAAAGCGGATGGATCTCCAGTGGAGCGATGAAAACAAGCTAAGTTTAGCTGATTTCGTGATCCATAATGACGGCACGGAAGAAGATTTGAAAGCACAGGTTAAGGAAATCTTCGCAACCTTTATTTAACCGGTCGATTTTTACCTTATTCCACTTTTTTCGCTTACCGACCGGGATATACTCCTTCCTTGTGAAATCTGTTCCCCGCTGTTGAATCAAATGCCCACAGCTACGCTGTGCTTCGCCGTATAGGCACGGCTATCCTTCGTTACGCCGGACGGAGTCGCCACAGCGGACAAGCTGCTACGTCGCGGACCTCTACCGAAGCGAAAGCGAATTGCCTTCCATCGGATATTATTCCCATATTAGAAGTCTGGTTAATGCGAACAATAAAAGTTCCTTTTCCCAACTCCATAATCACGAAACTATAGCTCCTTTTCGTCGTATTCATGGAATGACAATTTATCAAGGAAGATCTTAATCCCCGGCAACAAATCGACACAAGGAGTCCCATCTTATCCGTAACAATATATCAATCCAAACCGGTCATTTGGATTGAATCATACTCATTCTTAGAAGTAAATTGGCTTCGAAGAGGTGCTTTTCTCATTTCACGATTTTTGAAACGCACTACGCAGGAATCGGTTAGAGAAATAATAATAAACCAACGATTATCGACCGATCATAACATGATTCACTCTATGGAAGAAAAGAGAAATCTAACCACAGTCCGGTTCCTCACTTCAACTTATTTCGACCTATCTTTTATGACCGATTTCTGTTTTGGAAAATTATCCGGGGAGGGAATTGAATGCACACACCAATAAAAAATTATACTTCCATTGAAGAAATACTGGAATACGCAATTAAAGAGGAATCCGATGCCGAACAATGGTATTTGCAGGCCATGAAACGCACTTCCGATCCGGAACTGAAACATCTCCTGCAACGCTTGGCGGCAATGGAAGCCGCCCACGCCAAGGAATTATCCGTATCCCTTGAAAAAATTCGTGCCCAGCAATCCGTTTGCCAGGGAATCATGTTATCGTATGGTGAGTCTTGGCAATAGCGTCAGCAATCGTGATGATTTTCATCTTCACGGTCATAAAACCGAACCCAATATACTTATCAGGAATAAAAGGAACAGGTGCATAAATGATAGAAATCCGAATGCATGGTCGGGGGGGGCAGGGAGCCGTCGTTGCTTGTAAAATACTTGCTTCCGCCTTATTCAAAGAGGGCAAATTTTCCCAATCCTTTCCGGCTTTTGGGGTTGAGCGAAGAGGCGCTCCGGTCATGGCTTTTATTCGTGTTGATAACAAGCCCATCCATCTCCGAACGGAAATATACGAACCCGATCATCTGATCATTCTTGATCCGACGTTATTACAAACAATTGATGTAACCCGCGGACTAAAGCCCGAAGGAACCGTACTTATTAACAGTCCGTTCCCGGGCGAACATTTCGAACTTTCGAAAAAATTCACGGTGGCTACCGTGGACGCCAGCAAAATCGCCGTTCGGCATCGCCTGGGGTCCCGATCGATACCCATCGTCAATACCGCCATTCTGGGCGCTTTTTCCCGTCTTACCGGAGTTGTCGGGTTGGAAGCTCTGGTTAAAGCGCTGAGGGAAAGCGTCCCCATCCATCCCGAAGAAAATGCCGCCGCCACCCGCGATGCCTACCGGGAATTGTTTGTCGCCAATACGGTTCAAGCACAGGAGTAAACCATGACTGAAGTATTAGAAATTCGCGACGGAGTACCCTCCTTCGCTATTTCCGTTGGCACAATGGAATGGAACAAGACCGGCAGTTGGCGATACATGCGTCCCCGGTACGAGGATAAAATTCCACCCTGTACCGTCGGCTGTCCCACCAATGAAAAAATTCCCCGTTATTTCGCCCTGGTAAAGGAAAAGAAATATGAGGCCGCGTGGCACATTATCCTGGAAGACAATCCCCTTCCCGGAGTTTGCGGGAGGGTTTGTTACCATCCCTGCGAAACCGTTTGTAACCGCCTGGAATTTGATGAACCGATCGCCATTAATCATCTGGAACGGTTCGTAGCCGATCAAAATTTCACTCGCCGGTATCCGAAGCATTTTTTCGTCCCTAAAAACGGACGGAAGGTGGCCATCGTGGGGTCGGGACCGGCCGGTCTTTCCGCCGCTTATCAACTGGCACGACGAGGTTATGAGCCCGTTATCTACGAAGCCCGGGATGAAGCGGGGGGGATGCTCCGGCTGGGTATCCCCGAATATCGATTACCCCGGGAAATCCTGGACAAAGAAATCAATGACATTATTTCCCTGGGCGTAATAATTAAAACCGGTGTTTCGATCGGGACAACCATTTCCTGGGATTCCCTCAAAAAGGATAATGACGTTGTTTTAATCGCTACCGGAGCGCACAAACCCCGGTCAATCGATCTGCCGGGATCGAATTTAACCGGGGTTACTTCCGGTTTATCTTTTTTAACCCGCTACAATCTGACCGGTAAAGCGGATATCGCCTCCCGTTTGTTGGTGGTTGGCGGTGGTAATACGGCTATTGATACCGCCCGGACCGCAATTCGGTTGGGAGCGGATGTCACTCTCGTTTACCGGCGCTCCCGCGATGAAATGCCGGCCGTACCGGAAGAAATTGAAGCCGCCGAACAGGAGGGTGTCAAAATTCAGTATCTCACCGCGCCGATTGCTTTCCTGGGAACAGACAGACTCGAAAAGGTGCGGTTAATACGGATGGAATTAGGCACGCAGGACAAAAGCGGGCGCCGCCGACCCATACCAATTTTGGGGTCCGAATACGAAGTGGAAGTAGAACAAGTATTATTGGCCATTGGTGAAATCCCCCGGTTGGATTTTCTCCCTCATTCCTTTGACAAAACCGGGAAAAGGGTAACGGTCGACTCCTTCCAACTGACCAACCAAAAAGGAATTTTTGCCTGTGGGGATGTGGCGGCGGGACCGGTCGGCACGGTGGTCGACGCCATTGCCACCGGTAAAATGGCCGCCCTGGCGATTGATCAGTATCTGACAAAAGGAGAAATAACTCCTCCGCCTCAAATCAAAAACGGTGTTCCCTACGCCGAACTTAATCTGGACTATTTCTTTCCCGAACAACGGGCTCCGTCGCGGTTCACACCGGCCGGTGAAAGTATTCGTTCTTTTGAGGAAGTTCATCACGGTTTGGAACCGTCCGACGCTCTTTACGAGGCTCATCGTTGTTTCAGTTGCGGCGTGTGTACCGAGTGTGATTTGTGCCTGATTTATTGTCCCGACGTGGCCATCAAGCAGACTCGTAACGGGTCCGGCTACATTATCAATTATGATTATTGTAAGGGGTGCGGTTTATGCGTGAAAGAGTGCCCCCGTAATGCCATGACATTCGAAGAGGAAGTGCAATGAAACGTGTCCTGGAAGCCCAACTCGATAAATATTTCAATCCTCAAACCACCGCTGAAATTAAAGTAATCGAGGGTACTCACGCCGCTTCCCATGCGGCGAAACTGGCCCGGGTTAAAACCATTTCAGCGTACCCGATAACGCCCCAGACCTCAATTGTTGAATTACTTTCCGAAATGTGTGCCTCCGGTGATCTGGAGGCACAATTTATTAAGGTGGAATCGGAACATTCCGCCATGGCTTGTTTGATAGGAGCCGAAGCAACCGGAGCCCGATCCTTTACCGCCACTTCCTCCCAGGGATTGCTTCTGATGCATGAAGTGCTTCATTGGGCCGCCGCCGCCCGGCTACCGATTGTCATGGTTAACGTAAACCGGGCCCTGGCACCGCCGTGGAATATCTGGACCGATCAAACCGACAGCCTGGCACAACGCGATACCGGCTGGATCCAGTTTTATGCTGAAAGCAACCAGGAAGTCCTGGATACAATTCTCATGGCCTACCGGCTGGGAGAACAAGTCATGTTGCCGGTTATGATTAACATGGACGCTTTTTTTCTTTCGCACACCGCCGAGCCCGTGGCAATACCGAAACAAAACCTGGTGGACGAATTTCTACCAGCCTACCGGCCTGAATTCACATTGGACGTAAATGATCCGCGCGCCTTCGGAGGCCTGACCAAACCGGACCGGTACATGGAATTCCGGTACAATATCCAAAAAGCCATGGAAACGGCCGCCCGGTTGATTCCCACCGTGGCGGAAGAATACGATTATTTAATCGGACGGCACCACGGCACACAGGTCGAAGAATATCGAACCGAAGACGCGGAATACCTTTTGGTTACTTCGGGAACGATTACCGGGACTACCCGCATCGTGGTTGACCAATTTCGCGATCAGGGGGTACCGCTGGGATTACTGAAAATCAGGACCTTTCGACCGTTCCCGGACCAGGCTATCCGTAATGCCGTCGCACATGTAAAAAAGATCGGTGTTATTGACCGCAATATCTCTTTTGGTTCCGGCGGGATATTTTTTAACGAAATTAAAGCGGCTATTTACAACGCGAAGGTTCACCCCCTGCTCAACGGTTACGTGGCCGGTCTTGGCGGCCGGGATGTGACCCCATCGGTAATTACCGACATTGCAGAACATCTGATTAAAAGCAAACAAGGTAAAGACTTAATCTGGATAGGAGTCAAAAAATGAGCCAGATCCTTTTTGAAATCCCTAAAGTAGAAATTATGGGTTCCGGTCATCTGGCCTGCCCCGGTTGCGGTGCTACCATGGCTATGCGCTACGCGTTAAAAGCCCTGGGACGCAAAACCGTCGTAGTAATTCCGGCCTGTTGCTGGTCCATCATTGATGGCGCCGCTCCCTATTCCGTTCTGGGGGTGCCTGTTTTCCATACCGCTTTTGAAACGGCCGCCAGCACCGCCACCGGTATCAAGGCTGGTTTTGTTGCCCAGGGAAAAACAGATATTAACGTGCTGGCCTGGGCCGGTGACGGAGGCACTTTCGATATCGGCTTTCAATCCCTTTCCGGGGCGGCGGAAAGGAATGAAGATATTATCTACGTCTGTTACGATAACGAAGCGTACATGAACACCGGCATCCAGCGCAGTTCGGCCACTCCCCAGGGAGCCTGGACCACCACAACGCCGGTTCAAAACCCCAAATCACGCCCCAAAAAAAATATTGTCGACGCCCTGGCGGCACATCATATTCCGTATATTGCCACGGCCTCCGTATCCTACCCGGATGATTTCATTCGCAAACTGCGAAAGGCGAAATCCATGAAGGGCATGCGCTTCCTCCATATTCTTTCCCCCTGTCCACCGGGATGGAAATCACAGGCGGAGGATTCCGTAAAAATCGCCAGGCTTGCCGTTGAATGCTGCGTTTTTCCTCTTTATGAGGTGCATGACGGTCGACGGTACAATTTGACCCATAAACCGAAGGGTTTACCGGTAAAAGAATACTTAAAGTTACAGGGACGTTTCCGGCACTTAAGCGACGCCGACATCGAAAAGATTCAGACCGAGGTCGACCATAACTGGCGCACTTTACAAAGAAGGGTGGAATTTTCCACGGAAATCGATACCCGATCGGATGTCTCAGACCAGGGAGCAACAAAATAATGGATATCAGAAACCGGCGCATACTCGTGTTGGGGGGATGGGGACTGGTAGGCACGGCGATTCTGCGCCGTCTCGTTCAACGCAATCCCAAGGAAATCATTATTCTGTCTTTGAAGGAACACGAAGCGCGTGAAGCCTGCGCCCTGATAAAGGAAGAGGCTCCCGGGGTTAATTTCATACCGGAGTGGGGAAATATATTTGTCCGCTCGACCCTCAAGGATTTGGACCGGGACCAACTTTTAAATAATCCGAAATACCGACAGCAATTGCTTTCCGATACCATGGAAGCTTTTGATGAGGAAATCCTCGCGGCGTCTTTCCTGCAACAGGTTATCAGTAAATACAAACCCCATATTATCATCGACGCGGTCAATACAGCCACGGCTTTGGCTTATCAGGACGTGTACCGTGGTTACTACAATCTCAAAAGGGAAATGGTAGGAGCCGGCGACAGAAACGAATACACTCCGCAGCTTTCCGCTGAGGTTCAAAAAATGATGACCACGCTGTACGTTCCTCAAATCATTCGCCACATACAGATTTTGCATGCCAGTATGGTCGAAAACAAAACCGCCGTGTACATCAAGATCGGCACCACCGGAACGGGCGGCATGGGTTTGAATATTCCATACACACACAGCGAGGAACGACCTTCCCGGGTGTTGCTGAGTAAATCCGCCCTGGCCGGGGCGCATACCATGTTACTGTTTCTAATGAGCCGGACACCGGGAGGACCGATTTGCAAAGAAATCAAGCCCGCCGCCGCCATTGCCTGGAAAGGGATTCAATACGGTGAAATCAAAAGACACGGAATACCGATTCCCCTGTTCGACTGTCCCCCGGAAAAAGCCGAACCATTGGATAAAGAGTTTAATTTTGAAGGACGGAAAAACTGGAAGGCCCTGGGAGAGACATTGAAATCGGTTTACATCGACACCGGCGAAAACGGGATTTTTTCCCTGCCGGAGTTCGAAACCATTACTTCCGCCGGACAAATGGAATTCGTCACCCCGGAAGAAATCGCTGAAAACGTCATTATGGAAATCATCGGTGACAGCACTGGACACGATATTATCAACGCCCTGGACAATTCCATTATGGGGCCCACTTACCGGGCGGGATATATGCGCCATCACGCCCTTGAGAAAATGCAAGACCTGGAACAGGAACATGGTGTGGAAAGCATTGCTTTTGAAATCCTGGGACCGCCACGATTGTCCAAGATATTATACGAAGCCTATATCCTGAAAAAAGTATGCGGTGAGCTGAAATGTATTCTTACCCGGGGACCTAAACAATTAGCCGACCAAGTGGAATCCTTGATTCGGCGGGACCGGCACCTTCGTTCACACATTATTTCAATTGGTATTCCAATTCTGATGCGTGACGGAAAACACCTTCTCCGCGGGCCGGAGGTCAAGATTCCGGCTCAATTGGGCCGCCTTTCCCTGACGATCAATCCTAAACGCCTGAACGATTGGGCCGATGCGGGATGGGTTGATCTGCGCGAGGAAAATATGAAATTGTGGCAGGAACGAATTGAAAAAATACTGCATTACGTTGACAGCCTGCCCCCTGATGATACCAGTTCCCGTTTCCATCATGGTATCCAATACTGGAATGTTCAACAACCCATGAATATCGGTAAAGTGACGGCCTGGATCTTTATGAACGAGGACAAAGGGTTGCGGGTTAAGGGTTAAAACAACCTTTTCCGATTTTCGGACCGGTGTCCGTGAGATCTCTCAAGGTGAAATACGGAATTTGACAAATAGAACGCGAAGCGTGATGCGTGAATGTGTCGAAGCGCAGCGGAGATCCCGACGACTGTCGGTGAAACGTGAAATTTTTCCACTATGGGTTCGCGCCTCGATCTAATCAGCGGAACATATGGCTAACAGTACAACCTCAGTAATCCACAAAACTCAGACTTTCCGGTTTTTTGTCTTAAATTCCCTTCGGAAGTCTCCTCGTCCCGGTCGGTAGACTACCTTATCGCTCGTCTTAATGCCCTAGGTTTATCCAAAATTTCTTTCAGAACAATCGCCTGTTTTAAATGATCGGGAGAATTCACAAAAGACTTTAAGATCCCGGCAAATGGATGACGACCATATGTTCTGGGTTTAACATCCATATAACGTCTATGCGTGATCATATCGATTTTTTTCTTGGGGACAGGTCTGTAATCAACAGTAATTGTCTCCCGTACCGGCTCGATATCCGGCACAGACGATTCCGGTTCGGTTGACAGCGTTTCGATATCGAGCGGTTCTTTCTCCGCCTGTACATATTCATCGACAAACGGCAACTCTTCCCCGAACAACTCTTTCAGGAAATCGGAACGAACAGGCTTCTTTATCTTCTCACCGGCCGATTCACCTTTTTCCAACCGGCTTCTTGCTGCTTCCCGCTGGCGCTTCTTCATCAACATGGAAAGAAGATACAGAACCAGGAGAAACAGCCAGTAGCCTATGCCTTCCATAAATTATGATCCCGACTCAGGAGGCGGTGCCTGCGTTGATTCTTCCTGACCCACCCCGGAGATGGATTCCCGCATCGCGGTGTCGGACTGAATATTGCGCAAATTATAATAATCGAAAACACCCAATTTCCCTTCCCGGAAGGCGTACGCCATTGCTTTCGGAATTTCCGCTTCGGCTTCCACAACTTTGGCGCGCATTTCCTGGGTTCGGGCTTTCATTTCCTGTTCTTCGGCAACGGCCATGGCCCGGCGTGTTTCAGCTCTGGCCTGAGCAACCCGTAAATCGGCTTCCGCCTGATCGGCTTGCAATCGAGCCCCAACATTTTTCCCTACGTCCAAATCGGCAATATCAATGGAAAGGATTTCGAAGGCCGTTCCGGCATCCAAACCTTTGGCCAGCACTGCTTTCGATATTTTATCCGGATTTTCCAATACATGGGAATAGGTCTCGGCTGATCCGATAGCACTGACGATTCCTTCGCCGACACGGGCAATGATGGTTTCATCGGTGGCGCCGCCGACCAATCCCGGTATATTTGTCCGAACCGTGACCCTTGCCCTGGCTTTCAACTCAATCCCGTCTTTAGCTACAGCGGCAAGATACCCCTCTTTAGGAGCATTGATGACTTTAGGATATACACTTGTCTGAACAGCGGTTTTTACATCGCGACCGGCCAGATCGATTGCCGTCGCGGTCTCGAAAGTCAGCGGGATTTTCGCTTTATCGGCCGCAATAAGGGCGGATACCACGCTTAAAACATCACCTCCGGCCAGATAATGTGTTTCCAACATCTCGGTGGAAACATTGTCCAATCCGGCTTTGTGACAATTAATAACACCGTCGACAACCAGGCGCGGCGCGATTTTCCGCAATCGCATACGGACCAGATCAATAATGGTGATCCGTCCCAGCCCCAAACTGACAACGGATTGAATCCACAGTCCGATGGGAACAAAATAGAAAAGCAGAAAAACAAAAAACAGGATCAGAACTAATAAAATAAGTGAAAAGATTGTCATGAGAAACCTCCTATGAACTGTTTATTACTTCACTTCGCGAACAACAACCCGATTGCCTTCAACAGACAAAATTTTGACCGGGCTGCCCTTGGTGATAAATTCACCCTCGCTAACTACAAAAATCTTCTTTTCCCCGGCCTGTACCCATCCCGAGGGTCGCAAATCAGAAGTAGCAACACCTTCTTCACCAACCATTCCTTCCAGACCAATGGAAATTTGATAACCCGCTTCCCGGCTTTCCATACCCGGGGAGGTGAGCTTGGTCCAGAACTTGGTCTTGGTCATTAATCGTAATAACAGTACCAATCCAACCAAACCACCGATAATACCGATAGTTAATCCCGTTATTGCCATGGATTGAATTTCCGGACTTACAGGAATATCCGGCAATAATAACTCGTACAGGCCCCAAAGCATTAAACCAATACCGGTAATACCGGCAAACCCGAAACCGGGAATAAACAATATTTCCACCGCTAAAAAGGCCACCCCGGCCACAATGATTATCAGGTCGGTCATGCTTGCCAGGTTAGCCAGGTATGACGCTCCCAAAGATAAAGCCAGGCTCAGGATCCCGAATGTCCCCGGGATACCCCAGCCGGGACTCTGCAATTCAAACAAAACACCCAGGAATCCAAACGTCATCAATAAAGAAGAAACCACCGGATTGGTTAAAAATCGTACCAGGTTCTCCGACCAACTTTCTTTCGTTGAAATAACCCCAGCCTCTCCCAGTTGTAATTGGGATAACAATTCATCAAAATCTTCGGCTTTGCCGTCGGCCATTTTGTATTTCAACGCCGATTCAGTTGTAAGTGTGATCAGCTTTCCTTCCTTGCGGCCTTCCAAATCCGTTACTTCGACGGAATCGCCGTCAATTACCAGATGTGTGAAGGAAAGTTCCTCGTCCACCATTCCCTTCGCAATGGTGATGTTCCTCCCGCGGCTTTCAGCCGTGGAGGCCATTTCCTCCCGCATATAACTGATCACCTTTTCGGAGCCCTTTTTGCCGGACATATCCACCGCGGTCGCCGCGCCGATCGTACCTCCGCTGGTCATATAAATTTTTTCGCAGGACAACGAAATCAGGGCTCCGGCCGAAATCGCTCTGCGGTTTATGAAAGCAATCGTGGGAACATCCGAAGCCAAAATCGCGTCTTTAATCTGGGTCGCGGCATCCAACCGACCACCAAAGGTATCGATATCAAAAATAATCGCCGCCGCATCATTCTTTTCAGCAACCTTGATAACCCGTTTTATGAAAGGCGGCAATCCAAGATCGATAACCCCCTGGATAGGTACACGATATACCAACGCTTTTTCCGCCGCGAAAACGCACGATGTAAAAACCAGAAAAGTAAGAAAGGATATAATAGCTTTTTTCATGCCGACAAGTTTACCCGAAATCAACAATAAAATCAATGTCGGTCATAGTGAATTCGCCTTAGATTTGATCGATTTAGCAGCTTCAACTCCAATTAATTACCGTTATTATTATCCCGAAGCATAACTTTAATTTTTGAATCAGGAAACAAGCATTTAATGCATCTCTAATCCGTAAAGCCTTTTTCCATACGAATTATTCGATTACAAAAAAGTTCACCATGAAACAAAAGCATCGATTGACCTACAATTTACTGGCGGCCACGGCCAAGTATGTGCGTTCCATTCCCGTGGAGAACCGTGAACGTCTTGCCCGACGCCTGGCAGGGTTTGTCTTTCATCATCATATTCCCATACGAAAAGACATCGCCTTGCGAAACCTGCGGAGGGCTTTCCCCGGGCATTCTGCAAACTGGCATCGCACGATTTTGAAATATTGCTACCTTTCTTATATTCGCAACCTTCTACAATTTTTCGCGCTGCCCGATTCTTATCGCCGGGCGCCGATTACAATCAACGGTAAAGAATTACTGGATGCGTCCCTCAGGGAAGGCAAAGGGGTGCTCCTGATTTCCGGACATTTTGGGGTTCCTGGGAAATGCTGGCTGCCTGGCTGGGATACAACGGATATCCTTTTGTCGGAATCGCCCAACGTCAGAAAAATCGCGGTGCCGACAAATTTTTCCGTGAATTACGCGAACACAGCGGCATACGCCACATTTTCCGCAAAGCACCGCTGGATAAGATGTACGCTGTCCTGAAAAACGGAGATATTCTTGGTTTGGCCAGCGATCAGGACGCACGAAGACGGGGCGTGTTTGTGAATTTCTTCGACCATCCTGCCTCAACTCCCAAAGGAGCCGCCATGTTTCACTTACGACAGGGCGCGCCAATGTTATTTGTTGTCTGTTACGAGACGAAACCTTATCAATA
>JAADGP010000153.1 GCA_013152315.1 FCB group bacterium
ACCTTTCCAGACCGGATATTCCCAACGACCGCAAACGGGCCTTCCTGGAATCCGCTGTGGGACAGGAAAACAACACCTTACGTTTGACTTTACTGTTACGCAACCTTCTTTATGTATCGACGACGACACAAGCATATGTCAAAAGACCGGTCACTGAAAATTTAATCAGCTTTCCCAGACTCGATGAAAACCGTTGGTCCTCCGCGAGTTGGCGGGACAGCGGGGCGGGTTATGCCAACGGCCGCTACGCGATGGATGTTAATGTTATCTGGGTTCCGAAAGCGCTGGAATCCATGGACAAGATATTCACGGCCCTCCGTGAGATTGGTATTTCCACCGTCGATCTCGGGACATTCGCACCGGAGATTCGCGCCACAAGTCTTTGGGAATACGCCCAAAGCCCCATGACTTTGCGCCGGGCGATCAAAACCTGGAGAGGCGCCGAAAAACACTTCGAAGTACATCTGAGCGCGCGGAAGGTTCGCAAAAAGGTCCGCGCAAAACTGCGATGGCTGCCCAAAGAAGAGCGCGCCTATTGGAAAAAAGTCATAGCGAAAACCAGGGCCGACAAAAAAGGAGTCGATTTCCTGGCCTTAGCACTGGACACCAAAGGTCAACCGATTCCGGTCGCCAATACGGACATCGCGACCTGGTTATTCCTCGAAGAACCGACAAAGGATATTCTCAATGGGACAATGAAACCCGAAGATGTGATCAGGCGCTTGAAAATTTTTATCATCCCTTATCCGGTCGGGCTGTTTTTGGAAGGGGTGGGTCCCGTTGTTGCGAATGACACTTATGCTTCTCCCGTGGTCTGGGAAAACTTCCGCCGCGACATTTACCATTCTCCCCGGGTCATTTGGGGACGCGAGGTAAACCTGTTATTTTTAGGACTGGCCAAGCAAATCCAGGCTGCTTATGACACCACCGGTCAGATCCGTGATCCGAATTTGGAGCCATACGTCCGTGAATTACGGTCGATGCTGGATAAAACGCTCACTGCCGTGGAAGCATCGGGGCTCAAACATAATGAATTATGGAGCTACCGGATTGTTGATAATAAACTTTTGCCGGCGCGTTATCCCACCACTTCCGATATACAATTATGGAATCTTACGGACCTGGCCGTGCAATATCTGCTTGCGCG
This sequence comes from FCB group bacterium, assembly GCA_013152315.1. Taxonomy (GTDB): domain Bacteria; phylum Fidelibacterota; class Marinisomatia; order Marinisomatales; family JAADGP01; genus JAADGP01. The sequence goes on from JAADGP010000153.1 coordinate 1,148, forward strand.
CACTCCGGATTAAATACGAGGAAATTGAGGTAGTTTTATTCATGTGCCAAAAATTTTTCGTCAACAATTATGATATGATCTTAAAGGAGGGTTGAGTATGCCAAAAATTCTGGGGAATATTGATTACTTTATTATCCTGTTATACTTTATCGTTGTATTTCTCATAGCATGGTGGGCCGCGTTTCGCGAAAAATCCACCCGCGAAACTTCATCGGGATATTTTCTTGCGGGCCGTAACGTAGGATGGTTTGTGATCGGCGCATCACTTTTTGCTTCAAATATCGGTTCCGAACACCTGGTGGGATTAGCCGGAACCGGTGCCGCCAGTGGGGTGGCAGTCGCCCAATTCGAAATCCTCGCCTCCTTCATATTGCTGATTCTGGGGTGGGTATTCGTGCCCTTTTATTTAAAGAGCCAGGTTTATACCATGCCCGAATTCCTGGAGCGCCGTTATTCCCCCGGAGCCCGCACTTATCTGACCTGGATATCCATTATCGGATATGTGCTTACGAAAATATCGGTTACCATTGCGGCGGGAGGAATTGTCTTTGAAACCTTGCTGGGAATCAATTTCTGGACGGGCGCTATTATCGTGGTTGTTGCCACCGGGATTTACACCATTTTCGGAGGATTGCGGGCGGTTATCTTTACCGACATGATGCAAACTTTCGTCCTGATCGCCGGTTCGGTCACGGTCACCGTAATCGGGCTTAACGCCCTTGGCGGATGGGACAAGATGTATGAGATCGCCGGGAGTGACTTTTTCAATTTGTGGAAACCGATGTCCGATCCTGATTTCCCCTGGACCGGTATCCTGTTCGGCGCTCCCATTTTGGGTGTCTGGTATTGGTGTACGGATCAATTTATTGTCCAGCGCGTCCTTTCGGCTGAGAACCAGGATCAGGCGCGGCGCGGCGCGATTTTTGGCGGATTCCTGAAAGTATTGCCGCTTTTCATCTTCGTGATTCCCGGCGTAATCGCTTACTCCCTGGCGCAAACCGGACAAATCAAACTGGATCATTCCGATGCCGCATTACCGGTACTTGTCGGCGCTCTGCTTCCGGTCGGTTTCCGGGGCCTGGTCGTGGCCGGTTTACTGGCTGCCCTGATGAGTTCCCTGTCCTCGGTCTTTAACAGTTGTTCCACATTAATCGCCCTGGACGTCTATAAAAAAGTAAAACCGGAAACATCTGAAAAACGGCTGGTCCTGGTGGGACAAATAGCGACCGGTTTACTGGTTATTTTGGGACTGTTATGGATCCCGTTCATTAAATCCATTTCCGGTCAATTGTACAAATACCTGCAGAGTGTGCAGGCCTATATTTCGCCGCCCATCGCCGCCGTCTTCCTGTTGGGTCTTTTCATCAAGCGGTTGAATGGTCGCGGCGCCATGGCTTCCCTTATCGTGGGATTCATCCTCGGGATCGGGCGCCTCGTTGCCGAAATCAATAAGGACCAGTTGAGCGGACTTTTGTACAATTACGCCGATATCAATTTCCTGCATTTCGCGGTTTTCCTTTTCATCATTTGCTCTGTCGTCCTGATCGTGGCGAGTCTGACGGCGCCGCAACCCTCGGACGAAAAGCTTAAGAACTTAACGTACGCGACCACTTTGAAAACGGCAAAATTGGAATACGATCCGCTCTGGCGGAGACACGATGTATTGCTTTCGGTCATTCTCAGTTTGATCGTATTCGCGATCTGGATCTACTTCAGGGGTTGATTTCCGAAGGCCAAGACACAGGCCTGAGGAAGAGAACCTGATGCGTGAAACGTAAAACGTGAATAGTGTTGTAGTGTAGCGGATATCCCGACGAAGCGTAACGAATGTCGGGGAAACGCGTCGTATCACCCCGGCTGTCGGGAACGAGTGATATTCCCTTTATGGGTTTATGCCCGGATTTAAGAAAAAACTATGTTCGGCATTCCCTGACACTTGTCCATCTTTCCGGTGGATCAAGATTTTTTGACTTACCGCTTATTAACATGGTTCCCAGGGAGCTAATCACACAAAATAGAAAATTCCTCATACTTTCCCCTCACAAGTAATCTCTCCTAAGCCTTCGCCTAAGCCTTTTTCTATTTCACGTACTCTTTTTACAATAATTAAATGATTAACTTGTTTGATGGAGTAAGGAAATCTTAACGATTTAATTCCCGGAGGGAAAAGGTGTCTCTTATTTCCTTATTTTATATAATCCAGATACGGTTTCTGCAATGCCAGCATGGTATCCAGCATTTCCTCCACGGGCCGGATCCGGTCCACCACCGGATCAACCAACAAAGCCTGCAACACGGCTTGTTTTGATCCCGTGAGAATGGCTTCGGTCAGCTGGTCATGGACCGCCACCTGGTTTTTCAGCAGGCCAGCGAACGCCCGGGGATAAGGATCAAGTTTAATTCCGTGAATACCGTTCCTGTCGATTACTGCCGGCACTTCAACAATCTGATTCCGCGGAAGGGCCTCAATAAATCCATCATTCGGAACATTCACGGCCAGTTCCTCGTGACCGGAGTCCGTGAGAATTCCCGCGATGATAGGGACTACCCGCCAATATTCTTCTTCGTCCATGCCCTGTTCCAGGAGTTCGATTGGAAGACCTTTTCTGGAAAGCATCGACTTCTTATAGGTATCATAAAACAACCGAATGCCATCATGATCCGCCACATCCCATGCCCATTGGATATATTCTCCGATATGACTGTCGGTGGTAATCGGCAGGACCTGGAAGCGGCGCAGAATTTCCAGGAACAGGGACCGTTCACCCACGTGGTTGAACGAAGCCGGCGCTGTTGAAAAATAGTCGGGACCCTTTTCCAGAATATCCGGGTAAGCATCCTTCCCGGAATCCCGGTAGGTGGCTTCCACCAAAATACTGAAATGATTCAGGCCGCCGGTACGAATCGACAGGTTGGAAAAGGGCACGCCCAGTAACTTCGGTAAATGTTCCACCAGGGATGCCACTTCATGGCATAGCCCCACGAAATTCAGGTCCGGGTAGCGCGTATGAACCGTATGAACAATCTTGGTCATGGGATTGCTGAAATTAATCACCAGGGCTTCCGGGCAAATATTTCGGACGGCTTCACAAATGTCCAAAATGGGCGGAATGATCCGCAAGGCATGGAAAATACCACCCGGCCCGCCGTTTTCGCCGTAGACCTGTTTGATACCGTATTTCAGGGGAATCTGCCAATCCTGTTCCCACAGCGCGAAGCGATCACCGACTTCGATCGAAATAATAATGAAGTCCGCGCCTTTCAAAGCTTCTTCCCGGGACAGGGTTGCTTCCAATTTATAGGGAAGGTTCTTTTCCCGGATATATTGTCCGGAAATATCGGCTATACGATCCAAAGCTCCGGAATTAATATCATGGAGGACAATGGTGCTGCCTTCGAGGGATTTGTTATTAATAATGTCACCGATGGTGCCGAGACCGAAAGTCGCGCTACCGGCGCCGATTAATGTAATTCGAGGATTCACTATATTTTTCCCCTTTAAGTTATGCTGTTTATTTGTGTTGGAGTTACTTGCCCGATCAATACCTCAGGCCGAAACCGTACTTAAAAAGCGGGTCGTACTTTTTATCCCCGACATTAATGGGGATTTGCGACATGGACCGGGGCCAGGACATGGAAAGTTTGCCGGTGGGATTGTAGTCGCCAAAGAGTACGTCGGTAACTCCCTGTCCCTCCGTTCCCGGCAGCCAGGCGGCGATAAGGGCATCCCAATCGGCAACGTCCGGCTCAATAATAAGCGGACGTCCCGAAATAATAATGACCACCGTGGGGATACCGGCGTTCTTTATCCGCCTAATCGTTTCCAGATCATTCTCGTCCAGGGCCAGGTTATCTTTATCCCCTTCCCATTCCGCGTAAGGTGTTTCACCTACCACAACGACCGCTGCGTCCGCGTTCTTTACTCCCGATCCATCGATAGAAAAAACAACTTCCGTGGTTGGTGAGACCGCTTCCCTTATTGCTTCAAGAATCGTTGTTCCTTCGGTAACGGGTCCGCTCCCGCCCTGCCAGGAAATCGTCCAACCCCCGCATTGGTTTCCCAAATTATCCGCATTTTTACCGCTGACCAGTATTCGCCCCGCACGTTTCGACAAGGGAAGTAAACCATTATTGTTTTTGAGAAGTACCAATGACTGGCGCACGGCTTCCCGGGCAACCTCCCGATGCTCCGGAGAACCGATCTTGTCGGTCAGGGACCGATCGGTATAGGGATTTTCGAAAAGTCCCATTTGAAATTTTATTCTAAGGATTCGTCGCACGGCGTCGTCGATTCTGCTTACCGGCACGGAGCCCTCTTCAACCGCTTCCTTCAGGAGTTTAATAAAGCGCGTATAAGGTTCACCCCCGAAAGGAACCGCTCCCGGCACCATTACCATATCAATTCCGGCATTTATGGCCGTTATGATATCCGACTTATAATCGCCCGGTATTTGATCGATTCCTTCCCAGTCGGATACCACAAAACCTTGGAAACCAAGTTCCTCTTTTAACAAATCGGTCAACAGGAACTTGCTTGCGTGGCAGTAAGTCCCGTTCCATTGATTATAGGAAGCCATTATTGAACCGACACCTTCTTCGATGGCGCTTAAATAACCGGGTAAATGAATCGCTCTCAATTCCTCTTCGGAAATCTGCGTATCGCCCCTGTCCGCTTTGCCGTTCCGACCGGTACCCCATTTCGTTCCACCATCTCCGACAAAATGCTTCGCGCATGCCAAAATACCGCCCGGGTTCCCCAACTCAGCCGTTTGGAATCCGCGAACGGCCGCTTTCCCAAGCCTGGCAACAATACCCGGTTCTTCCCCGAAACCTTCGTAAGTGCGCCCCCAGCGTTCATCCCTTGGCACGGCTATGCAAGGCGCGAATGTCCAGTCAATACCGGTACCGGCGACTTCCAGGGCCGTAATACGACTTACTCTTTCAACCAGATCGGGATTATTGGTGCATCCCAGACCGATGTTATGGGGGAAAATAGTAGCGCCCACAACATTATTATGCCCGTGGACGGCATCGATCCCATAGAGGATCGGTATTCCCAACCGGGAAGATAACGCAATCTTTTGGTAGCGATCGTACATGTCGGCCCAGGCCTGGGGGCGGTTTTCGGCCGGGGTTGACCCTCCCCCGCTTAAAAGCGAGCCCAGGAAATACGTCGCTATATCGCTATCCCGTTCAAGAAATTGTCTGTCGACCTGTGTCATTTGACCGATCTTTTCGTCCAGTGTCATCCGGCTCAGGAGATCCTCGACCCGGTCGTCAACCGTTTTTGCAGGGTTTTCATAAACGGTTCCCTCCGCCGAAGCTTTGTCGTTACCAAGACCCTTTCCATGATAACTGCCAACCAACATTAAAAAAGCCGACAACAAAATTGATTTATTATTGATGATATGGGCCATGATCCCCGAACCCCTCCTTTCCTTAAGGTTTCAGATAGCACCGGAATAGCGCCGATTGAACAGGTATAATCTTAGTTCCAAAATCCAGGGGTTTCAAGCGTAATCCTTCCGGTACAAACAGGTCTAACCGTTATTTGCATCTTGGACTTTCCGGAATATTTGAAACCGGACAGAAAATGCCCCGGCCCTGACCCTGTCCCGTCAGGGACAGAATATTTGTAGCACAATCAAACCCAACAAAAGAACAAGTCCCGTAGGGACGAAATGTAAATACCGCCATGAATAAATTTAATCGATGGGTTTTTTATCCTGCACAACAAACACGAAGGATATATTAAGGCAAATGTGTCTGCCCTGCTTCTATGCTATCTCGTCCCTGACGGGACTTTTGTTTGCTGCCTTATGCCTGCTAAAAATATCACGTCCCTACGGGACGTTGGGATGCGCAGTCGTGTACAATAAAATCCATAATTTGATCGATAGTTTATGCGCGTCCAGTCAAGGGTACAAACAGGTCCGCAGGAAAGTCGCAGACACAAAATGGTAATACATCGAATCAGGGGCTTGTTCTATTAGCTTATTTATTCGATCAAGAATTGTATCCCGGACGAAACGTTCTATTGCTGACATCTGTTATTTGCATCTCGCATCCTCCGGAATATTTGAAATTATCGCGGCCCTGACCCTGTCCCGTCAGGGACAGAATATTTGTAGCACAACCGAACCCAACACCAAAACAAGTCCCGTAGGGACGAGATATGAAACCTCCATGTATAAATTGCTTCTGGTAAAAATTTACTATCGGGCTATTTAACGACAGCGGAAATAAATTCAAACCGGAAACCGGATTTTTTTAATTCCGGTATTCGCTCTTTCAGAACCTGCAAAGTGGTTGGTTTCGCGTGGCCGATGCCAATTGCCATACCACGTTTCCGGGCGATGCCGATCAACTGATCCAATTGTTCATTTATCAAGGCCGCATCGAATTCATTATCCAAAAAAACATTGCGCCGGCCCACCGGCACGCCCACCGCCCGCATCGTTTCTTCCGCGACAGTATTCCGGGTGGTACGACTATCCACAAAATACTTTCCTTCGCGCTTCAGGGTGGACGCTACCACATGCATTACGCGTTTATCTTCGGTGGCCCGGGAACCCTGATGATTATTCATCCCCACAGCCTGGGGTAATTGTGAAAACACCTTTTCGACACGATGTTCGATCTCGGCGCTGGTCATGGACGTCAACAACACAAATTCCTCCTCGCCGTGAGTGGGTGTCTGCGATTCCATCGGCATATGGACAATAACTTCCTTACCGGCCGAAGCGGCTTTTTCGGCGAACAACCGGCTGTATTTATGGCCGGGTATGATCGCGAACGTCAAATTCGCATCCAGATTCAGAAAACCGTCGGAAACTTTATCGTTGCGATACCCGAAATCATCGATTATCAAGGCTATTACGCCGATTTTCGGCGGCGCCTCGGTCGGCTTTTCGACCGGTTTCTCCTCCGTTACCCGGGATCGGAGGTCACGCAACTCCCGGTTCATATAGAACAAAGTCACCGCTAAAACGATGACGACCAACGTTAAAAAATAGGTAAGCAGCCGGTATATGGATTGTTTCCCTTTTGCCATAGGTCAGGGAAGCCTCACGGACACATCAATCATCTGCGGGGTACCCAGGTTTCTGGAACCAAACTGGACTCCATAATGGAATTGGTATATTCCCACCCGGAAGCCAAAACCGCCGGACACGATTGCTACCTGCTCGGAAAACTGGGAACTCATCTGGATAATGACTTTTTTCCAGTATATTTCATTCCCAAGTCGAAAAATCAACGCTTCGCGCGTACTTAACCATTCGGAAGAAGCCGTTACCACATTTGATATTCCACCGTAGTCATAGGAATATGCCATTCCCCCCAAGACGCGCACGGGCAGCCGTGGAGATTCGTTCGCCAAGGGCGACATGGTCCCAAGATTCAACAAGGATAAACCGACGGAAAGTTTTTTTCCAATGCGCTGTACGCCGCCAAGATCAACGGCAATACCATTTGAGGACGCGGTGTACATCTGAATATTAACGATTCGCACGGCCACGCCTAAGCGGGTGGTCACACTCAGTCGCCGCGCGTAGGTTCCGCCCACGGCAACTCCATAGGCCCCGAAATAAGCCAAAGGTTCATCCGTTGGAGTAGCGGAACGCAGTTCCAGATCGTCGATGCCGGCATAACGAATTCGTAAGCCCAATTCTCCGCCGAACACCCGCCCGGTAACACCAATTGTTGTTTCTTTCGTTCCCACCAACCATTGTCCGTATGAAAAATCCAGTTTTATTCCGTTTCCACCCATACGGATCAGCGCCGGATTGGCGGTTGAGGTTACCGCGATTACGGGGTTGGCGCCCAAGGCCAATTCCCGGGCCGTACTGGGAAGGGACAGAAAAGAAGTACCGATTGCCGTGCCGACAGCGGGAACCAATAACGACAAGACAAACATGGGGACAAAATACATGACCCGCCGCCGCAAGGATAACAGCGGACCTTGTCCCGACAACCGTCGCCATGAAAGGGAATTGACAACTCCCCGTCTTTTAATGTTAAGCAACTCATCTGCTCCCGGACAAGAGATCTGAGAAAAACGAATAATGGATCTGATTGTGATGATCAGGTTTCCTTTCAAATGGTAGTTTTCGTAACCTGGTTGTTGTTGCCTGGATTCATTAATCCGCCATAATTAGGCCGGGCCATAAATGCCGCCGGTTACAGATTAAATGCGACGGTAAAGACATGCGCCGCGCCGACCGGAAGTTCCAACACGAAAGCGTAATCCAAATAGGCGTCATTCTGTTTAAGAACCGTATAATTCAGACCGCCACCGATAGCTATCCGGGAATTGCCAACACCGGCGCGCAGAAAATAGTTGCCCCGGTAACGATACTCGGCTCCAATCCGGAGCGAATTTCCCAGCAGGTTTTGATGATCGGTTGTAAACCCCACATCGCCAACGATGTGAAAACCCTGGTACGAATAGACCGACCCAATCCGATACTGTGTGGGAAACGACTCCTTGTAAACCCGACCACGTTCGAAGACTTCCCCCGTATTCCACTGGTAATTGGAATTCAAATCCTGAACCACGAGGGCCATTACCATGCGCTCACTGGCCCTTACCATTACCCCAATGTCAAAACCCGTTCCTTTTCCGGCCAATTGGTTGGAATTCATGGGAAGTTGCTGGTACAGTATTTTTATGTTAATACCCACTGCCATCCAGGGCTGTATTTTCTGGGCGAAACTGATGAATACCGCGTCTTCGCTGGTCGACAAATATTCCGTATGTTCACCGGCCGAAGTTCGTCCGTCAATACGATCAACACCGGCGCTGACCCAGGCTACGCCGATCCCGGCGGTGGGCGGCAATTTGGCGGAAAAACTGGTGGCCATGAAACGCCGGTCCAGGGGCAGCCAGTGATTGGTAAAGGATACCTGGGTATTCTTCAGGAACGGAATTCCCGCCGGATTATGGTAAGCGGTGAAACCACGATCCAACTCAGCCGTGAAACCGCTGCCCATCGCCAGGGACCTGGCGGTGGTGCCGATTCGCAAAAAGGACCCGGCATAACCGGCATAATCGCGCGCGTGACCAGCGCTCGGTAAAGTAATAATTGCCACCAACAGTATTATTCGTACCGCAAAACACTTCAGGAATATCGAATTTCTATTTCGCAAAATCATTTCACAACAACCAGTTTTATCCACTCCGTTTTCACGTCGTAGTTCAGCTTAATGAAGTAGATCCCGTTGGCCACCAAACGTCCCTGATCGTCGCGTCCATTCCATTTTAGGGTTCCTTCGCCTTTCCGGCGATCGAACTCCGTGCGGTACACGCGTTCCATTGCGTAATTATAGATTGCCATTTCAATCACGTACGATTCCTTGACATCGGTGTGGATGCGCACGTATCCGTCATTCCTCAGGACATTGTGCGAAAAAGGTGAAAAGGGGTTGGGGTAGGCATAAACCTCTTCGGGATCGTAATCGGCGCGGAAAATGGTCCAGTTGCTGCCATACAAATCGTCAGACCGCGCTAATCCGTCCAGGGTGCCGATCCAAATGACCGGTTGTGAATAGTAAGGGCGGGTATCCAGGGCTACCGAAAAAACCTTGTTGCTCAATATTTCGTCCGAAGTGAACGGCGTCGCGTCGCGCGCGGGCTTAAACAAGGCCCAGTTGATCCCGTCCTCCGACTTCCAAAGACCCCTCTCGGAAGCGGCCAGAATCAACGAATCGACGGTCGCGATATTGTAAATCCGTTCACCCAGTAAGGCCGATGACCAGGTTTCCCCGTCGTCTAAGGTGTAGCTCAATCCCCGTTGTTCGGTTGGATCGTCGGCGTTGAGGGTGGCCGCCCAGATAATTCGTTTACCATTCCACATTTGCCGGGCCAGGCCCACCACGAAATTGCCGGACAATCCGCTGAGGGGATAGGAATAGTGCTCCCAGTCAATGCAACCGTTGGGACCCAAAATGCCGCGATTAATCCCGTTGGCGGTACCCACCCAAACCGTGTCGTTATAGGCCAGGACGGAAAACGCTTTGTGATTATGGTTGCCGCCATCGGACGGATCCCGGGGATTCAGGTAAAAATCGCGCAACACGCTCTGTCCGCTGATACTTTCGTAAGAAGAATCGGCACAGGTCACGAGAAAATCCTGATCATCCTCGGGAAGCGGAATCCGGTCCCAAACCTGGTTGGCAATATCAAAACGGCGCAGCCCGCCCGCCCAACTGGTAATCCAGACGTAATTACCGGAAATACTCATATCATAGGTGACATTGGCATGGTCGGTCGTAACCGGAAGGGCCCGGAAAAAACGATCGGCGAAGGGAGCCAGCGAATCGCCCGGATCATCAACCGGCTGCTGGTAAAAAGTCCAGACGAGGAGTGAATCGCCGGCGGCGGCGGTAAAATACAATCCGCCCCCCACCGGAATACTACCGTCATCAGTCGCCGACGCCACCATCAGGGTATCCCCCGCCGCGGCAATGGCCGAGATACCCAGGTTCAACACGGTTTGACTGCCATCGGACAGGGTGAGGGTATCCAGGGACTCAACGGTTACGGAATCACGCACAACCGCCAGGCCCCGCCCGGTTCCCAGCCAAACGGCCCGGGGCCCCTGGAGACGAACCTCGGAAATGGCGTTACTCTTCAGGCCCGCGGATCCGGTCGCGACAGCGGATTCTGTTGTTTTTAATAAAAATTTTGCCGGAGCCAGGTTTTGAGCCGGTAAAATCACCATTCCGGCCAGAGCAATAAAGATCAATTTCGACATGTTTATTTTCATTGAACGACAATCCGGTGCACAACCGTATCGCTGTACGCGTTATGTTGATCCTGGGCCTCGAAAATCCAGTCGTACGTACCGGCCGTGGAAGAACTGCTTAAGGGCGCCTGGAAAGAATAGATTCCGTCACCCCGTACCGCATCACCGCTGGTCAAATCAGGCTGGAACAGGATTTCTTCTCCCCCGTCATCGTACAGGAATATATAATTGCCACCGTTCATAAAGGAATCCAATACGGTATTGTAAGACCG
>JAADGP010000082.1 GCA_013152315.1 FCB group bacterium
TACCGCCCTTGGAAATAATTGTCCAAATCCGATTTATACCATTTGGAAAATCTGTTCCCGGAGGGACCTCCCGGTAAATTGGTTAAAAGGCCATCTTTTTCAATTTCCACGATCATTCGATAGGATGGCGCAAAGGTTGAAGTTCGCCCGCCGAATCGGAATATCTGTCCCTGGGCAATCGTGGCCCGGTTCCCGGGGAGAATCTTGTCCTTTTCATCAAAACCCATAAACCCGGGCATTTTTCCACCCAAAAAGATGTTCAGCATATCAAATTTACGCGTTTCACCGTAGGGAATTGCCTCCACGTTCAAACCCTTTTCAATTGCCGTTTTTAATTGTGTTTCCCGGTCCACGGATTGAAACCAGGGAGATTCACTATCCATCAGAACATCGTCAAAATTGCCGAAAAAATTAGTGAAGATGGCTGTTTCGGTAAGTAAATATTCAATGACTTCTTCTCCCAACCCATTCTTACCGAAGACCTCTTTTATGATATTCAAATAAACCGCTTCAAAAAGCATGGCGCCTTTTGAATCGGCATCATATCTCAAATCCCACTGTTTCAGAATCGTACCGTTTTCGGAATCCGGTAATAACGGACGAAGCAACGGCATAATTCGTTCCGCCTGCTTGGAATACAAATCGTAGTGCATTTCCTTTATAAAACCGGGATCAACAGCATCATTGCCCGCCAAAAGTTCCTTGATTCGATCTATCCGGTAGGGCGCCATACAAAGATTGATGGGATGTACCTTCCCGAACCGATTCAAATCATTGTTTGCCGTGGCAAAATAACCGGATTCAGGATTATAGCTGGTTGGAAAATCCGCCGGATCCTCAAAACCCTGCCAGTCATTGCCTGAATCCCATCCCGGGATCGGCAGCAATCCGCTGAACCCGGCAGCGCGTTTGGGCATCCGTCCGTTTAACTGGTACCCGATATTGCCCTCACGATCCGCGAAGCACCAATTGAAACAGGGCATGGCGATATTGCGGAATCGTTTCTGTGCTTCCCTGACATTCCCGATTTCATCCACCCGCATCACAATATTGAATAGATCCGACGCGGCATTGTCACGACCCGTAAAGGCCATAGTCAGATATTTCCCCGGTTTGTCGGCCGTTCCCTCCAGCACTCCGTGCCGGTTTTCATAAAACGTAAGGGTGATGGGTTGTTTTTTCTTAGGTCGAATAACTTCAATCCGTTTTTCAAACGGTATCCATTCACCGTCCAACCGGTATTTCTCATCCTTAACGTCTTCAATGAAATAATCGATCATATCGACAAAAGCATAGGTCCCGGACCAGGCCAATTTGCTGTTGCGACCGAAAACCATAACCGGGACTCCCGGCATGGTAATGCCCATCGTTTTTTCTCCGTTAACATCCCAAACCATTTCGTACCATAGCGCCGGCAGGCGATTGACTTCCATGTGGGGATCGGACCCCATTAACGGATGCCCGGACCTGGTTTTACGGCCACTGATAACCCAATTGTTGCTGGCGTGAATATCGGGAATAACTTTTTTCCAAATATTCTCCGGAACGATATGAAAATCAAGTTTTATCTCTCCGATCAAATCATAATCTATCTTGTCGGTCAGGTAGGGAAACAACGCCCTGATTCGATCTTCGTCAATGCCATGTTGTACCAATTGGACCAGAAATTTTTCCATGTCCCCTTGCGACTGGGCCAGCCCGACGAAACCCATAATTTTTACCGTAATAATGATATCCGCGATATGCCATTCTTCCGGATGATGGCCAACCATCACGAACTCGAAAGGCCGTCTCCGATCTTTTATAACCCGGTTCACTCCCCGGCAATACGCCTTCAGTTCATTTTTGACTTCCGGGTTTAAATTGTTTACCTCCGCTTGCAAACCGTGACTGAAATTGATCCGGCGCATGAACTTGTCGATCTCGATTAGTTCCTCGCTCCCGGCGAATTTTTCGGAAGCCCTGCCCTGCGCAATGGCCCGCACCAATTCCATCTGTACCAGCCGGTCCCAGGCGTGGGCGTAACCAATCCCATAACACAAATCTTCCCTACCTGAAGCAATTATGGTTGGAATGCCGTCCCTGTTCCTCCGGATGGTTATTTCATTATGAACAGCCTGTATCGAAAAGGGTTTTGCGGATGAATACATACTTTCCTCCCTGACCTTAATTTTTACATTGATTGGCACGGATAATCTACAAAGCGACAACCTGACCGGCGAATAATAATTCTTCAGGGGGTTTGCCGCGGATTAACACGGATATGACCCACGGGTAAACCCGTAGTCGTCTAAAGACGTGGTTTTTTCTTGCCGGGATAATGCCAATTTAACCTTCTCGAAGTGAGTACATAAATATTATTCCGGAAGATGATCCCGCAGGATCTCCCGATCCTGCGGAATAACAAACTTAACTTTACTGTCGTTGCAAGGTCGGGAGACCTTGCATGATAAATACCAATTAAATGAGCAATTACACCAAATAATGAATCCTGAGTATTTGCTACTGCCCAAACGGTTTCAATAAATTTAAAATAATTGTTTATTGCCCTTTTGGATTCAACATGTGTTTTGTTAAAACAAGCTGTTCCATAGTATGACTGCCTCCGAATCCGGTAGCGCCGAAGACAACGGCTTTTATAACAAACGACCTCCTCTGTTAATCATAAAAGGTTGCGACTTCTTCAATCGGTTTACGGGAGCGGTTAAAATATTCATTCTGGTGATCCGCGGGATGTCCGACCGGTAAAACGCAAACAACTTCCCCGGAAATTCCCAGAACTCTTTTTGCGGCTTCAAGGATGGGGAGAAATCCTAACCAGACACTGCCATACCCTAAAGAGTGAATCGCCAACAGCATATTCTCCACACTTGCCGCTGTTCCAAGAAGCGGTCCGACCGAAATATGTTCTTTCTTTTTTGTCAAAATAGAGTTTTCAACAACAATAACCACCGGTACCGTTTCCATGCCTTTTATAAGCAAACGGCGCCACGACAGGGGAATGGTTTTTACAGTCTTCGCAATTTCTGCCGGCGGCATAACATTGGCGTTTTTAAGTATCGTTAAAAATTTCTCTTTGGTATTTCCCCTGATAACATGAAATCGCCAAGGTTGCCGGTTACCAGGTGAGGGCGCCATGATACCTGCACGAAGTATTTTCTCCACATCCTCAGCCGGTATATCTCCCGGCTTGAAGTCCCGGATACTACGCCTAGTCATTATGGCCTCTAAAAACGTTTTCCTATGATCCATTTTTCAACTCCTCTTAAGTTGTATCGGATTGGCAAATCCAATGATTTATACCACTTTTTAAAAACTATATTTCACTTTCAGATAAAAATTGTCGTTTTCGTCAAATTGACCAAATAAGGTGTCTTTCTTTTTCCCGCCCAGAATGTCGGTCCCGACAATCACTTCTATCCCGTCGGAAGGGTAATAATAAAACCGAACACGTCCCAGGTAATCCTCATCAGTAAAATTGTAAATAAGGAACAACTCCTGTTTAACCGTCTCGTTAAAGAATGTCCGGGTCATTAAAATCGTACCCATGTCGGTGGTTTTGTTTAGCACCAATTGATCATCATAATCCGGGATGATTTCCTGCACAAATTGCCCACTTAGAAATCTGTTGCCGGGAGATATTTCCGCGCCAATCATGTAATTCAGAAAATCCTTTTGTACTACCCGGTCGCCATCACGGGGATCCGCAGTGTAGAAATTCCGGTTCTGATAAAAAGCTCCTTCGCCGCGCAGTACTACCGATCCCACTGTTGTCGAAAAGGTGCCACCATACACGTTTATGCGATCATAGACCGGCGTTATCGTCACGTTGAACGGCGCCGATGGATTTTGGGTTGGTTGATAATATTGCCGGAAGGTGGGATAGTCGTCCCAGGTTCGAAACCAGGACAACGTGAAGTCGATGCTTTTTATCAATGTGGAATAACGCAGCCCGTACTCTGAATTTTTCGGCTGTTTATCCGGTTTGGTAAAATCACGAACCACTATTAACGAATCCGGAATAATTGCAGCAATTTTATCCAAGGGTGTATAAAAAGCCCAGTCCTCTCCGACAGATGAAAATTTTGCAGGAACGAACTGGGGAATCCAGAGAGCTTCCAATCGCCGATCTCCGAAATAAGCCTGTGCTTTTATGGCGTTTACTCCCATCCGAATGTCTTCAAAATCGGCCAGGATGAATTCCCGTAAGTCGAGTGGGTTCACGATGTCCGTGATAAAAAGTCCATCCGCTTCCCCCCAGACTATCTGTTGTTTCCCAATCCGTAGGTCAAGATTGTCGAAATACAGATCGATATACAGCTCCCGCAGACTCAATTCCAGTCCTTTGAGCTGATCGTCCTTCACATCGAAAGAAGCATATCCGAAAGCCTCATCGGTGGGGGAGTAATTAACATTCAGACGTAGCCGGTTTCTCAGAATCAGATACTCATTACTATTCAGGAGACTTACGGCATCATAATTCTTCACATAACCGTTAATTTCGACTTGTGCCAAACCGGTGCTGGTAATGAACATCAACAAGATGGTGTACAGTAGTTTCATTTTGTTATTTCTCAACATTTGTTGTTTATTTGTCTACCGGTAACAATGGCGGTTACCCTTTCCTCAATATCTTTTCTGCAAGTGCAGGCGATAAACGATTTATCAAGCGAAGGAGTTTTACTTTTCCTATATTGATCTCGTAATGGTTTTTTGCAAACTCCCTGAAAAATTCCTTGGCCAAATCATCGGCGGATATTTTACCCTTCCCCCTGCCTTGAGTCATATCCGTATCCACCAGCGGGGGGATAATTTCAAATACTCTTACGGATGTATTTTCCAATTGATACCGTAATGCTTTGGTGAAAATATGTATCCCGGCTTTGGTGGCACAGTAAACAGGAGCACTCTCCTTGGGAACTAGTCCCAGACCGGAGGAAACATTGATAATAGCAGCGCTCTTCTGTCGGAGTAAAATCGGGAGCAATAGTGATACAAGCTTTATCGGCGCAGCAAGATTAATTTCCACCTCCCTGGCAATCTTATTTATTACGTCAGAATCTTCCGTGAAACGGTAATTATATTGGATACCAGCGTTATTCACCAGAATGCTCAAATCGCTGTGCTTGTTCGCGATTCGATCTTTCAAAGATTCCACTTGTGAGTAGTTGCTAAGATCACACTGATACGTGATAAGTCCTGGGGATAAGGATTTTACGGATTCCAACTTTTGCTTGTTACGTCCTACAATAATGACTTTATTTCCGGCATCCAAAAAACGTTTTGTAAGCGCTAATCCTATGCCCGAAGCTCCACCTGTAATCAAGGCTGTTTGATTGTTGATTTTCATTTAACCTCTGGAATTACTAATCGCCTACCTATAGATTTCCAATTCATTATCTTCCTCGTTCCAGATATCGCTGCGTGAAAAATTTATCGGCCACACCTTGGTTGATTTGAATAGTATCATAAAGCAACTCCGTGCGATGACCGGTTTTAACATTCTTCATGGTTATGAAATTAGCCCGCCATTTCTCCGCGCCATCGATTCTGCGAATATCTGTCGATACCATCAATTTTATTAAATCGCCTTTCTGATTGTAAAATTTCACCATTACCGAAACATAATTGTCTTTTCGGATCCACATGTCGGTCATGGAATAAGCCGTTTCTTTTTTTATCTCATCACTTGCAGGTATGGACCGAACAACATAACAATCCACTCCATCGACTGTCTCCTGACCTAAAAGAGTGTACTGATAATCATTCAATTCATTTTGTTCAATATCCTCGTAAGAAAAATCCGATCCCATAAAACTGTCGGATTTTTCACTGGATGAAATCCTACGGACACGTTTAAGGGCCGGCAAATACAACCATTGGTCTTCCCGGTCCCCATCATCAATTGATAATAACCCCACCCCTTTCACATCCGCCGGAGACAAGAATCGGACAAGCGTCTTTTCCTTATTCTGAGCATCCGTTTTTGAATACATCACCACCTTACGTTTTCGCTCTTTCCCGCGTTTGTTTATCAACTTCATGGTGAATCCGGCTCGTTCATCCCTGGTCGTTGCCTGGGCGTTATTTCTTTCCATAATTTCGCGTGCGGTTAAGTTCTGCCCTGAGCCGGGGTCAGCCATGAAACACAAGGTTGCCATTATGAAAATCACTGATCGTTTCATTCAATCTTCCTTTTATGTTGTGTTTATGTTCTTCGGAATTATCTGAAACCCAGATGAAAAGAGGAACTCCATCCCAAATAATTAAACCCGTCACTATACATTTTCACTTCCACGTTGGAGACCAATTTGTCGATAATCGGGATGTCATACCCGAAACCCATCTGGAAACTGAATTCGTTTTTCGATTGCTCATCAACGTTTCTATTCAACTGAATCCACTTGACCCCCGATATGAAATATGGTGAAATCTTCCTCCTGTTGGCAGGATATATCAAAGCAGATAACGAATTATGAATACTCAATTCGTCGCCGTCGTTTCCTTTCCTTTTACCATTGAGACTTTCGATGGAATACTGAACTGCGAAATCATGAAGGACATTGTACCTTAATTGAACCCCGATGGAAAACGGTCTTTTAACCGACGTTATACGGGGTGTTACCGCCGATTGATTTTGAAAATAAGACGATTTTAAAGCAACCGTCCACCCACTCTCTTGGGAAAAGGATACATTGGCCGCTATTATCATTAAGCCGGCAACTACTATTCTTTGTTGGTGAGTCATCTTTTACACCCCCTTTATTTCCACCACGAACTTATTTTTTTCTGTTTGTGTTAAAATTTTCAATGTGGTCTATTTTTTATAATGATCGTTTTCCTTAACATATACAGGTATTGTCTGAACCGATACCCCGGAACCGATTCTCGTGGTCTTGGTTTTTCCTTTTCCCCAGATAAATCTTGGCTTAAAAGCGGCAAATAACGGTGGTAGAATAACTAGTGAACCAAACCCGCTGGTGATCATCGTAAGCGAGACCAACCAGCCGAAATTTTGAACCGGTGTAAAACCGGAAAAAATCAACACGGAAAAACCTAAGATATTTGAAAACATGTCGAAAATGATAGCCTTCCCTGTCGTTGTTAGGGTTGTTACCGTCGCTTTCTCCGTATCTCCGGTTTTTGGGAACTCCTCCTTAAATCTGCTGACGAAGTGAATGGCAAAATCCACACCCACCCCAACGGCGATAGCCGTAATGATGGACGTTCCCATTTCAAGCCGAATACCGATGAATCCCATGAGACCAAAGGTAATCATTGTAGCAATCGATAACGGCACAATGCTTAATAAACCACCGGACAGGGATCGAAATACAATCAAACAGAACAAGAAAATGATGACAATCGCCATGATGATATTCTGGATTTCACCCCTAACGATGTATTGAATCCGTGCCAACCAAGACATCACCGAGCCGGCAAATTCAATCTCAACTCCCTGATCAAAATGTGTCTTAGCATAATGCCGCAAGTCTCGATAAAGTCGTTTATGATCGTCTTGATCCGACGTCCGTATCATGATGCGGATTTTTGCTCGTTGATAATCATAATCCACAATGTCTTCGAAATCGCCCGGATCCCCCGACATCGAATAAAGGAGCAGGTATTGTGCTATTAGAGCCTCCGAGTCCGGAATACGTTCAAATTCAAGGTTATCACTATTCATCACACGGTGTATCCGTTTGATAATGTCCGCGAAAGAATTTGTATACCCGACTCCTTCCAGTTTTTCGGCATAGCGTTGGAAATCTTCGATTTGCCGAAGTAAGGCTGGATTGGTAATGGTATTGGGCTTCTTTCCTGAGATCATTACATTAAAATAACGTGCTCCACCCAAATAATCGTTAAACATATCGAACGATTGTCGGATGCTATGCTTCTTAGGAAACATTTCCGTAATATCACTACCGATACGAATTCTGGTAATTCCAACAATCGAAAAACCAATAATGATCAGGGTAACAATCAGAACGATACCGGGTTTGTCCAATGTAAACCGGCCTAAGGACATCAGGACGCGGTCAATAAAAGAATTGCGTATTTTTTTGTGTTTCCGCACTGGCTTTTTCAACAACATTAACAAGGCTGGTGGCACAGAAAGCGTAAGGAAAAGGGCGGAGAGGATTCCGATTGCGGCGATGATTCCGAATTCCCTGATTGACACAACCTTAAACACTGCCAGGGTCGCCGAACCGGCGGCCGATGTAATTCCCGTCATTGCCACCGGAGGGGTCATAGCAACAATTGTTTCCCTGACGGCAACAGCAACTGATTTGTGACGGATCTCTTCATAATACCGGTGGACGATATGGATTCCGTAGGAACTGGCGACGGCCACCATCACCATCGGCAACGCCGAAGATACAACCGTCATCTCCAGTCCCACCCAGCCCATAATTCCCATCGTCCAAACGATACTCAATACAACCACGATAAAGGGGAGAAAAACACCACGCAGATTTCGAAAGGAGAGAAAAAATCCGATTAAAACCAGAATCAGTGCGAACGGAAGCAGAACGGAAATATCCCGCTGAATTCCCAGATCTATTTCCTGTTGTATAATCGGTTCGCCGTTTATGTATAGTCTTTCAGGGCCATTGTATTTTTCGGTTATTTTCCTTACCTGGTTGTACACTGTTGCCTGGTCGTAGCCGCGTTCAATGTTAGCCGTTATAATCGTACTGCTGAGGTCCTTGGATACCAACTTCCCGTAAATCAGGTTGTTTGTCATTACATCCTGACGAATCCGGTCTATTTCCTCATCGGTTTCAGGGACATCACCCATAAACGGCCCCACATCCAGTCCCCAGTCACGTCCCTTAATGTTATTTAGAGTCGAAAGACTGATAATCTGATCCTCAACGACACCTTCAACCTGTTTCAATTCCTCGGAAATCAACGCTATTTTTCGGAGCGTTTGTTGATTGAAAATATTGTCGGCTTTTATTCCGATCAGGATTACATCTTTTTCACCAAACACTTCCTCTAATCTGTCATTGGTAATGATGATCGGGTCGTCTTTCGGTAAGTCGGAATCATAATTATTTCGGGTTTGTAATTTGGAAATACCCAACCCGATATAGATCGTTAAAAACATAACCACTATTAAAACGGATTTTGGGAAACCAATAATAAGCTTGGCATACTGTTGTATCATTTGTATCTCCCCATATTGACTCTCAATAAGTATATGACCATTATTCTTTTTCTGACCTATAGTCACCGCATGGTAAAAAAATTTTGCCCTCCCTCGGGCTTTGTTTGTTCGTAATCATATTATTTCTTTTTCAACCCTTCCAAGTAAATATCCAGAGCATGATCAAGAAGGATTTTTTCATTATTTCCTTTCATGAAAGCGTGGTGTTCCTTTTCACTGCATAGTAAAAAGATGCCGTTCGCCGTTGCCCATAGATTCAGGGTCATTTTCCAGGGATCCACTTCGCGAAAAGTGCCTTCATTGATGCCTTTCTGTATAATACCCTCAATCACTCGGAGAGTATCTTCGGCCTGACACATGCATTGATCAAAAAACTCCGGTGATATTTTGCTCTGAAGGTCTCCATGATGTAAAAAAAACATAATCTTAAAATAATCCGGATAGTCTATAAAAAAATTGTAATATACCGAGGCTATTCCCCGTATCAATTCCTCAGCGGATCGCAATTGCGAAAGCTGCTCCCGCATTATCTGATCGAAAATCTTGTTTCCCTCCTCCAATAAGGAAAGGTAAAGTTCTTCCTTGCTCTGAAAATAGAGATAAAGTGTCCCCTTGCTGTACTCAGCCTTTTCGGCAATTTCATCCATTGTAGCCGCAAGCAATCCCTTCGCAAAAAACACTTCTTTAGCAGCATCCATTATGGCCTGACGTCGCTGACGCTTTTCCCGTTTTCTTCTTTCTTCTATTCCCATGGCAATTATTGATGAACGTTAGTCATATTCTGACCGACGTTAATACTTAATCCAATTTTATGCAAGCTTTTTCAACAATGCTATCAACAAGGCCGTTTGTTGCAACGGACACGAGTTGTTTATAGACAATCAAGTGGTATTAACCCTAGGGCAAGCCCTGGACCCATTGTTCCGCCGCAAGCAGCGGGGAATTTAACCAGACCTTCTCGTCCGTCGTAGCGGAAGTGAAGGCGGATTAAATAATGGTTGTACTACTCATTATCAGCTACAATTTTCATAATCAATGATGAATTCTGACTTATCCAGGTTGCCCCGGGGTTCAACTTTCTTTGCCTTAGTTTACGCCCTAGCCTCCTTTTTTTCCTCGTATCCAAAAACAGTTAAATTTTTAAAATATCCTGCTAAAATGTATTCACGTAAATCCGCGGTTTTACCGAACTATTCTTAACTCCGGAACAGGGTCTCTTCCCGGTTAAACCATTTTACACAACCCCAGATGCTAAGCCCGGCTAACAGGAATAATGAACCATAAACCTCGGCCAACAGATAGGGATTCATTGTCCCGGCTAGCAATTCCTTGGTAGCCAGCGATACATTCAGGATCGGCACCAGGGCCGTTACGGAATCCAACTCGATACCCGGAAGAGTACCGATTAAAGCCGGGAAGATGACCACAATATTCAGGGGGGCAACAATGCTCTGGGCCTCCTTGAAAGAACGGGCATAGATGGAAACACTCAAAATAGCCGCCGCGAAAAAGGCCGAAATGGGAAGAATAAGGGTGAGGATCATAAGAATCATTTTAAGGCCCAACATATCCATAATAACATCAAATATTTCCGGGGGAATTTCCTGAAAGCGCTGCACGGCCAGGTACAACCCGGACATTGCTATCAGAGCCGTCGCGATTCCGGCCAGTGTCACCACACCGAATTTGCCCAGCACAATCTCCAGCCTGGTGGCGGGCGTGGAAAGCAATGTCTCGAGGGTTCCCCGTTCCTTTTCGCCGGCGCCCAAATCCAATCCGGGATACATCGCCCCCATGAATCCGAAAATGATAAACAGGTAGGGGAGAAACCCTCCGGCCACTTCGGCAATCCTTTCCTGCACCGAGGAAACATCGATCTTATTCACCGCCACCGCATTAAACAGGTTTTCGTCCAGATTCAACCGCTTGATTCGCTCGGCAACAATCTGTTTATTGTATTGTTCCACCAGGTCGGTCAAGCGTTTTAACGCTGTTTCAAAAGCATCCGAGGCCTTGTAGACAATACTGACCCGCCCCTGCTTATCGTTGGCAATCAAAGCATTAAAACCCGGTTCCACGATAATACCACCGTCCAGTAACTCTCTGGCCGTCATGGAAGCGATACTGTCCTTAGGCACACCCGTGATAACGACAATCTTTTCTTCCGCCGATACCATTGCATACAGATCCGGGGCGTGCTCTTTCCCGATAAAGGCAATTCGCAGTTCTTTCGCTTCCGCCTTTTCCATTTGTGATTGTTGAACCTTGGTCACAACCGTAATCAACAGGGGCACCAACACCATGGGCATTACCACCATCATTATTATTGTGCGGCGATCCCTCAGGGTGTCTTTTAACTCTTTCTTGAAAATAATTAATGTCCGTTTCATTCAGGCCTCCCCCACCAGATGAATAAATTCATCCTCATAAGAATCCCGGGTCATTTGTGCTTCGAATTCCGCCAGGGTCCCGTTGAAATACAGCTTACCGCGGTGAATAATAGCAATATCATCGCACAGGAGTTTTACTTCGCCCATGCGATGTGTGGAAAAAATAACCGTTTTCCCCTCATCCCGGCAGGAACGAATCAGATCAATTATCGCCCGCGCGGTCATCACATCCAGACCGGAAGTCGGTTCATCAAATACCATTACCGGTGAATCGTGAATTATTGTCCGGGCGATGGATGTTTTTTGTTTCATTCCGGTACTTAACCGCGCGATGCGACGATTGGCAAACTCATTCATGCCCAACAGATCGAAAATTTTCTCCTTTCGTTCCTTAAACCATTTTGAATCCATTCCATAGAGATCGGCAATATATTTAACCATTTCATTCGGAGTAAGACG
>JAADGP010000068.1:0-11949 GCA_013152315.1 FCB group bacterium
GTACGTCAAGCATCCCTGTCTACACTGCGTTACGCCAGGCAAGCCTGCTTGACGGTTTGAGTGGTTTGTTATACCTCTACAACCAAGGAACTTGTCCCGTTACTGCGGGATGGTTGTCGAACAGGAGTTACTCCTCTGCATTGAATTCATGCTGAAAGTTTTGAAATATCCTCGGGATCGATCTATTCCGCCCCCTCAGGGCTGACAGACTCACAATATTGTCTATCTGATTTCAAATAATTTGCAATAATTCCGGTGATCAATAAATGAACATCACCTTCGGAATCCGGGGAAAGATCGAATAGGGGAATTAACCAAACAGGAATTCAATCCGACGGATCTCTCTTGTCACACCCCTTTTACCAGTGATTTTGTCGCTGATCCGGAGGGATTTACGTTTTACAAGAATTATACTTGCTAATTAATAAACAAAGCTTTTAAACTAAAGGACAATTTTTAAGCGAATAATGAGCAAGAAGAACAACAGACCCTTGGCGCGCAATAAAAATATTGCTCGTCGCGCTAAAATGCTTAGCGTGGGGGTCACTGTGTAGCTCAACAGCAAACTAAAACTTGAAAAGCCCTCACTATTCGATAGTAGCTGAGGGCTTTTTTCATATGGGAACAACAAAAAACATAAAAAAACACAACGACCAATGACTAACGGTCAAACCGTCGTTAATAAATAAAGATGAGGAGAAATAATCATGGTTACCTGTCCTGAATGCGGTTCGGAAATAACCCTGCCCGAGGATGTCGTGGAAAACGAAATCGTCGACTGTGAAACCTGCGGCGTGGAACTGGAAGTCACCGGCATCGATCCTTACAAAGTGGAACTGGCCCCCGAGGAACAAGAGGACTGGGGCGAATGACCAAGCACCCGATACGCTTAGGGATTCTCTATTCCAGAATCAGGCTGGAGGAGAAACTGATCATTGAGGAAGTACGGAAACGACCTGATATCGAATTGGTTACGATCGACAGTCGGGGACTTATTTTGGAGCCGGATGACGACCTCCATGTCGATGTCCTTCTGGATCGGGAGATTTCCCAATCCCGGGTGCTTCACATCCTGCAATTACTGGATAAATCCAAAGTCGCCTGTGTAAACCGTTTCGGTGTCGTGCGTATTTGCGGTGATAAGGTGTTTACGTCGAAAACCTTGAAAGAAGCCGGGGTGCCCACGCCGGAAGTAAAGGTCGCGTTCACCCAGGAAAGCGCGCTTCAGGCCATGGAAGAAATGGGATATCCCGTAGTACTGAAACCGGTGGACGGCTCCTGGGGGCGCTTGATCGCGAAAATCGAGAATCGCACAGCCGCGGAGGCAATCCTGGAACACAAATCCTACCTGAGCTCGTATTATCACTCGATTTTCTACATCCAGGAATACATTGAAAAGCCGGGACGGGATATTCGCGCCTGCGTCGTCGGCGATGAAACCATCTGCGCCACTTACCGCATGTCCGATCATTGGCTCACCAACGCGGCACGCGGTGGAAAGGCCGTCAATTGTCCCGTCACGCCCGAACTCAATGAAGTGTGTGTCAAAGCGGCTAACGCCGTCGGCGGCGGCGCCCTGGCTATTGATCTCATGGAAACCAACGACGGCTACACGGTTCACGAAATCAACTGTTCCATGGAATTTAAAGAAAGTCTGAAAGCCGTCGACATAAACATCCCCGCCAAACTGATCGACTATTGTGTACAGCAGGCGAAACTCAAAATGGAGGAATCAATATAAATGTCCCTTAAACTTGGAATACTGTTTTCACGAATCCGCAAAGAAGAAAAATTAATCATCGAAGAAGCGCTGCGACGCGGAATCGAAATCGTCCGGGTCGACAGTCGGCAACTGATTATGAGTCTGAACGGCAATTATGATTTCGATGTGCTGCTTGAACGGGACGTTTCCCACTCCCGCGCCTTGTACGCCCTGAACCTGTTTCAGGGATCGGGGATCAAAACAATCAATACCTACGATGTGGCTCTCATCTGCGGCGACAAGGTGGCAACTACCAAAGCGCTGAAAAGTGCCGGTATCCCAACCCCGGACGTAAAGGTTGCCTTCACGCATAAAACGGCGCTCAAGGCCATCGAGGAATTTGGTTATCCGGTGGTACTCAAACCGGTCGTCGGTTCCTGGGGACGGTTGCTGGCCAAAGTCAACGATCGCGACGCGGCGGAAGCCCTCCTGGAACACAAAGAACATCTGGGATCGTATTATCACTCCATTTTTTACATTCAGAAATATATTGAGAAACCGGAAAGAGATATTCGCGCCTTCGTAATCGGCGATGAAACGGTCTGCGCGATTTACCGATCCTCGAAACACTGGATTACCAACACGGCCCGCGGCGCGGAGGCATCCAACTGTCCCGTGACTCCGGAATTGAACGATTTGTGCGTACGGGCCGCCAAGGCCGTCGGCGGTGGCATCCTTGCCGTGGACCTTATGGAGACCAAAGACGGTCCGGTCGTGAATGAAATCAATTACACGATCGAATTTCGTAACAGCATCGAACCCTCAAACGTGAATATTCCGGCGTTAATCATTGATTACGCCATTAAGGTTTCGAAAGAGTAAAAAATGAAGAAATACACAGCAGCTATTATTGGCGGTTCGGGTTACACCGGCGGCGAGCTCCTGCGGCTTCTGCTGCCGCACCCGGCGATCGAGGTTACCGCCGTTACTTCCCGGAAACGTGCCGGCAAAGCCCTTGTTAAAACCCACCCCAATCTGCGCGGTCGAACCAACCTGAAATTTATTCACCCTGATAAACTGCAACCGGTGGATATCCTGTTCCTGGCCCTGCCCCACGGTACCGTCATGGACCGGATTGACGACTTCCGGTCGAAAGCCAAAATTATTATCGACCTGAGCTCCGACTTCCGGTTGAAGAATCCGGAAGACTACGTGACCTATTACGGTCACGAACATACCCGGCCGGAACTGCTGAAAGAGTTCGTGTACGGTTTGCCGGAACTGCATCGCGACGAAATAAAAAACGCGACCCTGGTGGCCGTGCCGGGTTGTACCGCCACGGCGGCAATTATTCCTATTAAACCCCTGGTTGATAACTTCCCGGTAAACCTGATTGTAATCGATTCCAAGGTCGGTTCTTCCGCCGCCGGAGCGGGCGTGAACATGTCCACCCACCATCCGGAACGGAGCGGCGTTGTGCGCAGCTTCAAACCATCGGGACACCGACACCTGGCGGAAATGCAACAGGAACTGAATGCCGGCGGCTCCATCTCCGTCAACTTTTCTCCGCACGCGATCGAGATGGTGCGCGGCATCCAAAGCACCATTCACGTTTTTCTCGACTGTCCGTACGAAGAAAAAGATGTCTGGCAGGCATACCTGAAAGCCTACCGGGATGAACCGTTTGTCCGGATTGTGAAAGAACGGTCCGGGCTTTATCGTTTTCCGGAACCGAAATTGCTTATCGGCACGAATATTTGCGAAATCGGTTTTGAGAAAGATCCTTATACGGACCGGTTGGTGGTAATGGCTGCCATCGACAACCTGATGAAGGGAGCGGCGGGACAGGCCGTTCAGTGTATGAATATTACCCTTGGTCTGGATGAGCTAACGGGCCTCGACGCCCTGGGCTTCCATCCCATCTAAGCAGTATCTGTCCGAGGATGAATACAAAACCCATTACAAAAACGATTATTGATTATCACTACCATAACCATACTACGTATGATAAAGGGGAATTAAACTGATGTTTGTTGTCAAAGTAGGCGGCAGTGAGGGAATCGACTACGATTTGTTCCTCAAGGATCTGGCCGGACACCGGGACTTTGTGCTCGTGCACGGCGGTTCCAATGAATTGAATGAAATTTCAACCAAGCTGGGCAAACCACCGGTATTTGTCACTTCCGTTTCCGGTTTTACCAGTCGTTTGACCGATCGTGAAACGCTGGACATCTTTAACATGATTTACGCCGGAAAAATGAACAAAATGCTGGTGGAAAAACTTCAGCAATTGGGAGTGAACGCCGTCGGTCTTTCCGGTATCGACGGCCGGTTATTGGAAGGCCGGCAAAAACGCTCCCTGAAAGTGATCGAGAACGGGCGCAAGAAAATTATTCGCGGCGACCTCAGCGGAACAATCGAAAAGGTCAACGTCGATCTCCTGAGACTTTTACTGGACAATCATTACACCCCGGTTATCACTCCTCCGGCCATTAGTTATGAGAGTGTGGCCATCAATGTGGACGGCGATCGTTGCGCCGCGGAAATCGCCGTAGCGCTCCGGGCCGAGACCCTGATCATTCTGTCGAATATTCCCGGATTACTTAAAGACCCCGCGGATGAATCCAGCCTGATCACCAGGATCCCCCGCGCGGAAATTGACCGGCACATTGAGGAATACGCCAAGGGACGGATGAAGAAGAAATTGCTGGCCGCCAAGGAAGCCCTGGAGGGTGGCGTAAAACGCGTTATCCTGGGTGACGCCCGGGTGGAAAATCAACTCAGCAAAGCTTTCCAACAGCAAGGCACGGTAATCGAATGAATCGGTGGATCGAACTGGAAACCCAACACGGCAGTGGTGCCTACGGCAACTGGCCCTTTGCCCTAACGCGCGGCGAAGGTGTTTACGTGTGGGACTCGGCGGGGAACAAATACCTCGATTTCGCCACCGGGATCGGTGTTGCCGTATTGGGACACGCCCATCCCGTCCTTACCCAGGCTATCACCGATCAAACAGGTACTCTCATCACCTGTCACAGCGGCTATTTTGCCAACGATGTCCGGGCACGTTTTTTGGCCAAACTTACCGGTATTACGCCTTCGGACCTGGACCGGGTTTTCCTTTGCAATTCGGGGACCGAAGCCGTCGAGACCGCTCTTAAACTGGCCCGCGCCCACACCGGACGTCCGGGAATTGTGACCATGATGCGCAGTTTTCACGGTCGCACCATGGGATCGCTCAGCGCCACCTGGAAAAAGCCGTTCCGGGCCCCCTTCGAACCCTTAGTTCCGGGTTTTACTCACATTCCCTTCGGGGACACCGAAGCGCTTGAAAAAGCGGTAACCGAAGAGACCGCCGCCGTCCTGCTGGAGCCGATCCAGGGCGAAGCCGGCGTCTATCCCGCCTCCGAAGAATATTTACGGGAAGCGCGCAGAATCTGCGACGCGAACGGAGCGTTGCTCATATTTGACGAAGTCCAGACCGGCATCGGGCGCACCGGGAAATGGTTTGCTTGTGAACATGCCGGGGTTGCCCCCGACATTCTTTGTCTCGCGAAAGCCCTGGGCGGCGGAATCCCCATCGGCGCCACCGTATCACGCTCTGGTATCGCCTTTGAGAAGGGACAGCACGGCAACACCTTCGGCGGAAATCCCCTCTCCTGCCGGGCCGGACTGACAATCATCGAGTACATCGAAGAACACGATTTATTGACCAATATTACCCGCGTCGGAGCTTATTTTATGACCGGTCTCGAACAACTGGCGCAACAAAAGCCCTCCGCCATCCGGGACATCCGGGGAAAGGGACTCATGATCGCAATCCAATTGCGGGGAAAAGTCGGTCCCACCCTGGTTAAACTTCGTGACGCCGGTATCCTGGCGTTGGCCGCCGGACGAATGAATCTGCGCTTTCTGCCTCCTTATATCGTAACCGAAAAAGAAATCGACCAGGTATTAAATGTCCTGGAGGAAGTGTTGCCGTGACCCTCGTCGAAAAACTGGTACGCTCCTATAGTCCTTCCGGTCACGAAACGGAAACCGTGGATTTGTTCCTGGATGAACTGGCTCAACGGAACTACCGCGTCCACCGCGACGACGTGGGCAACGCCATCGGCGTTATTGGCAAGGGTTCGGTAAACATTTATCTGGTGGGACATATCGACACCGTCCCCGGCGAAATACCGGTTCGACTGGAGGATGGCACCCTTTACGGGCGCGGCAGTGTGGACGCCAAAGGAGCGTTGGCTACTTTCGCGGAAGCGGCCGGTGTGTTCGCGAACTCCGATACAATCCGGGTCACGGTAATCGGCTGTCTGCGGGAGGAAACCGATTCCCTGGGAGCACAACATATCCTCAAAACCCACAACGCTCCCGATTACGTGGTTATCGGGGAACCAGGCGGTTGGGAGGCGATAACCCTGGGCTACCGGGGATGTTTCGGTCTTGATTATGAAAGAAAAAAACCCCGTGTCCACCGGGGTATGCCGATCGCCACTCCGGCCGAGGAAGCGGTGGCTTTTTACCAATCGTTGTGCGAATTATTTCCCAACCGCGGAGATCGGTTCGGCGACATATCTTTTAAACTGACCCAATTAAACACTTTGTCATCCGGCAACCATGAAGCCGTGAAAATGCATATTGACGTACGTATCCCGATCACTTTCGATCCGGAGGATTTCAACAGCCGGGTAATGAAATTAAAAAAGGACGCCACCGTTACCATCCGGGGATTTACCCCGGCGGTGATGGCGGAAAAACGGAACGCCCTCGTGCGCGCTTTCCTGGGCGGAATCCGTGCTCACGGCGGGAAACCCCAATTCAAATACAAGACCGGCACTTCGGACATGAATCTGCTGAACAAATGGGGTTGCCCCATTGTCACTTATGGTCCCGGTGATTCTTCCCTGGACCATACCCCGGACGAACATCTGAAATTGGAGGAATACCAACGGGCAATCAGAGTCTTACGCGAAGCACTTAAAAAATTAGAGCGAAATACACATGAAAGTTGAATTATTAGACAGTACCATTCGTGAAGGTGAACAGTCGCCAAACGTATCGTTCACCGTCGAACAAAAGCTTGAAATCGTCAAATTGCTCGATGAATTTGGCGTGGAGTTCATTGAACTCGGACATCCCGCCGTATCGCCGGATGTTCGCGAAGCCGTGGAGCGTCTGGCCCGGTTGGATACCCGGGCCAACAAAATGGTCCACGGCCGGGCGCTGGCCAGGGATATTGATGACGCAGCCAACCTGAACGTACCATGGGTCGGCATTTTCTTCGGCACTTCACCGTTAAGCCTGGAATACAAGTTCCAGATCACTCCCCAAAAAGCCCTGGTACGGATAAGCGAAGCGATTCGATACGCCAAGGACAAAGGACTTAAGGTTCGTTTCACCGCTGAGGACGCGACCAGAACCGATACCGATTTTCTGGTTGAGGTGGCTTCGGTGGCCGAAGAAGCCGGCGCCGACCGGTTCAGCATTGCCGACACGGTGGGCACAACCCATCCGGCCTCCCTGCGGAAATTGGTCCGCGCCGTAGCCTCGTCCGTTTCCATTCCCCTTCATGTCCATTGCCATAACGATTATGGATTGGCAACGGCCAACGTGCTGGCCGGTCTGGAAGGCGGGGCGCGCCTGGCGGACGTTACCGTGAACGGCCTCGGAGAACGGAGCGGTATTTCCGCCCTGTCCGAAGTGGCGGTCACCCTGAAAATGCTCTACAAGGTCGACAATCCGTGGAACCTGGAACTGCTCCCCAAGCTGTCCCGCGTGGTGGAACGGGCTTCCGGTATTTTCAACAGCGAAAACCGGCCGATTGTGGGGCTGTACGCCTTTACCCATAAAGCGGGACTCCACACGCGCGCCGTTTTGAAGGATCCCCGGACATACGAGGCCTTCCCGCCGGAATTGATCAAACGCCACCGCGAAATTACCATCGATAAGTACACCGGTCGCGACGCGGTTCGCTCACGTCTGGAAACCATGGGGGTAAAGCTGAATGACGATCAATTAAACGAAATTATTGAAATCATTAAAAGTCAGCCCACAAAACGCCATTTCTCCGACATGGATTTGCTGGATATCGTGGACGATGTTCTGGGATTGGAGATGCGCGCCCGGGTGCCCATCGACGTGGAAGCAATCGTGAACATGGAATTGAACAGCGCGTTATACACAACGCGGGTTACCCGTCGACTCATGGGATATCCCTATGTACAGGATGTTTACGAAATTACCGGAGAATTCGACATCGTGGCCCATATCAAAACCAAATCCATTGCCGAATTAAATGAATTCATTGAGGAACTGCGTGTGTCCGAAGGCGTGGAACGCACAACCACACGACTCATCCTCAAAGGATATTCCCGCGATTTCGAACACGAAAACAAAACATCGGAAGACAAGTGATCGGAAAATTCATCAAACCGGTAACGTACCATGCAATTATTCAATGCCGATCACCTTTTACTTTCACGGGAGCTTCATTTGATGAGCTCACCATTTTCGGGAAAATAATGCAAAATCAGGAACAGTGAAGAACAGAATGACCAAACCGTATATTTCCAACTTGTTTCGTAATCGCAAACCTTCCGTGCTGCGACAGGCCAAACAGGTGTACGACCGTCGCCCCGACCGGGACGAAGTGGACGTTATTAACCTGGCCATCGGCAACGTGAACCTGCCGATTCACCCGGCAATGCAGGAACGGATGAGATCCCTGTGTGATCCCGGTTCCCCGTTCGCGGAGGGGGTGGTTCAGTACTCCCGCACCATCGGAAGCGAGGAAACCCGGCAAGCCTTTTTAAATGTAATTGCCGCTTCCGGGTTTGACACATCAAACTTAGTATGCCAGATCACCGACGGGGCTTCCCAGGCGATGGAACTGATCATCGCCGGCGTGTGCGGCGACGCCGGTACTGACGACAAACCGTTGTTGCTGATTGAAGCGGCGTACACAAATTACATGGCCTTTGCCACGCGGTTAGGCCGCAAGACCATCTGCATCACCCGGACACTCGACGAAAACGGTAAATTCGCCATTCCCGACCTGGAAAAAATTGAAGCCATCATCAAGCAAGAAAAACCCAGCGGCATTCTAATCATACCGTCCGATAACCCCACCGGTCAACACATGAAATACGATACCCTGACTACCCTGGCAAAACTTTGCGTTGAGGACAACCTGTGGCTGATCAGTGATGAGACGTACCGGGAATTGCATTTTCTTACCGATGAGACAACCAGCATCTGGGGTCTCACCGAAGAGGATGTTCCGGGTATCACCGGCCGGCGGATCGGTATTGAATCGGCCTCCAAAGTCTGGAATGGTTGTGGACTGCGAATCGGCGCTCTGGTAACCGACAATCCCGAATTCCTGGAGAAATCCGTCATCGAATACATGTCCAACCTCTGCGCCAACGTGATCGGCCAATACATTTTCGGCGCTATCGCGCACGAGGATCATGCCGAACTAAAGACCTGGTTTGACCGGCAACGCCAATATTATCGTGAGATTATTCGAACGTGTGTGACCGGCCTGCGGCGGGAAATACCGGGAATTATCGTGTCCAGTCCGGAAGCGGCGATCTACACTGTTCTGGACGTGCGCAAGATCGTTAAACCGGGCTTTACCGCCAATGATTTCGTGAACTACTGCGCCGGACAGGGTCGTGTACACCTGGAAGACGGCGATTTCACCCTGCTGGTGGCGCCCATGACCGGGTTTTACAACAACCACAACATTCAGGACAACCCGGGACGAACCCAAATGCGGCTCGCCTATGTGGCCCGGCCGGAAACAATGCAAAAGGTCCCTTACCTGTTTAAGAAATTACTGGAAGACTACGAAGCGCAACGCCATTCATAATGGAATAAATCTCCTGCCTGTCCTTACCTGACGGCAGACTCCATTTCAACAATTATAACTATCATTTCTCATATAGATATTCACTTGTACAGTATTGATTAACAAAGAGATACAGGAATTATACCTAATTATTCTCATAAAATTGATTTAACCTGAATTCCTTTGTCGCCTTGCCCCGATTCGATCGGGGCACAGCGACTGTTTCTTTTGGTCCTTTTCTTACGTTAAGAAAAGGACAAGCGGGCATGACTGTTGTTCGAGACAATATTCTTGAATAATTTAAATTGTCTTGTTTAATCCCAGCCCCATTTAAGATAAATTTGTAAACCTTTTCTATGTTTTTGAAACGAGAAATGTCAGTTATAATATAAGACGTGAAATCGATCCCTTTCATCGGACCGGGGAACCTCTCCGGGGCTCACACACCACCAAACCCCGGCGACCTTTACAATTTAGCCCGCATATCCCGATACACTTCACGCGCCTGATTAATATACTCCATTAAGGATGCACCCTGGGAAGCCGGTATTTTACCATCATTAATCAGCTTTTCCAATTCATTCAGTTTTCCCTCCATATACGCAATACGGTCCTCAAGTCCGTCGGGATTCCAAAACGGTTTTCCGTCAACACTAATGTAAATCGCGGTGGTATGTGCTTCCGTCCTTTTACCCAACGCCCTACCCGCGATCCACATGCTTTGGTTTACCGGAAGTTCGTATTCGATGGTACAATCGACTTTTTCTTTTTCACTTTCCGGAACACATTCGGCAATCGTTTTTCCCATGGAAATCAATTCCACTCTTCTCAGCGTGTCCAGGGTTGGATTAATACGCGCCCGTAATTTTACTTTCAGGCGGCGGGGAGTTTTCAATACGATCTCGGAACCGGGAAGTTGTTCGTCAACCGTAAAATCGATAATGGGACCCGTCGACGAGAAGGTTTTCCCTTCCTTGAAGGCCTTCAGCCAATTATCAAAATTGAAGGGACCCCGGACGTAAACATAAAAATTGCGGTCACCGAACCACTCGGCATACGGATAATCGGAACCTAAGGCAACTGTCTGTTTGTACCCCAAATTCCACCAATCGTATAAAGCCTTCATATGGTAGGCATCCACTTCAACAAAATCACTTTTGCCTAAAGGCACATCGATGGCAAGGCCGCGTTCCGCATTGAATATTGTGCCGTTATGGGCATAGCCGTTTAAGCCACCCTCCTTATGTGTCAGGTCAAGCGCCTTTTCGTAAACATAATACGTGGCGGGATCCCAGTGCGATCGGGCATTATTAATCATAAGCACATGCCCCCGTTCATGGGTCCGTGGATTTTCCTGACCACTTCGAAGAAGGTAATTACCTTCGGCATAGGTTCCTTCATCACCCCAGGCATATTGCATATAATATTCGCGCCCGATGTCCCCCATTTGCAGTACGTTCACAACATTAACACCCTCGGCCTTCGCCCATTCCAATATATCCTTATTATTTTTACCGTCCCGGTACACATGGACGTGATCGTCGGACGAATACCATCCTTCCTTCGGCAAATTAAAA
Organism: FCB group bacterium; assembly: GCA_013152315.1. Taxonomy (GTDB): domain Bacteria; phylum Fidelibacterota; class Marinisomatia; order Marinisomatales; family JAADGP01; genus JAADGP01. Next base: position 11,132 of record JAADGP010000068.1, read on the forward strand.
TATCTGTCCAGTTGGATTGAACATTCTCTGGTTTCCCCGGCTTTTATTTTAAACCGCTTTTCGTAGCGTTTATATTCCACTCCTTTCTTAACCACAAGGAACACATCCCCCGGTTGGATCGCCATCTCAAACGTTCCCCGGGTATAAAATACCCGTTTCCTCTTCGCCGGCCAGGTCGGATCATAGTTTAATCCTTCCGGTACCGTGTGATCCCAGGGATAGAGCGGGAGTGTTTGGGGAGGATAATTAAAATGATTATTGGAATAAACACCAACCCGCGCGGATGCGGGGTCTCCCTTTTCGTCCGTTATTTTCACTTTCAGGTAAGCCGGCTTTTTGGTCGTAACGGCCAGGGGAAGCCGCCCCAATTCATTGTTATTGGAATCGCTTACGATAATATTAAGCGTCTTCGTCCCAAATGGAATTTCACTGAGACGGACCAAATAAATAATTGTGCTTCCCGGCACGTATTGAAGGGAATCAGGTAAATAGACAAGATTAATATTTTGCGAATCACGCATATTAACAGGTTTAAATCTTAAGTAGGCTTTATCCGGTTTTTCCACATCCGAAATTTCCACCAAAATACCCTGAAACATTATTTCCGCCGTTAGTGAATCCAATTTTGGCGGGGTGAGGTAAACCGGCTTGCCGTCACGAATCCGGATACGAACAGTCACCGGCCATTTCTGGATGCCGCGCTTGTATGGCCACTGATATTGGAGATCGGAAACAAACCATATCCACGGTTGGCGGGGTTTGATACCTGCCTCGCGTGCCAATTCCGGGAAATAGCCGATTACATCAATCCGTTTCAC
>JAADGP010000068.1:11969-14180 GCA_013152315.1 FCB group bacterium
CGGTTAAATCCCGATCTCCATCGGTCCTGTCCGCTGATCCGGGATATGATTAAGACAATAAAAACAGAAAAGGCTAAAACTTTAAAAAAATGAAACCAGGCGGGTAAATACGCTACCTGTCCTTCTCCGATAACAGCCGGATAATTCTTTTTTCGCAATTGTTCCCCCTTCGTTTTAAAAAACGACTTATTTTTTTTTAAATATGATAAATCATCGTAATCCTGTATATGAAAAATTACAAACAATACCCGGACAATCCCCAGAACAGTCAATCGATTTTACATTTTTACCCTCGGGCCCTTCCCCAAACCCCATCCTTATTTGTACACAACATTGTTCATCTGATTATACACAATTTGCGATCATCAACATTCAATTTAACATTATAGAATAGGTACGTAAACATATTGAAATTGAAAAAGGCCCAGATTTTGTAATTTACCAATTATCATCCCCCAAAAATGAAATTGGCCCCAAAAATTTGGTTCTTGGCTCTTGGTTCTTGGCTCTTGGTTCTTGGTTCTTGGAATTTACCACCTGCCACGCACCCCCGACAGTCAACCTCCCGTCGATCTCTCCACCACGCTACGACACGTTTCACGCATCACGCATCACGTTTTCCCGACAGTCGCTACGCTCCGTCGGGATCTCCACTGCGTTCCGACACGCATCACGTCCCAGATTCTGTATCTCTTCTTCCATAGATATCCAAAAATGGAAAAACAATAATTTTGATTCGATTAAAGCCCTTTCGCCACCCGTTCATTCCATGTTTCCGGCGCCTTTCCGGTAGGACGCTCCACCATGGTTACGCAGCCGGGAACGGGACAGACCAGGTGACACAAGTTGCAACCTACGCACTCAGCTTCGTCCACGAAGGGTACATATTCCGGTATTTCGCCGTTGGTTTCATGCATGATCGGCGCCTCAACCGTGACCCGCGGGTTCATTCCATGATCCGACTCCCCGTGGTAGGCCGCGCAGGGACCTTTCCGGGTGTGGATGCATTGATGCGCCCCATCCAGGCAGGCAATATAACATAACTGACAACCGATACATTTCTCCCGATCAATCTCGGCCACCACCCGGTAGTTTAAGTCCAGGTCACCCCACTCCGTGAAATTGGGGATGGCCCGGCCCACCAATTGCATGGCCGTGGGAATTCCCATATCGTCCAGGTAATTGGACAACCCGTCAATCATGTCTTCCACGATCCGGTAACCGTAATGCATCACGGCGGTACAGACCTGCACGGTAGTCGCGCCCAGGGCGATAAACTCCGCCGCGTCCCGCCAGGTGCCAATCCCTCCGATCCCGGAAATGGGAATGGTAACCCGCGGTTCCCGGGCCAGCGCCGCCACCATGTGCAACGCGATCGGTTTCACGGCCGGACCACAGTATCCTCCGTTGGTGCTTTTATCCCGTACGGACGGCAAAGGAACCAGTCTGTCCAAGTCGACTCCGATGATGGACTTAACGGTATTGATTAACGATAATCCGTCGGCTCCTCCGCGGACGGCGGCAATCCCCGGATCCAGAATATCCCCCACGTTAGGAGTCAGTTTCACCAGTACCGGCACTTTGGCAACTTCCGCCACCCAGGAAGTAATCTCCTCCAAAACTTTGGGCTCCTGCCCCACCGAACTGCCCATTCCCCGTTCGCACATGCCGTGCGGACAGCCGAAATTCAGCTCCAATCCGTCAGCGCCGGCGTCTTCCGAGCGTTTCACAATTTCCTTCCACTCCTCCCGGGTTTCCACCATTAACGAAACCACCACCGCATGATCGGGATAACGTTTTTTTACTTCGTAAATCTCTTTAAAATTAGCGTCTAAGGGACGATCGGTGATCAACTCGATGTTGTTCAGACCGGATATCCGTTGCCCCACGTAATCCACGGCCCCCAGGCGCGAAGAAACATTGACAATAGGCTCTCCCAATGTTTTCCAGACGGCGCCCCCCCATCCGGCATCGAAGGCGCGCATCACCTGTTCACCACAGTTGGTGGGCGGACCGGAGGCCAACCAGAACGGGTTGGGGCTTTTGATACCACACATATTTACGGATAAATCAGCCATTTTTTCCTCTAAGTCAAATTTTATTATCGATTATTGTTTTGGATTCCGGGGAGCAGAGTACAATATTCCAACGGTAGGTAACAGTAAATCTGCCGGTTAAATTTGGTTCATTAAACAATTCCGTTATCATCCG
>JAADGP010000101.1 GCA_013152315.1 FCB group bacterium
CAACGGATAGAACAAGTCCCTCCTAAGGATTAGATGCAGGTTCGATTCCTGCCAAGGGTACTTAACCAGGAGAATATATGCTGAAACCGAGAAAAAAGATTACCAAAAAGGAAATTAAAAAAGATCCCTTACTGGAAACGATTTACAATATCGAGACCAAATTAAGAGACAATCGCCGGACCTACCTGCGCATTGCGGTAGGGATAATCGTTCTTTTGATCGTGATTATCACGCTTAATAACCGGCGTTTAAAGGCGATAGAAGAATCCGAAACGCTGTTAGGTGAGGCGTTGGTTTCGCTGGAAATCGGTGACGTGGATAACGCGCGTTACCAATTGGAAGAATTGATCGATGAGTATGGCAGTACCGAGAGTGGTACCCGGGGGTATTATTTTTGGGGCAAGTTTAATTATGAGCAACAGGATTATGAAGCCGCCGAAAACGCCTTGTCGACCTTTGTCGCGGAAAGTTCCGACAAATTATTGTTGCCCGCCGCTCATCGCATGTTAGCGGAAATCTACCGGCAGGAGGGGAATGACGCAAAGGCGGAAGAGCATCTCCGGAAGGCGATAGAAACGAGTGAAATACGATCGGTTAAGCAGAATAATCAGTTGGATTTAGCGGCTTATTTGATGGAAAAGAATGAAACGGACGAGGCCTTGTCGATCGTGGATGAAGTCCTCGCAAGCGATGAGTTGGAAACCACTATTCGCCAAAATGCGGAGAAACTTTTAGGTCGCTTAAAAGGGTGATTATCAGAGGATAATTACCTTGTAAAACCGATTAAAAATAAATAACTTCAGGGCTGAAAAGTGGGTTGACAAAGCCCACTTTTCGTTTGTGCGAAAATGGAAAAAATATTGGAAATAATTAAAAATTTGCTGGACGAAGATGTCTTTTTATTGGATTTGAAGGAAGACATCACAAATCAAACGTTAAAAATCTTTGTGGACTCGGCGCGTCCGGTAACGCTTGATATGACATCGGAAATCGCGAAAAAAATCAGGGATTCGGGATTGCTCGATACGTTTTATCCCCAAGGGTACCGGTTGGAAGTTTCTTCGCCCGGTGTCGGCACGCCATTGACACTTCCGTTTCAGTTTCGAAAAAATAAGGGTCGAAAATTATCGTTAACGTTAAGTGACGGTGCAGAGAGTGTCCGTTTAAAGGCTACGCTTTTGGATGTAACCGACCAGGGAATATTGGTATCAGATAAAAAGGGCAAAGATCAATTTATCGCTTACGATGAAATAATTAATGCCCGTGTTGTAATAGAATTCAAATAAAAAGACCGGAGGAAACTTGATTAATAGAGAGTTAATCGAAGTTTTTTCAGAGATCGCCCGCGATAAAAATGTTGAACGGTCTGAGTTAGGGACGATCCTGGAACAATTGTTCCTATATATTATCGAAAAACAGCAGGGTGATTCGTCAAATTGCAGTGTGATTGTCAATTTGGACAAAGGTGAAATAGAAATTTACGCGGAAAAAAAGATTGTCGAGGAAGTCACGGATCCTGTTTGCGAAATCACGTTGGACGAGATACTGAAGAAGGATCCCAGTTTGACCGACCTCGAAGTCGGTGACACGTTCGTTGAAGTTATCGATCCCACGGTATTTGGCCGACGGATGATCGCCCACGCCAAACAATTTTTCGCTCAGCGGATACGGGATGTGGAACGCAAATATATTTACGATGATTACTCACAACGAGTGGGTGAAATTGTTATCGGTGTTGTGCACCAGGTTCAGCGGGACAATGTCTTTGTTAACATTGAACACGCCGAACTTCGGATGCCCAAAAAAGAGCAGATACCGACGGAAAGATATCGTCGCGGAGATACGATTCGGGCCATAATAAAATCGGTGGAAATCACCTCCAAGGGCCCCGACATCATCATTTCCCGCAGTGATAACCATTTCCTGTATAAATTATTCGAGATGGAAGTCCCTGAGATTGAGGACGGTATCATTGAGATTCGCGCCATTGCGCGCCATCCGGGCGAAAGATCCAAGATAATTGTCCATTCTCACGATCGACGGATCGATGCGGTGGGCGCTTGCGTGGGCATGCGCGGAAGTCGCATCCAGGGTGTTGTCCGGGAACTGAATAATGAGAAAATTGATATTATTAATTACAGTGAGCAGCCGGAAATTCTCATTTCCCGGGCGCTTTCACCGGCTAAACCGGCGAATTTATATATTGACGACGAGCGTAAATACTGTGTGGCAATTTTCAACGATGATGAATTGGATACAGCCATCGGTCGGGGCGGGATGAATATTAATTTGGCATCCCGGGTGACCGGATACCGTATTGACGCCTACGGGGTCAAAGAATATGAAAAACTGCAGCGCGACCATAGCACGGCTTTGAAGGATGTTCCCAACTTCCCGAAATCCGCTGTTGCCGGATTAAATGAAGTGGGTATTTCAACGGTAGGTGATTTGCTGTCCGCCGAAGAAGAAGTGCTGACGAGAGCTGAGGGTGTTAATGACGAAATCCTTGAACAGGTATATGAAACGGTTCAAACCTTTATCGAAGCTTCCGATGAGGATGACGTCGAAGAAGATCTTCCGGAAGCATTAGCAACCGAGGAAGTCGCAGAGGAATAAAAATAGAGTATTTTATGGCCAAAAGACCGGTTAGGATTTTCCAGATAGCAAAGGAATTAAATATCTCTCATACGGAGATTTTATCCTTCTTAAAGGCACGCGGGACGAATGTTGCCAGTCACATGTCACCCGTGGATGAAGAATTATACCAGGTGATTTTGGCTGAATTTGCCAAAGATAAGGAACGGGTAGAGCGCTTCCGTAAGGAACAGGTACGGCGTGAAATTCATGACACCCGTTTGCGTGAAAGACAGCGGTCGGTTCAGAAGCTGAAATTGTTATCGATTGATGAGCAGCGCAAAATCGAGGAGCAGGAACGGCAGCTTGCCATTCAAAAAGCGCAGGAGGAAGAGCGTCGGCGGAAAGAAGAAGCGCTGAAGAAGGCTGAAGAGGAAAAGCGGCGCAAGGAAGAGGAAGAACAGAAAAAGAAAGAGGCCGAGGAAGAGGCCCTTAAAAAGAAAAAAGAAAAGAAAAAAGACGCTAAAAAAGACGCCAAGAAAGAAGTTAAGAAACAAAAATTACGCAAGATTAACCTCTCGGAAATCCAGGCCCAGATCGGGCAAACGGCGCGGAAACAAAGATATAGGAAGGAAACCAAGGACGATACCGTAGTTCAGCAAAGCGCCAAGGACCGGGTCCGTCAAACACTGGCAAAGATTGATACGAAGGTCAAAAAGAAGTCTTATAAAAAAGAGCGGCCGGACAAGCAGAAAGAAGTCACCGACGAGGGCAAACAGGTTATTCAGATTCCGGAATTTGCCAGTATCGAGGAGCTCTCAAAGTTTTTTAATGTTTCTCCCAGCGACGTGATTCAAAAATGTTTCAATTTGGGGGTGCTGGCGACCATTAATCAGCGTTTGGAGTGGGATGTAATCGAATTATTGGCCAGTGAGTACGAATTTGAGGCTGAGAAATTAACGGATGTCGTGGGCGAGGAGTTATATTCGTTAAAAGAAACGGATGAAGACCTGGCCGAGGCTGAGCCCCGGGCGCCGGTAGTGACCATCATGGGACATGTGGATCATGGCAAAACGTCACTTCTGGATTATATACGTAAGACCAATGTTGTCGCCGGGGAATCCGGCGGTATTACCCAGCATATCGGCGCTTACAAGGTGTTTTTGGATGAAGGCGGCAGTATTACTTTCCTGGATACACCGGGTCACGAAGCCTTCACCGCGATGCGGGCCCGTGGCGCCCACATCACCGATATTGTTGTCCTGGTCGTGGCGGCCGATGACGGCGTAATGCCCCAGACCATCGAGGCGATCGACCACGCGCGGGCGGCGAATGTCCCGCTGATTGTGGCGATTAATAAAATTGATAAACCCGGCGCCGATCTTGAGCGGATTAAAAGGGAATTGTCGGATCATAATGTGCTTGTTGAGGATTGGGGCGGCAAAGTCCAAAGCATTCCGGTTTCCGCGAAAACGGGCGAGGGAATTGAAGACATGTTAAACGCCATCCTTTTGGAGGCGGAAATGCTGGAGCTGAAGGCCAACCGGAAGTGTCTGGCGCGCGGTACGGTAATTGATTCCCGTTTGGACCGCGGACACGGACCGGTAGCCACCGTCCTGATCCAAAAAGGGACCCTCCATGTGGGCGATCCTTTCATTTGCAGTGATTATCCCGGTAAGGTGCGCGCTATCATTAATGAGCGCGGACAACGTATTAAGGAAGCTTATCCATCCGATCCGGTGCAGTTATTAGGCTTTGAACAAGTGCCCCAGGCCGCCGATATATTTACCGTCGTCGCAAATGAACGCGAATTAAAGAGAATCGCCGCCGAGCGGCAGCGAATTCGTCGTGAAATCGATCAAAGAAGAATCGCCACCCATTCCTTGGATACGATGTCGGCCTTGATTAAGGAAGGCTCGATTCAACATTTACCGTTAATCATCAAGGGCGATGTGGACGGTTCCATCGAAGCCTTATCCGAGACATTGGAAAAACTGAATACGGAAGAGGTGGGTGTTAGCATCATTCACAAAGCGGTGGGGATGGTAACCGAATCGGACGTATTGTTGGCCGAAGCATCAAAGGCGGTAATCATCGGTTTCAATGTACAAGTCGGCTCCAACGCCCGGTTGCAGGCCAAACAGGCGGGAGTGGAAATCCGGACCTACAATATTATCTACAATGCCGTTGAAGATATCAAACTGGCTCTGGAAGGATTGTTAAAACCGGATGAGGTGGAAGAAATCCTGGGCCGCGCGGTTGTTCAGATGCAATTTAAAATACCGAAAATCGGGTTTATCGCCGGCGCCAAAGTGACCAGCGGCGTAATAACCCGTAATGCCATGGCCAGATTAATTCGCGATGACGAACCTATCTACGAGGGTAAAATAACCTCCCTGAAAAGATTTAAGGATGACGCGCGGGAAGTTAAGGAAGGCCTGGAATGTGGTATCGGGATTGACGGCGTCTCCAAATATCGAGAGGGTGATATAATCGAGGTCTACGAGATCAAACAGGTTAAGCGCAAGCTTGAAACACGTTGAAACCTCAATTACCGTATAAACGAACTGACCGTTTTGGACATCAACTCCAACAAATATTAGGAGAAATCGCGCGTAAATATTTTGATTTCTCCCATCTTGGATTTATTACTTTTACACGCGTCATCGTTTCGCCCGACCTCCGATATGCAAAAATATTTTTCAGTGTAATCGCTTCGCAAACCGAAACGGATAAAATACAAAAAGAACTTAATCGATTGCGAAAAGCCTTTAAAAAATATCTGGCGCCGGAATTACACGTGAAAAATATTCCCGATCTCCGATTTTTCTATGATGATACCGTCGAATATCAGGAGAAAATCGAAATCCTGTTCAAGTCAATTGACCACGAAACCGAGCAGCAATGATCGTTAATATCTACAAGCCGGTGGGCTGGACTTCCTTTGATGTCGTTAAAAAGGTCAGGAATATTACGAAAGAGAAGAAAGTAGGCCACGGCGGGACCCTGGATCCGTTTGCCGAAGGGGTTTTGATTATCGGAACCGGAAAAGATACGAAACAATTGCAGGAAATAACGAACAGCGACAAATCGTATCTTGGCGTGCTTAAGTTCGGCGAAGAGACGGATACCCTGGATTCCGAAGGAAGGGTAGTGAAAACGGCGCCGGTTCCCGAGCTTTCGGCCGCCGACATCAAGGCCGTTTTCAATAGTTTTCTCGGTCCCCGGGAACAGACCCCGCCCATGTATTCCGCGAAAAAAGTTAATGGTGTTCGCTTGTACAAGTTGGCGCGTAAAAACCTGGAAATCCACCGCGAACCGAATAAAATATATATTTATGCGTTGGATTTCATCACCTGGGAAGAGGGCCAGTTATCGTTCACGGTGACTTGTTCCAAAGGCACTTATATCCGTGTCCTGGCCGGCGAGATTGCCCGGGAACTGGGATCGGTTGGCCATTTGATTAAGTTGATCAGAACCAGCATAGGAAAATTTCGCGTCGAGGACGCGATTACCATACCGGAGTTTGAGACAGCATGGTTATCTACCGTCAGTTAGAAAATATTGAACCGCTGGAAAAAAGCGTGTTGACGATCGGCAGCTTCGATGGTCTTCATCGGGGGCACCAGGAAATCATTAAACACGCGGTAACCCTGGCCCATGCCAAAGAGGTAAAAGCCGTAGTAATCACCTTTGATCCCCATCCCCGCCATGTTCTGGATGCGGGGAAGAAAAAACTGCCGTTGCTGATCAGCATTGATAAAAAGTTGGATTTGTTCGAAGAATTGCAGATTGATGTCGTCCTGGTAATCCCGTTCACCCGTGAATTTTCCCGGGTTACGGCTGTTGAATTCATGGAAGAGATTGTTCTTAAATATTTTCATCCCACGGATATTATTATCGGATACGATCATCACTTCGGATATCGCCGCGGCGGGAGCCCTGATTTCTTGAAACAGTATTGTTCGGAAAAGGGGATTAAGGTGGAGGTGATCGGGCCGGTTGCGGATAAGGGTTCCATTCTTTCCAGTACGCGGATCCGGGAATTGATCGCCGACGGTTATGTTCGGCGGGCGAACTTTGAACTGGGATGGGTATACGGATTCCGGGCCAAGGTGGTTCATGGGGCGGGGCGGGGAAGGAATCTGAAATTCCCCACCGCGAATTTCGTTCCCGTTGAGAAAAATCAATTACTTCCGCGCGAAGGGGTATACTTCACCAGGGGAAGAGTTGTTGGACAACAATTATATGGAATGTGTAACTTAGGGGTTCGACCGACATTTGGTGAGAAAGATTTTGTGATGGAAGTTCATTTCTTCGATAGCGATATGAATGATTTATATAATCAGGAAATCACAATCGAATTTTTAGAGCGAATCAGGGACGAAAAGAAATTTGCATCCCAGGAAGAATTGATAAAACAATTGAAAAAAGATAAACAATATTGCTTAAAATTATTGACTAAATATGCATAGGAGGAATTATGCCACTTAGTTCTGAAAAGAAGAAAGAGATTATTTCTAAATTCGGAAAAGATGAGAATGATACGGGGTCTACAGAAGTTCAGATAGCTTTATTGACACAAAGAATTTCTGATCTAACAGAGCACGTAAAGATACATAAGAAAGATAATCATACGCGTCATGGTTTGGTGAAGCTGGTATCGCAGCGGAAAAGACTGTTAAAATATTTACGCCGGACAAATCCGGATTCGTATGTAAAGCTTATTAAAGCATTATCCATAAGAGGATAAGATAGGACAATTACATGGTACAATTTGAAACGGAAATTGGTGGTCGAACCTTATCGATACAGACCGGGAAAGTCGCGAAACAATCGGCAGGTTCCGTGTTGGTCACTTATGGTGAGACTACCGTTTTAGCGGCCGTGAACGCCGCTCACGAACCACGGGAGGGAATTGATTATTTCCCGCTTCAGGTGGAATACAGAGAACGTTTTTATGCGGGAGGGAAAATCCCCGGTGGATTTTTCAAACGCGAAGCGCGACCTTCCGAAACCGAGATTTTAACCAGTCGTTTGACGGACCGGCCGATACGCCCCTTGTTTCCGAAGGCCTTTAGATGTGAAACCCAGGTAGTGGTTACGGCTCTTTCCAGTGATGGAGAAAACCTGCCGGACGTACTGGCCGGGATTGGAGCATCCGCGGCCCTCATGATTTCGGATATCCCCTGGGAGGGCCCGATCGCGACCGTTCGCGTCGGTTTGCACGACGAGGAGTTCATCCTCAATCCCACACGGTCCCAAATAGAGACCTCAAAGCTTAACTTGATTGTGTCGGGAAATGAGCAATCGATTGTTATGGTCGAAGGAGCGGCGGAAGAAGTGGCCGAAGAAATCCTGGTCGAAGCCTTAAAATTCGCCCATGATCCGATAAAGGACATTATTAAACTTCAGAAACAGTTGGTCGATTCACTGGAGGTTGTTAAACGTGAAATCGTGGACGAGGAAGTTAACCCGGATCTTGAAAAAGCCGTACTTGAGGCTGTTTCCGATCCGGTTCGTGAAATCGTCCGCATTGCCGACAAGAAGGAACGGGAATCCAGGACCGACGCTTTAATGAAAAGCGTTCTGGAATCCCTGGAAGAAACCTTCCCCGAATCCGAAAAAGAGATCAAGCAGATAGTTCATGACGTGATTAAAAAGGAAGTTCGGGAAAAAACTTTGTCCGAGGGTAAGCGGATCGATGGTCGCTCGTACACCGAAATACGGCCGATCACCATTGATCCGGGATTTTTACCCCGCACTCATGGCTCCGCTTTGTTCACCCGCGGTGAAACCCAGGCGCTGGTGGTTTTGACGTTGGGTACGAAACGGGATGAACAGATTGTCGACGAGATGGACACCGATTTGAAGAAAAATTACATGCTCCATTATAATTTCCCGCCGTACAGTGTCGGGGAAGTGGGTCGTATCGGCTTTACCAGCCGGCGGGAAATCGGGCATGGAAATCTGGCGGAACGGGCGTTGAAACCGGTTTTGCCGCGGTATGAGGATTTCCCATACACCATTCGCCTGGTTTCGGAAATATTGGAATCCAACGGTTCTTCTTCGATGGCCTCCGTATGTGGTGGCTCGCTGGCGTTGATGGATGCCGGTGTACCGATTCGCGGACACGTGGCCGGAATTGCCATGGGTTTGATTTACGATGAGGATCGCTACGCGATTCTGAGCGATATTCTGGGCGCCGAAGATCACCTGGGGGATATGGACTTCAAGGTGGCGGGAACCAAAGACGGGATTACCGCCATTCAGTTGGACATGAAGATCGACGGCATTTCGTTCGAATTGCTTACCGAGGCATTGCACCAGGCCAAAGAAGGACGTGATTTTATTTTAGGGAAAATGAGTGAGGCTTTACCGGAACCGAGATCCGAAATTTCTCCCCACGCGCCGCGGATTATGACGCTGCAGATTAACCCTGAAAAGATAGGTGAGTTAATCGGCCCCGGCGGGAAAAACATCAAAAGAATAATTGCCGACACGGAATGCCAGATTGAAGTGGAAGATGACGGAACGGTTACGGTTTCCAGCCCGGACGCGGAAAAATGCAAAGATGCCGTTGAACTGGTTAAATCGATTACCATGGTGCCGGAAGTAGGCGCGGAATTCGACGCGATCGTGACCAGGCTCATGACTTTCGGCGCTTTTGTGGAGTTTGCTCCCGGACGGGAGGGGTTGGTGCATATATCGGAATTGGACTGGAACCGGACCGAACGCGTGGAGGATGTCCTGAAACCGGGCGATCACGTCAAGGTAAAGCTTATTAAGGTTGATGACCAGGGTCGGTATGATTTCAGTCGTAAGGCGTTGTTGCCCAAACCGGAAGGCTATCGTCCGCCGGCGCATCACTCCCGATCGGATTCGAAGCGGCATCAGCATTCGTTCCGTAAAAAACGGTTCTAACAAATAAACCGAGGAGGGACTACAGTATGGTCATTGGAGTTCCTAAAGAGATTAAAGCCAATGAAGCCCGGGTCGCGTTAACGCCCCAGGGCGCATTGGAATTGACAAATAATGGTCATCAGGTATTGGTTGAGACCAAAGCCGGTTTGCAAAGCGGATATGTCGATGAAGATTACCATGCTGTAGGTTGCCGGATCGTGGATGATCCGCGTGAGATTTATGAAACGGTGGAACTGATTGTTAAGGTCAAGGAACCGCAGCCGGTTGAAATTGAGATGTGTCACAGCGGGCTCACGATGTTCACCTATTTTCATTTCGCGGCTTCCGAAAAGTTGACCAAATCATTTCTGGAAACGGGGGCGACGGCGATTGCTTACGAGACCATCATGTTGAGTGACGGCAGTTTGCCGTTGTTGGTTCCGATGAGTGAAGTGGCGGGTCGCATGGCCGTTCAGGAAGGGGCCAAATACCTGGAGAAATCTTCGGGTGGTCTCGGGATTTTACTGGGCGGAGTTCCCGGTGTGGAGCCGGCCACGGTAACCATCCTGGGGGGCGGAGTCGTGGGAACCAATGCGGCTCACATAGCCGCCGGTTTGGGAGCCAGTGTATTTATTCTCGACACCAATTTAAGCCGGTTACGTTATCTGGATGAAATCATGCCGAAGAATGTGACGACTATTTACAGCAATCGCTACAATGTAAATGAATTGCTCCGAAAGACAAACTTGTTGATTGGCGCCGTCTTGATTCCCGGTTCCAAAGCGCCCAAACTGGTTACACGTGAAATGCTTAAATTGATGAAACCCGGCAGCGTGGTGGTGGATGTGGCGGTGGACCAGGGGGGGTGTGTTGAAACGTGTACCCCAACCACTCATGAAAATCCAACCTTCAAAGTAGAGGGAATTATTCATTACTGCGTGGCGAATATGCCGGGCGCCGTGCCGATTACTTCAACCATTGCTTTAACCAACGCGACTTCTCCGTATTTGTTAAAATTAGCGGATCAGAATATCATTCCCGCCTTGACCAGCGATCCAGCTTTGTTGCAGGGGCTGAACATTTACCACGGAAAAGTAACTCATAAAGGTGTGGCCGAAGCCTTTGACCTGGAATACGTTGATCCCCGGGTGGCGCTCAATAGGGCCTAATTGTTCTTTGACAATACTGTTAAAATAGTTGTTCGTGTGGCTTCTCATGGTTAATATAAAGTGTTAGTTTAACTGGCGCGATGTTATGAATCATGAGCAACCCGGAATTAAGAAACTATATTACTCAATAGGCGAAGTCAGTAAGATAACGGGCCTGAAGCCCTACGTGTTACGGTATTGGGAGACTGAGTTTAAGCAGTTAAATCCTCCCAAGAATCGAGCCGGAAACCGGACTTACCGACAAAAGGATATTGACCTTATCCTCCAGATAAAGGATTTACTCTACAATAAAAAATATACTATTGAGGGGGCCCGTAACCGGATTCAGTCAAAGACTCCGGTACAGGATCAGGATATGGAAACGGTGGCGAAAAAGGCAGAACCTTCCGAAATTCAGGATGGTCATAGTGACCGTTTCCGACAAATTCTGCAAAAAGTTAAGCAGGAATTGCAATCCATTCTTGATATAATTGACGAATAAGTTTTTTTACTCCCAATAGGAATGGGAAAGAAAGTTTTTGAACAAAAGATCAGCGGAGCGTAGCGCAGCCCGGTAGCGCACCTGAATGGGGTTCAGGGGGTCGCGAGTTCAAATCTCGCCGCTCCGACAAAAAAAACAGACGTGAACCGTCTGTTTTTTTTTATTGGTACCAACTATGGGGTTTGGGTGCGAGTTCCCCTGATGGAAATCGGAGCGTTGCTCCAACAGTCGATAAAGCAGAAGTAAACCGTGTAAAAACAAACGCAGGATGGTCTGTCCGCCAGGCGGACTGTGTGATCAGTTAAATGCTGACTGCTTCTTCAAAGTGGTACATTTTTAAACGACCATTTTGGGCATAATTTATGGTGACCAATAGCATCAGAAATTTTCATTCTTTACCCCTTGGTATCGAAAGCAGCTTCCTTAGTACATTTTCACTTATTTCTATCCGGCCTTCTTCAAGCCCCCTTTTTCTTGATTGGTATGATTGTTCACCCGGGAAATAAATTTCCGTGAAGCCGGTCATCTTTGGCGTACGCTTGAGCTCATCAATTGCTGTGGCCACATCTTTCTTGAAATCGGCCAGAGGTCGGAACAAAGCAGGGTCCAGGAGAATGTAGAATGATCCCCAATCTCCGGAGACTGAAAAACCGACTCGTGAACCTGTCAGAGCGCCACCTAAAAGTTCAATAATAAAAGCAAGTCCGGAGCCCTTCCGACCTGCAATCGGAAGCAATCCACCGCCTTCCAATAACTTGTTTGGATCGCTCGTCGAATTCCCGTGGTTGTCGATCGCAACGTTCTTTT
>JAADGP010000090.1 GCA_013152315.1 FCB group bacterium
GTGTCCAACCGCTCGGGTATGCGTTTTGCATTTCACCAGCAACCTGTATAAGTTCTCAAGAAGTAAATAAGGAATATTCATCATGTCCGGTTTAATTCAACGATCAACTATGTTAATTTTATTTGCCCTGACACTATGCACGGGGTTGCAGGCCAGGGAAAAAAGTATCATCAAAATCGGTAACAGCGTCGTCGTGGAGGCCGGTAAAACGGTTAAGAGCGCGGTGGCAATCGGCGGGGATGTAAGAATATACGGGACCGTTGAGGAGGATGCTGTTGCCGTGGGTGGCTCCGTTTATGTCGGACCGGACGCGGTAATTCGCAAGAATGCCGTATCGGTCGGCGGCAGCGTATCCATGGAACAAGGGGGCGTAATTTATGGTGATGTGGTCGAAGTAGGCGGTTTTCGACTGGGATCTTTATTCATGCCCTTTCAACAATATGGTTACTGGGGTTTTCCCTGGGGATTTCATCTCATTTCGTTTTTTGGACTGTTGGCCCTGGCGCTGCTAAGTGTTTTGTTGCTGCCGAACCAGTTAGACAGCGTCTCAAAAACGATAAAAACCGATATTCCCAAAGCCATTCTTTACGGAGTATTGGCCGGGATTTTGTTTGTCCCGTTAATCATAATGTTGGCGGTGTCGATCCTGGGCATACCGCTTATTCCGTTTACGATTATGATTACGGTATTAATGGCGCTTTTCGGGTATTTCGCGGTAGCGATGGTACTGGGAAGTCGGCTACTGACCACCGCCAACCGGCCCGAACCGTCAGCGCTGTTAAATGTTTTTCTGGGACTGGTTATTATATGGGTTATCGGCTTAATACCGATATTGGGACACCTGATTAAAATCGCCGTCTACGTAATAGGGTTGGGAGGAGTGTTGATCGCCATCGTTGATTGGAGGAAGTTGTCTAAAGCCCGGATCGTCATCGAAGAACCAAAGACGGAGAAAACTGCCGGTGAGTAAATTGGTAGCGGTAAACGATTTTGTTCGTCGACAGATCCGGGGATCGGGGAAAACCTATTCCCCGGATCTGAGTTTTGAGGAAATCGCGGAACATGCGGAAGTACGGATGCGGGACGGTCATTTCCGGGAAGGCTATCGGGATGGTGTTCGTATTGTTCAGGCCGCCCCGGGTTTCGCGAAGCATTTTGTTTGTCCGTTTGTAAAGATCAATGAGCACACAAAACTGACGGCCGAATATGTCCGCCGTCGGGAAAATGAAGAACCGTACATTCGGATCCGGGCATTGAACGGGACACCGTTAAAAGCCGGCAAGGTGGAATTGATTATTTACCGGCATGATGTGTTGGCGGAAAACAATGAACAGTCCACGGACGCGGAATGGGAGTTGATCAGCATTCACGCGCTGCCGGAAGGGATTGCCCACCTGCCCATGGGACCGGTAACCATGATGCGCAACCAATTGCGTTTACCGGGAGGAACGGCCGCCCGTTATTCTTCGGAGGAATGGGCCGAGGCGGTCCGGTTCTGGCAACAATACGCGGCTCTGGCCCCGGAAGAAAAATTATGATTAACATTTTTCACTTTAAAGAACACATATATTTATAAATTTGTCATGATTGAATCGATGTAAGATGTTAAAGAATAGAGCTTTGAATGGATAATCCGGTAACATTTTAAATCAAATAAAATAATATCAAATAATTACAAAATGTCACGTAAATCAACTCATTCAATTATAATATTAAGTGTTATCGTCTTTGTATTTCTATATCCTACTTTGATTGAATGCCAATGGACTCAACAAACTAATGGACTTCCAGAGGATTTTACGGACGCAGGGGCCATTGATGCGTGTGACAGTAATACGGCAATAATAACATTTTCTTCTATCTCTGGATCTCGAATCTTCCAAACTATAGATGGTGGTCAATATTGGCAGGAAGTTCCATTAGAAGATGGAATTTGGATTACGGACATTTGTATGATTGATGATAATCATATATGGATTTGTTCCTATTCTCCGGCCAAGATATATTATACTTCTGACGGCGGGAGTAATTGGAGCGAACAATTCTATGATACTACTTTAACCAATTTTTTCAACTATATTGAAATGTTTGATCAAAATAACGGAATAGCAATGGGGGACGCAATAGAATCTGGACCAGGCCCGGCCTTGATTCTGAAAACATCTGATGGTGGTATCAATTGGATATCAGTAAATGATTCAGCATTTGGTGGTTCGTCAGGAGATATTTGGCGAAAGATAGATTTTATTAATACTGAAGAAGGTTATTTTTTTGAAGCAGGGATCGCCCCAAACTATCTGTATAAAACCACAAATGGTTGCTCTACATGGGTTCGAACAAATCATCCGGAGAACCGGCTACACGTTTTAAAATTCTTTAATGAAAGTATTGGATTATCGGCAAATTGGGAGGGGGTAAATCAGACACTTGACGGTGGAGTAACATGGGAATCCATTTCAATTCCAAACATTGGCTGGGGAATGGACCTTGAGTTTGATCCTGATAATCCAGCCAATGTATGGCTTGTAGGTATAAACAATGTATTTTTTAGTAATGATACCGGTCGGACCTGGTCGATACAATTCTCGGCAAGTATCGTTTTTAGAGATATTGTTTTTATTGATGGCCGGCATGGTTGGTTGCTTGGCGATGGTGGGTTGTTCCATACAACAGATGGCGGTCTGATGGTTTTTGGTGAAGATTTTCCGAATAATCCTGAAATATTCATGCTTTCACAAAATTACCCGAATCCGTTTAATCCAATTACCACGATTGAATACAGTTTACCACGAGAGAATCATGTTAAACTTACAATTTATGATGTTTCCGGAAGACATGTGAAAACCTTAGTAAATAGCAGAGAAGGACCCGGTTATAAGTCAATAAAATGGGATGGTAGTAATGAGTTCGGTCAAAGCGTTGGGGCTGGTATTTATATTTACACAATAAAAGCGGGCGAATACGTTAAAACCCGCAAAATGGTCTTGTTAAAATAGCCACTGCTATCGAACTGTGTAAGTTTCGCGCCTCTTATTAATGATCAATAGATAATATTGATGCAGATTGATTTATATTTGTTAGTGATTGGTTAATCATTGATCGGTTACGAAGCCCATTTCGTAATGAAAACCTGGCGTGTTTGGTTCGTGTGCGCCTCATGGCCGTACGGTAAAAATTTTAAAGAATCTGAAACGTCAGCACCGCGCATTGTATGAAGCCATGATTATTGATGAGATGTCCGCCCGTTATCATAAGGAACAATATTTCGAATTACCATCAAAGCCTCTTCGTCCTTTTTCCAAGGCGACAAATAAACCATTTTTATGGGAATAATTAGTCAACTCTTTTCTATTTATATGTTACACAACATCATAAAAGTGAAATTGTAAGTTGGTAAATATTAATCAACTATTTTAAAAAGAGTACACAAATATATTGAAAATGAAAAAGGTTTAGGCTCAGGCGAAAACTGAGGAGAGATTATTTGCGGGGCGAAAGCATGAGGAATTTTCTATAATGTGTGATTAACACGGTGGGAAACATGTTAATATTTGGTAAATCGAAAAGTCGAAATTTCCACTGTGACACGCATTCCCGACATCCGTTGCACTTCGTTGGGGTCTCCGCTCCGCTCCGATACGTCTTACGTTTTCCCGACAATCGCTGCGCTCCATCGGGATCTCCACTACGTTTCGACACGCATCACGTTTCAGATTCTGTGTCTCAGCCTTCACGAATATTCAAAAATGAAGAATACAATTTTGCGAGGATTTGAAATTCGCCAATAGGCGGGACGGCGGGGAAAAGTTACTTATTTCAGCAGGATCAGTTTCCGAACCTGGATCGTTTGGTTCGTTCGAAGACGGATAAAATAAATTCCGCTGGAAGCATTTTCAGCATTCCAAACAAAGGAAAAGCGGCCCGGATTTTCCACCCCTTCCCATAAGCGCAATATTTCCTTCCCCTGAAGATCAATGATGGACAATTGAATCCAGGATCGTTCCGGGAGGGAATACGAGATGGTGGTGCGAACGTTAAATGGATTTGGGTAGGGAGGCGCCAATTGTATTTCCGCAGGCAGAATGTCTTCTCCGGGTTTGGTCCCGATGAAAAACGTGTCGATCCGCGCCAGGTTAAGAAAGCCGTCGGAGATAAGGACGACGGTTGGTGGAATGGAGGCTTGGACCAATCCGCCTTGAAATGTGCCGACCAGACTGTCCTCCGGATTGGAATCGATGGTGATGGTTGCGCTGGTAGCCATGTAAATATTATCGGCAAATTCCGACAGGATGGTTGTGATGATTTCTTCCGGGGCCGTGGTGTCCAATGCGGAATCGCTGAAGGCCTGGAGCAATTCGGCCACTAAAGCCGAATCGATACCGGGAATGAAAAACATCCCGGCTGTGGGATTAAATGGATCCTCTCCGGGTAAAGTCCAGGTTTGCGGTTCTACGGGAGGGAGGGTATCCCGCATCACCATCACAAAAACATCATAGGTGTCGGGAGCGGTCTGTTGAAAGGCCGGGATCACGATGTAAGTGGTATCTCCCACGGGCACCAATCCTCCTCCGGCGCCGCTTAACGAGTCCCCGGTCTGAGCCGTGAAAGTACCGTTCACGGCTCCGGCATATTTAAATTGGAGGGAACCCTGATAACCGGCAATTTGTCCGAGCGAAGAATTCACAATCAACAGGAATCCGAGTACCAAAAGGGTAATGCCCCATGGCGATCGCCCGGATTTCGTGTTTGTTGTAGCCTTCGTTGTTTTTTGTTTCCCGAACATTTAACGTTGCGGTGTTTTTCTTTTTGAAATGACACCGGGGAATATCCCCGTTCCTGACATGCCCGAATTTACGAACCATTCCGGCGAAATAGCTGTTGTTTCGGTCACATTCCTCAAAATTAATCGCAAATGTATCAGCCCATCGGAATTTTACTTACCGGGTACAATAGAAACTATTCCTTTCCCGGTAAGGTTTGAGGGTTGTTTAATCTATCTTCGCCCCACTTTGCCGGAGATTCGATTTGGACTTTCCTTATAAACCGGTAAGGATGATGGCGGAGGCCAGCAATGTTCCGCAGCCGTCGGCCACGAGATCGCGACGACTGAACCAGCCGTTTGGCTTTCGGGCATCGTACAGTTCTTTGCCTAACCCGGCTATAGCGCTGCTGGTCAGCGATAACGGCAAAGCTTCCGTTTCCTCCAGGTGCATTTTGTTAACCAAAATGTATTGCGTACTCAGAACCCATAAAAAACTGAAAGTAAAATGCTGAACCTTGTCGAAGGCAAACCAGGGGTCCTGTTGCTCCGAACTATCTTTTACCGCGATACTATCCTGCTTAAGTGCCGGTATAGACGGCCGGTGATTTTCGGTAGACCCGAAAGCCGGCGGAGCGTGGGACTGCTGCCCCCACAACAGTTGCCAACCAAGCATGGCGATAATAAATCCCGTTACCGTTACTCTCATTTACGTCTCCAGGGAACGAGAACGAAGGGAATGAAAAGAAGAAACACCTTGAAATATAATCCGATGATCAGCAAGGTAACGGTGAGCGCGATTTTCGTCGGTTGCGGGTAACGGGAGATAAGTTTCCTCATAATTTTTGTTGAACGCTGTTTATTTTGTCTTCCATGGTTTGTTCCCGGTCGGTGCGGGTTCCGAAGCGCAAGGTCGATGAAATGCGCGGACAACCCATTTCGTGGAGCGCGACATGACACTGTTTAATTGCTGCGAAGACCGTGTCCCAGTCACCTTCGATATTGGTTCCGTAAGCATGTAGCTTGATTTTCAAACCGGCTGCTTTCAGAATCCGTTCACATTCGGCAACATAGTCGGATACGGACAGCCCCACACCCATGGGAACGACACAAAGATCGGCAATGACTTTCATAGATTGGCCCTCTCTTTAGATTGTAAATGCGACAACGGATATTAAAACAGTTACGGATTTAATCCCAGTTAAGATCATCCAATTGTCCCGGTAACGGGTACATATTTGAAGGACCGGTACCGGGGATCTGGAAAGAGAAACGTGTTGAAGCGAGGTAAAACGTAATTATTTGTAAAGTGGCCCCTGTATTCTAACCTTATACCTCTTTTACCGTTACTTTTGAAGCCTTCGTAACCGTGAGTACGCCATGAAGCGTACGTTCGGAATAGATTAGAAATCCAGTAGTAAGAAAGGAAATAATTCCCATCGGCGGAAAATCCGCTCCCGGTTATTTTTCAGATATGTAACTTTGCTGGTGTTATTTTTTATAATAATCCGTTTTTCCGAGTCCCGCGCGCGATGAACGATCCCGCTTTGACCCTGGCCCTGGCTATGGCTTCGGGCATGATCGCCCAGGTTATCGCGAGACACATTCGTATTCCCGGCATCGTGTTGCTGTTGGTTACGGGCATTGTCCTGGGTCCTGATTGTATGAACATTGTGCAGCCGGCAAGTATCGGCGGCGCGATGCAGATTATCGTCGGTTTCGCCGTGGCGGTAATTCTGTTTGAAGGGGGCATGAATCTGCGCATTAACCGGATTCGCCGCGAAGCCCGCGTGATACGGAAGCTTATTACCGTGGGAGCGTTGGTAACAGCCCTGGGCGGCACCCTGACCGCCAAAATCTTTTTGGGTTGGGATTGGCGGATCGCGATATTGTTCGGAATCCTGGTAATTGTAACCGGTCCCACGGTCATTACACCCCTGATGCGGCGTTTGAAACTCCAGCGCTCGGTGGCCACGGTATTGGAAGCGGAAGGAATTTTGTTGGATGCGATCGGAGCGGTGATTGCGGTGGTTGCCCTGGAAGTGTCCCTGAGCCTGTCCGGGGTGGTGTTTGCCAAGGGGTTGTTGACAATTGTTGTCCGCTTGCTTACCGGTAGTCTTTTGGGCGTTACCGGGGGATTTATATTGGCAGCACTGCTGAGATCCCGGAACCTGGTCCCGGAAGGATTGGAAAATGTGTTAACGCTTACCCTGGTTTTTGTCCTTTACCAGGGTTCAAACGCCCTGAGTCCGGAGAGCGGAATAGTGGCGGTAACCGTTGCCGGCCTGGTGATCGGCAATATCAAGACGGTCGTGCAACGTGAGCTGATGGAGTTCAAAGAACAAATGACCGTCATGTTGATCGGGATGTTATTTGTTTTGTTAGCG
This sequence comes from FCB group bacterium, assembly GCA_013152315.1. Lineage (GTDB taxonomy): Bacteria > Fidelibacterota > Marinisomatia > Marinisomatales > JAADGP01 > JAADGP01. The sequence goes on from JAADGP010000090.1 coordinate 7,147, forward strand.
GCCGATGTTCGCATAGCGGAAGTATACGCGCTGGGATGGGGCGGGATATTCACGGTGCTGGTTTTGGTGCTGGTTGTACGACCTTTAAACGTGTTTATCGGTACCGCCGGATCGGACCTGAATTTGCGTCAGAAGGCATTGTTGTCCTGGATTGCGCCGCGCGGAATTGTTGCCGCGGCTGTGGCTTCGCTTTTTGCACTGCAATTGGATCAGAACGGTTTCAACGGCAGTCAACTCCGGGCAATGGTGTTTTCGTTAATTGCCGGAACGGTGCTGTTGTCCGGATTAACCGGCGGTGCTGTGGCCGGGATGCTGGGTTTGCGACGACCCCGTAATTTTGGTTGGATTATTTTGAGCGCCAACGATGTTTGCCGGGCCCTGGCAAAAACACTCATCCGGGAAGGGGAGGAAGTGATTTGTATCGATGAGAATCCGAAAGCCTGTCGCCAGGCCGAGGAGGATGGGATCCGGGTGATTTACGGGAACGGCCTGGATGATCGTATCCTGCAGAGGGCGGAGATCGACACCCGTATGGGAGCTATCGGTTTATCCCGAAACGAAGAGGTAAACCTCCTTTTTGGGGAAAAGGTTAAGAAAATCGGAAAATTGAGACAAATTCTGGTTGGTCTCAAAAGCGGCAATGAAGGAGTAACCACGGAAATGGTTACCGAAATGGGGGCTACGATTCCTTTCGGTCAACCGCGCGACATCGAACAATGGGTTGGTTGGTTTCGCCGGGGATTGGTCACGCTGGAACGCTACGCGTTTACCGGCTCCGATGATCCCGGGTTAACCGATCCGGAAAGCAAGGGATTGTTTTTACCCCTGGTGTATCATCGTAACGGTTCCGCAATGCCCCTGGATAATACGGTGAAAATTAATGTGGACGATGAAGTCACGATGGCAATTAATTCCCATCGTGAAAAGGAAGCGCAAAACTGGCTGGCAAACCATGGATGGGTTCCGGCCCGTGAGAAGCGGTAAAAATTTTCCTTTGAAGATTCAGGTTAAATAAAAAGGGCAGCGCTTTTACGCACTGCCCTTTTCGTAAGATCGTTACGGATCTTAAAGGACTTTTACGTTTGCAGCCGCCAGTCCCTTTGGGGTATTGTTGACTTCGAATTCAACCGAATCGTTTTCCCTGGGAGTGGGATACTCGCTTTCAATGATTGAATTTTGGTGGAAGAAAATATCTTCGCCACTTTCTCTGACAATAAACCCATATCGTTTGCGGGGATTAAACCACTTTATTTTTCCCGTCTCTCGATCAGACATAACTAAACTCCTGTTATTATTACTGCGTAAGCTGTAAAAAGAAGCGTTGGGAAAGGGAGGTTAAACCAACGTGATGGTTGCAGGTTGACACTAAACTCAATTTCACCGAACACACTTTCAACAGTCAACCGGAAGTTAAGTCTGAAAAATTGTATCTGACTATAAAATTAATTGAGTTCCGTTTAAATGGTTTAATCGATGTACATAAAAAAGGTTTAAAGGAACAGTTTTTCCGGCGATCAACCGGTAATTTTGATTGTGTGAGGAAAGTAAAAGGGCATTGAATTCCATTATATGGAATTTATTCCCGGTTGTCCTCATAATAATGGTTTGCCCAATTGCAGTTTCGATCGTTAAAATATTGTCAGCGAATTGTTGTGTAATTTGGAAATGTTATTGAGAAAAGGAGGTCGTTATGTTTTTCAAACATATAATAATCCCGGTGATATGCATTATAAACCTGGTATCCCCCGTTCGAGCCGATGTTCCTTCCCCCAGAGTGCACCGGCCAAATGTCCCCTATTTCCTGGAAGCAATTCAATTCCAGACCATGGAGATGAATATTTTCCCAAAAAGTATTTCGGGTATGGTAAACGACAGGTACACGGATCTCCAGTGGAATCCGGCTAATATATTACAATATCCGGGGAACGCGGTTTATTTTGATTTTAATCCCCTTGCCGGAGGAGTAAACTACGCGCAGCCAATAACTTATCGGAATAAAAATAAGTATACGAGTGATATGATGGTGATTCCCCGCTGGTATCCCCGCTCATCAGTAAATTCGTTACAAACCACGCCGTTATATAATTTTGCCGCCTTGCTGACGGTCGGTCCAAGACTTTCAATCGGATTCATCAACCGCTCTCTGTTTGATTACGGACCCTTCCGTTCCTCCTATTCTTCATATCCGGAGATGTTCTCCTTCCGATTAGAGGATTTATCTCTTGATGCCTCCGCTTCACCTGCGGAACCCAAAAGGATGGAGGTTGACGAAAATCAACAGACGGTGATGGGAACCCAATCCGAATTAATTCTTGGATATAAACTCTCCGGGAAAATTGATCTGGGATTACGATTGGGGCATTACATTTTCACCCGGGGCGGTGATTTTCACGATTCAAAGTGGAATATCAATCCCCATTCCTCAAAGGCCGATTTAAGTGATGAAAACCTGGAGATTGACGGGAACCAGTTGGAGGTGGGTGTCGGGCTCGTATACAAGCCCGGAGATAAAACCCGTTTGGGCATTTATGCCGGTCTCAATCGTGGTAACGGAACGGAAAAAACCACCGCCCTGGATACGTCCGATCGTTGGTTGGAAAGGGACAGCGAACCCGAATATTATTCGATTGGGAAATACACCCTGGACAGGAAGGAATCCTATTCATCGAAAGGGAAAAAACCAAATGTCACGATTACGTTCGAAAGGAAATTGTCCCACAACCTGTTGATCCGGTCATTTGCTTACGGTTCAACATCAACAATCGATATTTCCGGATCGTCCTCCTCAACCGATACCGTTTACAGCGACCGTACATACGATGTCTGGGACTACGATTCACAGGAATATTATTTCCAAAGGAAGGAATCCCATGGAAGCAGAGAAAGCGGGCTGGAAGGCTCCGGAAAAGAAAAGACAAGCCATTGGCGATGGTTTGTCTCGTTAATCTATGCGCCGGAAGGGTCATGGTCGGCTTTCGGGGGTATCCAGGTACAAAAATATACGGTAAACCGGAAATCCGATGAAGCATCCGATTATTTTTACCACGACTGGTCTAATTACACCGGTTTCGAGACGAGAAACTTCCGTGATTATAACAAGCGGGTGAAAAATTACACCACGGAAAGCAATTTCGAGGAATGGTCGGTAATATTGCCCCTTGGAATAAAAGCCGAAATCGCGCCGCGGTTTCATGTGATTTTAGGGACGGATGTTACCCTCACTTTGCGGGATCAGTATGCGGAAGGCAAACTTTTGTACGCGGAGAAAATTTCGCGTCGCTGGGAAGATGGATCATTAGTTGTAAATGATGAGGAATTCAATCGTTCCGAGGAATTCAGTTCAAACCCCGAAAAGGTATTTAACCGTGCCATAGGACAGCGGTTCGGGATAACCTATGACCATCCATCCGGAGCCAGACTGTTTATCCGCTCCGGAGGCGACATTTTCAACACCGGAAACTGGGGACTGGGTTTTGAGATGAATTTTTAAAAGCGGAGAAGAAAACGCAAAACCCGCCAATTAGACGGGTTTGTCATCAAAAAAACTCTGTGGGCCCTGAGTCCCGACCTGTCGGGAGAACCCCCAACCAACGGATTATGAGATTATTTCTGTAAAGACGCAAAACCTGTCGATTAGACAGGTTTGCCGGTAGAATATTCCGTGGGCCCTGAGGGATTCGAACCCCCAACCAACGGATTATGAGTCCGCTGCTCTACCCTTGAGCTAAGGGCCCAATTCAGGCGGCGAAAGTTACTTTCTCGACGAAATAATACCAAACGACAAATGTCACGTGGTTTTCATTAAAATTGATAATTTTACCACGGAGAATGGGAAATTTGTTTCCCAACCACCAGTTTCCGGCTCTGCGCTAATCGTTGCAGATCTTTTCCTTGTAGACCGTAATCCCTTCCGGGGTAAACGCGATTTTCCCTCGTTGATGGAGAAAATCGATAATTTCGTCGAAAGAGAACTCGTTGCCCTTGCAATTGGTGAAGCGGCTGTTTGCGCCGAATTTTTGTTTCAAAGCTTCAACCGGCTGCGGCGCATCGCACTCCAACAGGTAGTTTAATAGCGCGTGTCCGTGAATCAGATCAGTCATCTTCTATCCTGTTTATTTTGTTTGAATCAACCCGGAAAGTACTAGGTAATTGTACCTTCTTAAATTGACCAATAATTGTGTTTTCATTCTTAGATATTCATTAGGGCTGAAGCGCAAACCATACCTCCGGATTTTTTACTTGTGCAACTTTTGTTCTGTCGCGGTCTTCCCCATAAGAAATTCTTCGCCTTCGCCTGAGCCTTTTTCTATTATTAACTGCGAAACAACCCGCCAAATGAATTATTTTTCACCGGAAAACCACTCCCGCACCACGTCGGCAATCCGTTCGGCGGCTTTGCCGTCCCATAACTCGGGAATGGAATTCTTTCGAACCGGGTTGGCAAGGGCCCGCTTGACCTCTTCCGGAATGTTATCATAAGTAGTCCCGATTAACCGATTGGTTCCCT
>JAADGP010000080.1 GCA_013152315.1 FCB group bacterium
CGGCAATCATCGACCTCCGGGGCGAAGATATTACCGATATGGAAGGCGAAATAGAAGTTGGGTTGGGTTCCCTGGATTTGATTCTGCCCGCCGACGCCAATATTCGGATCTACGTGGACGATACGTTCCTGTCTTCTGTAAAAATAAAAGGCCTTCGCAAGGAAGAACAAAACGAATGGATAAGTCCCGAATGGAAAACAGGTCGACCGAACCTCAAATTCGATTTAAGCGTTGGGCTGGGCTCGGTGGATGTGGAGCTCAGGGACTGATTGCCGGTTATGGAACCCAAGTCGCTTTCGTAACTCAAAACCCGTTATCCTATCAATTCCCCTGACAATCATCAGCCGGATTGAAGGGTTTTCCCTGCCGGTTTTCTAATCCTTAACTATTTGTCAACGCCAACACTTCGGCTACCAGTTTTTCGATCCCGTCAGCCGCTTCACTGATACGTCTGGCTTCCATGTAAGCCGGAGTAGACACAACCTTCTTCTCCTTATCCACAACCATTTCCCGAACCGGACAGTTGACATGGTGGGCGCCCATGGAATTAATATCTTCAGCCGTTTGTAACCGATTGTCAAATCCACCGTTTCTCCCTGTTCGCCGAGAATCCTGGCCATCATGGCCGGAGCAATACAAATGACCCCAATGGGCTTATTGGCGCGATGCACTTCCAGAGCCAAACGATACACATCGGGGTTTACCGCGCAATTGGCGCCGACCATCGCGTAGTCGCAGAGATTCTTGGCAACACCGTAACCACCGGGAAAAATCAAGGCGTCCAGATCTTCACCGTTTACTTCCGCCAAATCGCGAATATTTCCCCGGGCAATTCGGGCCGACTCAACCAACACGTTCCGGCTTTCGCCGACACTTTCCTTTCCCGTCAAATGATTAACCACATGTAACTGGTCGATATTTGGAGCCATCAGAATAATTTCCGCCCCCGCCCGATCCAACGCCAACATAGTTATAACCGCTTCCTGGATTTCGGCTCCGTCATAGAAACCACAACCGGATAACACAACACCTACCTTTGGCATCATTTCCTCCTGTAATTTTACGAATCAAATTACGAACCGAAACTATACCGGTTTGATTTTAATCGCAAGATCACAGTGAACATTTCGTGTGACTCACAAGAACCAAGAACCAAGAGCCAAATTCCAAGAACCAAGAGCCAAAATTCACGTTTCACGTTTCATGCATCACGCATCACGTTTTCCCGACAGTCGCTGCGCTCCATCGGGATCTCCACTACGTTCCGACACGTTTCACGTATCACGTACCACGCATCACGTTTCACGTTTCAAATAATCACGTCCCTCCGATTGCCGCCTTGATGTTTCGTTTCAGTCCCGCGTATTTCGTCCGTTTAACGGCCGAATTTTTAAATACCGCACGGAAGTCCGATTCTCTCAGGGACAACCATTCCTCTTCGGACCAATTTCGTATTTCGGGTTTCGGTTGAAACGCCGGTTCCGGCGATGGTTGGCTGAATTTGCGGTTCCACGGGCAAACCTCCTGGCAAATATCACAACCGTAAATCCAACCGTTCAGTTTTTCAACATATGCTTCCGGCAAGTCTCCGCGGTGCTCTATAGTCAAATAGGAAATACATTTATTGGCGTCAAGCCTGTTCGCCGTTAATGCTCCCGTGGGACAGGCCTCAAGGCAGGCGGTGCAGGAACCGCACAGGTCCCCCTCAAAGGGTGGATCGTACTCCAATTCGATATTCAACAACACCTCTCCCAAAAACAGCCAACTCCCGAAATCCCGTGAAATCAAATTCGTGTGTTTTCCCTGCCAACCCAGTCCCGCCTTCCGGGCCCAGATTTTTTCCATTACCGGGGACGTATCAACACACACGACTCCCTTTACGCCATCCACAGTATTTCTGATAAACGCCAACAAATGATACATGCGTTTCTTCATTAAACCGTGATAATCCTCCCCCCAGGCATAGTTACTGAAATTCAACCGGCTCTTACCGTGTCCCACTATTTTTTCGCTCACGCCGGTATAATAATTCATCCCCAGAGAAATAACCGATTTTACTTCCGGGAAATAGGTAAAGATATTTTCGCGCTCATTTTTCCGTTTTTCCATCCAATACATGGAAGCGTGATAACCGGCTTGCAACCAGGATTCCAGGTCGGCGCCGGCGCCGGGAATAAATTCCGCCCGCGTGAAGCCGACTTTTTGAAATCCCAAAGCGTATGCCCGTTCCTTAATCTGGCTGGAAAGATTTTTATTCATGGGGTAATAATGTACTCGCCGGGAACCGTCGTTTGCCAGATAAAACAATTACATCGTTACGCGATCGACAATAGAGAAGGCAAACAGCTACGTCAGGAATAAATAAGAACCCTATTGGAAATCGATCCGATCACCGCAATAACCTATCCGCCCATAGTATGCCGATAATCGTCTTGACATCGGTTATTTTTCCGGCCCAGACCATATCAACCGCTTTTTCAACGGGCATGGGTAACAGTTCGATAAACTCATCGTGATCGGTATTGGTTTTTGTAGGGACCAACTCCTCGGCCAGATACAGCCACATTCTTTCATTGCTGTACCCGATACAGGGATGAATTTCCACCAGTTCCGTTAATTTGCCCGCCCGGTAACCGATTTCCTCCTCCAGTTCCCTGTCGGCGGTCTCCCGTGGCGATTCCCCGGGATCCAGTTTCCCGGCCGGGAGTTCGATGAATTCCCGTCCCATTGGATAACGATATTGCCTGATCAAAACTATGTTTCCGTCCGGCAGTACCGGTATCATAACGACGGCTCCGGGATGGATAATGTATTCGCGGGTGGTATTTTTGCCGTTCGGTAACCGGACTTCATCAAGCCGGACATCAAGCAAGCGTCCCTTGAACACCGGCTTCGTGGACACCCGGGTTTCCTTAAGTTTGGACATCACGTATTCCTGACGACTCTTCGTTGAGAGGGTGGTTTTGGTCTTAAAGATAAAAAGGGGAATCAGCTACCGGTATTTTTTAAGCAGCTCTCTTGCTTCCTCAATTTTCTCCATATCTTCCACCGGTTCGGCTTCGGAGGGCGGTGTTGACACCACTTCTTCAAGGATAGCGATGGCCTCTTTTTTCCGGCCTCCTTTGTATAAAGCGTTGGCCAGATATACTTTTTGGGTGGGTGTCGCCTTCCCGGTCGCAACCGCTTTTTTGAGCCATTTTATGGCCTTGTCATTTTTAGGCCAGGATAGGAAAAACGGAATATAGGGTGACTTATAATGAACCGCACCTAACATAAAATATCCGCCGCCATCTTCATATTCGGGATCCAAATCAATGATGATTTCGGATTGTTCCTTCATTATATCGGCGACGCCCTCCTTGGCGGCGGCGAAAATTCCATATTCTTCCGACCAACTACCGAGATTGGCCAAATACCAATACCGAAATCCCACAGCATCGGGATATTTCTTCATCAATTTTTCACCCAGGTCTTTTCCCTTTTGAAAATCCGCTTTTTTCTCATCCTTTTCACTATCCACAAATTTTCCGCGATAATAATAGGACTTCAATAAGTACAGTCCGGCTTCCCGTTCAAATTCCGGGTTGGTTATTGCTTTCTCCAGAAAAGCAATCGCGTTGTTAATTGGTTCCGCGGCGGCCTTGGCTCCCACGCTGCCTTCCGCCCGTTTGTTGTACCACTCAATACCCTTTTCAAGATCGGTCTGAGCGTTCAGAACGGTTAAAAAAGCAAAGATAATCGTTAAGAGTTTTATCCTCATTTGGGCCTCCAGGTGACTTATTTAAAAGTATTCGATATAGGTGATCTTCAATTCCCGGTTGAAGTAATCCACCTTATTTTCATCGAATAACAGGTTGTTGAAATCGATTTCGATGTGTAACCGTTCCACGAACGTCCAGCGTACGGCGGCGTTCAGGTATCCTCCGCGATTCAAAGCCAATGTTCTGGCCGACATGTCGTTCTCATTAAGGGCGGCGTTGTATTCCATCAGGAGCGCCAATTCGGGATTCAATTCCATTTCCAAACCAAAGAACAAGTTGGGATCCTTGTCGCCATCGTTGGTTTCGGTGAAATTATAGTTCATGCCCCCGTGAACGCTCAGATTCCCCAAAAACGTTTTCCAGTTTTTACTGGCCGCTAAATACAAGCCGTATGCTTTTACGTCATACCGCTTCAGGGAATCGGCCGCGTGATAGGCGCCAAATCCCTGGGTGTTGATTCCTATCGATATTCCCGGCATCGATACCGTTTCATCAATAATACGGTATTTTACGTTTGCTTCCGGGCGGGGATACCATTGCAGACTGTCATCACCAATCAGATTGTTGGCACCAAATGACAATCCGAACTGAAACCGATCCGTTATACCGGCAGCCAAACCGGTGCTGAGGCCGCCGTTCTTCTGAATCCGCATCTCAAAGGAGAAGCTTCCCCGCACCAAAGTTCCGGCGGTCGGAATCGTAATCAGGTTGGTCGGCGGCGGATAACCTTCCGCCTGAGCCATTACCGTTGTTGACAAAATTGCAACTAAAAAAATGGAAAATCGAATTATGCGCATGTTTCACCCACGTTTTCTATAGACAAGGACCAATTTAGCCTTTGTTCTCTCCAAAATGCAATAACCTCTCGGAAGTATTTCCACCATTTTATTGGGGATATACCCGTTCGCCCCATTTGTTCGTCACCGTACGCACCCTGGCAAGAGGAATGGTTAATATTTCATCGCTATTACTCATCTGGAAACGAACCCCCTGTTCATCAATCGCGATAAACTGTATTTGATATTCCTCACCGTTTTTCAGAACCAGGCGATCCCATTCCATTTTGGGTATGACGGCCGGGATGGGGGCGACGACCCTTCTGGCGCGGATCTCTTCCAGGATGATATCCACTTCATCCAGGATATTGCCGGTCCTGGGTGGCGGCTCCTTATACAATTCATCCTCCGGCGCCATCTCCAGGGCCACATGACTTACCAATTCATTGTTTCGTCCGAATTCCCAGATCTGCTTCACCTGGGTCATAATGTCAAAATCATAAACAAAACGGCGGATTATTTTTCCCCCCGGTAACGATCGCCAGATTTCTTCTTTCGGATACCCAAGATAGTCGTAAGCAAGCGTTATTTGACCATAGGGGGTTTGATCTACCGTCCGAAATTCGATGGTCCTTACTTCCCCGCCCGGGGCCAGGGTAAAAATCGATTGTTGACCTTCGAAACTCAGGTTTTCGTTTTTAGCATAGGCGTACGCCCGGTATTCCTTACTCCAGGGTTCGGACTGACCGTATTTTACAATCTTTACGAATTCACCGTCTTTATTTAACAGATATCGCCCCGCCAGTTTCCCCGCGGGATCATAGGAAAGCATTTCCTTCCTTACGGTATCTCCGGTTGCGGTTACCCAGATTTTTAATATCGGCTGCTTCTTTTCGTTATAGGCCACCACGATGTGTTCCATTCCATTCCGTTCGGTGGCCAATAAGGGATTATCGGCCACAAAGTCGCGGTCGGAGCGAAAATATTTAATGAACGCTGTCGCTTCCTGTGAAAAAGCAAGCCCGGCGAGGAATAAAGTGAGGTATAGTATGCGCATTACGCCGACTATTGAACCGGAGTTAAATCTTCATCCAGTTGATTTGACAAACGATACCGAATCACACTACCGGCTCCGGTATCGCAAATATAAACCACGCCACGAGTATCCACGGTTACCGCCCGGGGAGAAACCAGGAAACCTTTTTCTTCTCTTATATAAAACGTGTCCACCGCTACGCTGTCGGTTCCCTGAACTATCCATATGGTTGTATCCACGGTTACTTCCTCAACCCCCGCTTTTTTAAAAAACTGACCGTTGGAATCAAACACCTGAATTTCCCGGGCGCCGGTGTTAGCCACATAGACATACTGATTTAAATCGACGGCCACGTCGTTAGGGCTTGAGAACCGGAAAAGATCCATTATGTCGTTAACTCCCTGTTGGAATACGGAAGGATAGGCAATATATCCGCCCGTATAGACCGGTTTTATTTTATGAACGGCAAAAAAATCGCCGTTTTGCGAATAATAAATATTACCGGCGTAATCCACATCAATGCCGAAAGGCTGATTTACCGTTCCGGCTCCCGTTCCATAACCGGTTACCGTATGCCCGAAAATACCGGCATGGGTCCAGAGCTCGACACCCGATTTCATTCGCAGATAATATGTGCGTTCCAGATCAATGCGGATGATACGATTATTATGAGCATCGGTAACATAGAAAAAATTAGCATTATCTTCGGTTGTTGAAAGACCGGTAAATTTCGAAAGTGCGCTTTCGTAGTAAATATCGGTCAGTATGCTTTTCGGCCAGGCCCCATCGTAAAACAGATGCGGCGCCAACAGCGAATCCCGTATCGTTTCCTCAATACCCCACACAACATTGACCAGGCGCCATTCAGGATCGTTGGCTTTTTCAATCCAATCCGCCGTACCGGCTGCAATCCACACCGTATCGCCGTCCGCCTGGTAAAACCAACCCCCAGTAGCAATGGAATCAATTCCGACGGTATTCAAATATTGGTTCCAAACATACACCTGTTGACTGCCATCAATATAGAATACATTCATTTTTTGATCGATATCGACATCAATCGGTGACAAACTGTCGCCGCTATTGGTCTTCAGATCGGATAAATCATCAAAACCGCTTAAAAGTTCACCGTCCTGTTCCAGCACGACGATTCCATGGGCGGCGGAATCGGCCACAAAAATACGGCCATCCGGGGCAATCGATATCTCGATCGGTGTCCGGAAACCATAATCCGCATCCCAGACCGGACTGACCAAAAGGTACGTTGTATCACCGGCGGCAAACTCCACATTCGGATTAATATCGGAAGGAAGGGGCATTTTCTCCACACAGGCGAATATCCCGGCCAGCCAAATCACAATCGACAACGCGCCAATTCTCCACCGGAATGGTACTTTTTTGTGTTTATTCATCAGAACGACAAACCAATGGTAAAACGTGAAGGATTGGATAAATGGAGAAAATTGGTATAGGCATAATCCACACGCACCTTTACGGGACCGGTCGGTACCACGAGACCCACACCAAAGGAGAAGTCTTCTTCCTCGTTATTTATTTTATACCCTCCCCTGAGAGCCAGGATCTTAAATAAAACATATTCCATCCCGCAGGAAATATTCTCCGCATTATCCACCGGGTGATTCAATTGCAGGGATACCGTTAAAGTTTGTTCCGGCTTCGAAATCAAATCCATCGCGGCGCCCACCCGGAAAATAGTCGGTGGCGAAAATACTTCGTAATCGGATTCAACCTCCGTTTCCTCACCCGAATCCCTATCAAGGATCCGTTTTCGGTAAGTGCCCTCCGGATTGGCCTGGGGACCAAAATGCGAAAGGGAGGCCGAAAAGCGGAGCGATCGATAACCGGTCCAGTAAAACGTTCCCATATCCACCATGGAAGTGCTCATGGTCAGTCCGGCCAGGTTTTCCTGAACATGTTTCAGAGTAATCCCAAAACTGAACCGATCAGTCATTCGCGCCCCGTAGGTAAGACCGACAAAGCGATCCTGGTAAATAAAATAGTTACCGGTTCCATGGGGCATGTATTCGGTAGTTTCCATCATGGGCGCCATGTGCAAAATTCCGGCGCTCAATCCCAGGTAATGCCGACCGTACAATTTGCGCGTGATTCCGAAAAAATCGTAATTGATATCGGCGGGCCATTGAATACGGGTAGCGGAAAATTCGGTCTTGTCAAACTGCGCAATCGCACCCGGATTATAGTAGAGGGAGGTGGCGTCCTGTTGAAGGGCCACAACCGCCTCACCCATTCCGGCCGCGCGGGCACTGACACCAATCTTTAAAAACGTGAAAATGGAGGTCCCCGCCCGTTGTCCGCCCAATATGGGGAAAAAGTTCTGTGCCCCACCGGAGGTCAGCGGGAGCAAAAGAAGAAGCGCAATGCCGGTAATTCTCTTCATCAGAAAATCAGTTGCAATCCTAATTCGGTGGTGCGTGGACGCCGTACCCGGGAGGGGTCAAAATTGGGATTCGGACGTTCAATCAAATAATAGGGAATAATCTCACCCGGGTTATATCCGCGTCCCGTAAAGGGGTTAATCCGACGGGGAATTCGTTCGTCAAACAGGTTTTCCACTTCCAAAAGCAATTTGATTTTCATCCGCCCCAGTTTAATTGTCTTGTAGAGTTTCAGATCAATGGTGTTGTAACCGTTGACGTGCTTCAGTCCCAGCATTTTAAAAAACTTGGGATTATAGTCGCTCAGGTAAAAGTAAGGTTTGTCATCTTCACGCGTACCGACATAATATTTTTCACCATTTATCTCGATTATGCCGTCGGGATATTCATTCGTGCCCGGAATGGAACGGGTATATCGGCGACCGGCCTCGAATTCGAAACGCAAAGACCAACCCCAATTCGAAGGGTGATTATAATAGATATTGCTGAAGAAATTGTACGGTTTGTCCCAACTCATGAAATTTTCACCCAACGGTTTTTCACGCAATTCACCGGCCTGGACAAGCAGATTGTCCAAGGGTGTGGAACTCTTTCCAGTCACAATGGAATAATTAAAGTTCAGGTCCGCGTACCAGTTACGTATCAGGCGGCTTTTTACTATGATTTCAACTCCGCGAGCCCGCGCGTAATCGGCATTGAAATACATGTTAAATCGCAAATGCGAATATTTCGGATTGGAAGGGGTGATCGTTTGTGATGTTTCATAATCAAACATGTCTTTCCAATACGCCTTCATTTCCAATACCTGGTCTTCGCTGAAGCGATGTTTGATCCCTATTTCATACTGGACGGTGGTTTTGGGGTTCAAATTGGGATTGCCGAAAACCTGGTAGGTCGACTGGGAAGTCGATTTTAACTTGGCGTACACATATTGAAAAGTGGGCAATTGGGAAAAATGACCATAATAAAAGTAAAGCACGTCGTTATCGGTAACCGGATGTGAGATTCCAAACCGGGGACTCAGTCGTCCTTTCCCACGATAACCAAACAGTTCGAAAGTTTCCCGTTTAAATTTTTCCCGTGCCGCATCGGTAACAATTATCGTGTTGGGGTCATTAATGGCATCTTCCACGTATTTGCCGGGAAACCAGTAATCATAACGGATACCCAGATTGGCAGTCATTCCCTCAAAAGTGATTCGATCCTGGATGAAGACAGCCCCGAAATCTGTTTTGGTGCGGTACATATCGTAGTTCGCCCCCATGCCGGTGGTACCGGTCCACGGTTCCTCAATATCGATAACCTGGATTTCAGTCAATGTGTTTTCAATGCCGGCCTTGATTTTATGGCGCTTCCTGGTATGGTAGGTCCAATCGGCATCGATACGGTAATTATCGCTGGAAACATCATACCATTCCGGGGAAAACCCGGTATCATAGAATTCATCGCCATAGGTAATACGAATATTCCCGTCCCGATCGGTTACAATATAATTGATGGGTTTCAGATCGAGGCGTTCTTTATATTCACTCCAGGGCAAATCCCGAACCGCGCTATGTTCCAGCGTAATAAAACGGCCGAAGACGATTTCGTAGAACGAGCGGGTACTCAGAGTGTGTGTCCAGTTGATATTTAATAATCGTGATTCCCGGGTAATGGTATTGTAATTATCCAGAATTTTTTCATAACGGTACGGGTAGTAAGTGGATGAAAAAGCGCGGGGCATAAAATAACCCTGGTTGATATTCAGGGATGCGTCATACGAAATACCGAATTTTTTCTTTGCCGATAACGCCCAGGTGATTTTATACAGCAAGTGCCAGTCGTTGTTCTCCCGCTGAGCGAGGGATTGCATGAATTTATCTGCAGCGGCGGCGGAGATTCCTTTGGGAGGAACCCAGTTGCGATGGGGATATAGTTTGCTGGCTCCCGGAAGATTGCCATCGTATATTTTTCCGTAACCGTTTGAAAAAAACGAAAATTTACCGGGTAAATCCAGGCCTAATTTTGGCAATAGTTTTTCCAGCATGAGAGCCGGCCCCCCGATACTAAACTCCAAACGGTCGGTATTATAATGGGTAATTACATCCGTGGGCAACCGCCAATTGTCACTGGTATATTTGAGGGAACCCTCATACTTATCCCGACCTTCTTTCAAACGGATGTTCACCACCCCGGACATGGCCTGTCCGTATTCCGCGTTATATCCCCCGGTAACAATCTCCAGTTCCTCAATGCTTTCGGCGGTGACAAACAAATTACCGGAATAACCCGACAGGGGATCCTTGATTGACATACCATCGATCATATACAGGCTTTCATCAACCCGCCCGCCGCGAATATGAATTTCATTATCCTGTTTGGTAACACCGATCTGTTCCGCTAAGATATCCTCAACACTATATACTACTTTATTCGCAATCTCATCACTTCTTATCCTGGACATGGAGGATGTTTCGTCCACGTCGAACAGCGGTTTCTCTCCCACAACGACGACTTCTTCTCCCAAGGTTAATACGGTTTCCTCCAAAGAAAAATCCAGGGTTGTTGTTTGCCTGGGACGGATTTTAATCCCGGTCTGGAGCATAACTTTGAACCCAATAATTGAGGCTTCCACATCATAGGTTCCGGGGTTAATACCGGTGATAAAGTAACTGCCATCGGCCCCGGTGGCGGCGCCGTAATACGTCCCTTTAATCATAACGTTAACCCCGATCAACGGCTCCTTTGTTTCCGCATTAATCACCCGGCCTTTCAGCGCTCCCCTGTTTTGCCCCCATAATAAAACGGGAATCGCGAGCCAAATCAGGTAGCGCAGCTTCATTGCGGGAAAACCTCCGTTAACAAATAAGCAATAAATTTTCCCGCCGATCCATTGCCCTCCAATATGGGTCGGGAACCATTATGCAGGGGCAAAGACATCAGCACGATTTTCCCTGACAAAACAGTGGGTGATACCTGAAACTGTCCAAGGCTGCACACGTTTGGTGACCCCGTCCACTCATCGGCACTGCTTGCCGGTTCCTGTAACCGATACAGGCTTTCCACCCGGGCAAACTGGGTAGTGTCAGGGTCAAAGCCTTTAACCCTGATCGCAATTAAGCCAGAAGTTGCCAAATCCAAATCGGGAGACACCTGGGAAACAACGGTCCGCCCGGTCAACAAACGACCCGACGGATTCAACACAAATGAGGAATCAAGGGGAAACCAGGTGAAGGTTGTATCCTTTAATTCCGGAGCATCCAGAAAGAGATTGCCTCCACTCAAAACAAAACTTAAAATATTCGCGCTGGCATCCAGATACGTCTCCCGGCCGGTATAGGCGGAGTACCAGATCACGTGGTCGAAATAATTCAGGTTCGCGGAAACATCCGTGGAGGAATAGGGCAGCTCTTCGCCGATTTCCCAGACCGAATAATTACCGGCGCCCAACACGGAGTCCAGGACACTGCGGTACCAGGACTGAGCCTTATTCTGACTGTCCTGCACAAAATCGTCCACCAAAAGCACATCTCCAACAACGGGCATAACCTTCCAATAATTCGGTTCGTTGGGGTTATCCGCGTCGGGGAAACGGGCAATGGGGCTTTCCGCCCCGGCGATATCACGCGCCTTGATATAGAAAACATGCAACCCCGGAGTAATATCCTGTAAGGTAATACTCGAGAACGAAGCAGCGTCCAACCGTTTCCAGCATGTGGCACAGGTATCGTCCAGGGCATAAAAAATATCCGTCACCGTCTCGATACCATCCTGGTCGTTAATATCCCACACAAATGTTCTTGTGGGAAAAGTAAAACTTGTGTCACTTTTTATATCGGCAATAAAAGGATTGCTACGGTACCGGAAATCGATGGTGGGTGGTGAATTTTTTATCGGCAGAACCAGTTGCGCCGGCGTGGGATCAACCAGACTGTCATTATCCAGGGCGGCAATCTCAAATCGAAACACATCCAGGTCGGTACGTATGGGGACATAGAAAAGACCCATTTCCTTCGTGGTATATGTCCAGGCCGTGTCCACATTCCATTTATAAAAGTAACC
>JAADGP010000037.1 GCA_013152315.1 FCB group bacterium
ACGCGATTTTCCCCAATATGGGTAAGGCCGGACTTCAAGGAATCAATGATCGCTTCAACCGGATGTGTTTTCGTGACCGCTACCAGGGTGACGGATTGTTTATGTCCCCCACGCAAGCGGGCGGCCCGGACGCGATCCTCAATTACCGTAAGTCGTTCGGCAAGCTTCACGCCTCAGATTCGGATTCTTCGTTCAGAGACAATTGTTCGCCGGTTGGCGCCTGTTTTTCTTCCGTTTCAGCCTCATCTTCCTTAACAACTCTTGAAATGGAGGCAATGCTGGCGCCCGCATCCAGTCGAACCAGACGAACGCCCTGGGTTACGCGACCGATGGTGCGAATTGCCGCGACAGGTTGACGCATCAGGACCCCGGTGTCGGTAATCACTACCAGGTCATCCGTATCCACCACTTCCATGATGGAAACCATTTTCCCGGTTTTTTCAGTCGTCCGCATGGTGAACACCCCCTTGCCGCCGCGTGCCTGTGTTCGGTATTGAACAAGATCCGTCCGTTTCCCATACCCTTTCTGTGTGGCCACCAGAATCGTGCCTTCCCTTTTGACTACCAGCATACCCACAACCTCATCGGATGGTGAGCTTGGCCTGATACCTTTTACGCCCATGGTTTTACGCCCGCTGGGACGAATATCTTCCTCTGAAAAACGAATGGATTTCCCTTCCAGGGTTCCCAATAAAATGTCACTGTCACCGTTGGTAATTTTGGCTTCAATGAGCCGGTCGTTTTCACGAATATCTATAGCATAGATTCCACCTTTACGCGGATGGCCGTAGGCCGAAAGAACCGTCTTCTTAACGATCCCCTTTTTGGTTGCCATGACAATAAAATGCTCATCGTCAAAAGTGTTCACACTGACAAAGGCTTCTACGCGTTCGCCCGGCTCACAGCCGATGAGATTCACAACGGCCCGGCCGCGGGTCGCCCGACCGCCCTGCGGCAGGTCATAAACTTTCTGCCAATAGCATTTCCCGCGATCGGTGAAGAATAAAATGTAATCGTGCGTATTCGCAATAAAAAGATGTTCAACAAAATCCTCGTCTTTAGAGGCCGCTCCCTGAATCCCCCGACCGCCACGTCGTTGACTGCGATATGTGGTTACCGCTGTGCGTTTAATATACCCGTTATGCGTTATGGTGATCACCATATCTTCCTGGGCAATCATGTCTTCGATGGAAAAATTACTGTCAACAGGAATTATTTCCGTGCGCCGGTCGTCGCCAAACTGTTCCTGAACATCCGTAAGCTCCCGCTTGATAATGTCCATTCTCCGGGCCCGGCTTTCCAGAATACTTTTCAGTTGGGCAATGTGCTGAATCGTTGCCTTGTATTCCTCTACGATTTTCTCCACTTCCAGGTTGGTCAATCGTTGGAGGCGCATATCCAGAATCGCCTGAGCCTGTCGCCCGGAAAGATCAAACGTATTCATCAGACCTTCCTTGGCGCGGACAGGGTCTTTGCTACTCCGGATAATGGTTATGACTTCATCAATGTTATCGAGGGCGATTTTGAGCCCTTCCAGAATATGAGCCTTATCTTCGGCCTGTTTCAGTTCAAATTCCGTGCGCCGGATAACCACTTCGTGGCGGAAATTAACAAAATGCTGCAGGGTTTCCTTGAGGCTCATAACCCGGGGAACGGCATTGACCAGGGCCAGCATAATGATACCAAACGTATCCTGAAGCTGAGTATGCTTATACAGCAGATTCAGAATAACATCCGGAACGGCATCCCGCTTGGTTTCGATTACAACTCGAATACCGTCTTTATCCGATTCATCCCGAAGATCGGAAATACCTTCAATTTTCTTATCACGCACCAGATCGGCAATTTTTTCAATCAACGTCGCCTTATTTACCTGATAGGGCAATTCGGAAATAATAATATGTTCTTTTCCCTGACGAGTTGTTTCGACGTAAGCACGTGCCCGTACCGTGATTTTACCGCGGCCGGTGAGATAAGCCTGTTTTAAACCGTCCATTCCCATAATAAACGCACCGGTGGGAAAATCCGGACCTTTAATATGCTGCATCAGGTCTTCTGTGGAAATATCCGGATTATCGATCAGCGCCTTCAGACCTCCGATGACTTCTCTCAGATTGTGGGGCGGAATTTTAGTTGCCATCCCCACTGCGATCCCCTCCGAACCGTTTATCAACAACCCGGGAACCATTGTTGGAAGGACGGTGGGTTCCTTGAGGGTCTCGTCGAAATTTGGCGCCCAGTTTACCGTATCACGGTCCAGGTCTTTCAGCATTTCCGAACCGATACGGGTCATGCGGCATTCGGTATATCGCATTGCAGCTGCATTATCACCATCTATGGAACCGAAATTGCCCTGACCGTCTACCAGCTCATAGCGCATGGAAAAATCCTGGGCCATCCGGACCAGGGCATCGTAAACCGACGAATCCCCATGAGGATGATATTTACCAAGCACATCACCCACAATTCGGGCACACTTCTTATAGCCCCGATTCCACTGCATTCCCAGTTCACTCATTCCATACAGAATTCGCCGATGAACCGGTTTTAGCCCGTCGCGCACATCCGGTAAAGCCCGTGCAACAATGACGGACATGGAATAATTCAAATAGCTCTCGCGCATCTCCTCTACGATGTCGCGTCTGATGGTATTATCTCTTGCAATTTCCACGTTGGTACTGCTTCCGTTTCTAAATGATTAAATGTCCAGATTAACTACAAATTTGGCATTGGTCTCAATAAAATGCCGCCGTGCTTCCACGTCGCTACCCATTAAATCCTGGAAGGTTCTGGAGGCTTCCACGGCGTCTTCTATGGTTACCTGAATCAGGGTTCGTCGTTCCGGATCCATCGTCGTTGACCACAGTTGTTCGGGGTTCATTTCTCCAAGACCTTTGTAGCGCTGGATTTCAATTTTTTGGGTTTTATTATCCCGTTTAAATTTTTCCTGGGCCCGTTCCAGTTCCGCGTCGTCAAAGGCATATATTTCCTTCTTTCCCTGACGAACTTTATACAACGGAGGCAAAGCCAGATACACATGACCGCCGGTTATGATCTCGGGCATTTTCCGATAGAAAAACGTGAGCAGAAGGGTTCGAATATGACTGCCATCCACATCGGCATCAGTCATAATAATGAGTTTATGATAGCGTAGTTTTTCAATATCAAAATCCGAACTGGATCGCTCGCCGCCGTTGATGTCATCGGAGCCACCGCCAAAACCGGCACCCAGCGCCGTAATTATGGTTTGGATTTCATTATTGCTTAATAGTTTATCCAGGCGGGCCTTTTCCGCATTAATAACCTTACCCCGGAGAGGTAGAATCGCCTGAAACCGCCGGTCCCGGCCCTGTTTGGCCGAACCTCCCGCAGAATCACCTTCCACCAGATATAATTCGCACAGCGCCGGATCCCGATTGGAACAGTCGGCAAGTTTTCCCGGCAAGGTTGAGCTCCCCAGGGCCGACTTCCGCCGGATCAATTCCCGGGCTTTACGCGCCGCATGGCGCGACCGGGCCGCCATCACCGCCTTTTCAATTATCTTTCGGCCGATCGAGGGATTCTGTTCCAGGTAATCCTGAATACCCTCATAAACGATGGCATCGACCAACCCTTTGATTTCGCCATTGCCCAGCTTGGTTTTTGTCTGACCTTCAAACTGGGGTTCGGCCACTTTCACCGAAATAATCGCCGTAAGACCTTCGCGAAAATCTTCACCGGTCAAATTCACCTTTTCGTTGCGCTTGGCCTTGATCAGGTTATTCCGGGTGGCGTAATTATTCAGCGCCCGTGTCAGCGCGGAGCGAAAACCGGAGAGATGCGTTCCGCCTTCGATAGTATTGATATTATTCACAAAGGAAAGCACGTTTTCATTATATCCCGCATTATAGCGAACAGCCACGGAAACGGGAACCTCTGTGTTTTCACGTTCCACGGTAATTATTTTTGCGTGGAGCGGTTGAGCAGCCTCGTCCAGAAACCGTACAAAATCGGCCAGGCCGCCTTTAAAGTGAAATATATCCGTGACCGGTTCTTCTTTTCGGTTATCGGTGAGTGTGATTTCCAGGCCCTTGTTAAGATAGGCCAGTTCCCGTAGACGGTCGGCTATCAAATCGTACTCAAAATGGGTCTCGCTGAAAATATCTCCATCCGGAATAAAGCTGACCGTTGTCCCGGTTTTTCGGGTTTTCCCCACGACGGTAAGTTTAGAATTCACTCCGCCGCGGTGGTAATCCTGGCGATAAATTTTTCCGTCCCGGTGCACTTCCGCTACCAGCCATTCCGAAAGGGCGTTCACCACCGAAACACCGACTCCGTGCAAACCGCCGGAAACTTTATACGATCCCTTATCGAATTTTCCCCCGGCGTGCAATACCGTCATGACGACTTCCAGGGCCGGTTTTTTTTCCTCTTTGTGCATATCAACAGGAATGCCGCGCCCATCATCAGTCACCGTGACCGAACCATCGGGATTAAAGGTTACACTGATCTGTGTACAGTATCCGGCGAGGGCTTCGTCAACGCTGTTGTCTACGACTTCATAAACCAGGTGATGCAGACCGCGCTTTCCCGTATCGCCAATGTACATAGCCGGTCGCTTGCGAACCGCCTCCAGACCCTCCAGAACTTTGATGTTTTCTGCGCTGTATTTTTTGCTTTCACTTTGTGTCATAAGAATCGAATATCCTTAATTATCGTAATTCCAATTTTGGAATTGAGTCTTTTCAAAATATCTTTTTTCTGAAAAAAGAGTTCCTGGCGCCAGGTTGAATTGGCCGTTTTCACGGTCAGGATGCCGTGTTCCACGTCCCGGGGCTCTGTAACGCCGGAAATAATGGGGCCGACAATTTCCGGCCAAAGCGATATCGCCGTTTGCTGTTTCACGGATCGGTCTATGCCCACATCCTTCAATAAACGTCCTATGGCATGTCCGATCGATTCCATTTCAGTCCAGTTTAACGGTCACCATATCGTTTTGGTGGATATCCATTCCGTGGTTTTCCATGTCCAGCAAATCCGTTGTGGTAATAATTGTTTGAACACCGGAGTTCAGTAGCGAAAGAATGCGGTCTGAATGCTGGAAATCCAGTTTGGCAAACAGATCATCCAGAAGGAACGTCGGTGTTTTTCCCGTTTGATTCCTGATTAACGAAAATTCGGCAATCTTAATCAAAATCAGGGCCAGTTTCTGTTCACCCTGGGAGCCGTAATCACGTAACGGGTGCCGGTTCAGTTTGAATTCAATGCAATCCCGATGGGGCCCGAAACCGGTCCGGCCCAAAAGATGATCCCGGTCGTGTGTTTTCGCCAGTGAATCTTTGTATTCGTCCTCGGATTGTACCGGGACACCGGGCAACGACATGGAAAGATCGGTTTCATCGGTATATTCAGAGACCGTTCGGGATAATTCCCCGCGAAAGAGGTCTAAAAAATGTTTGCGCAGATTCCACAATCGAAACCCTTGCGTTACCAGCGACTGATCCCAGGCAGACAGCTCTCCGGCTGGTAAATGCCGGTTCTTTTGAAGCAGAGCGTTGCGTTGCTTCAGGGTTCGCTGATATTCGCTCAGTACATCCAGATATTCCCGGGACAGCACCGAAAACAACCGGTTGAAATAACGGCGGCGATCCCCCGGTGATCCCCTGGTAATAACCTGTTCCTCCGGTGATAGAATAACGACCGGGTTGGCCCCGACCAGATCACGGGTTCGATTCAGGTTTTTCCCGTTAATGATAAATCGTCGCTGGCCGTCTGCCAGTTGATTGCACTGAACCGTCATTTCACGGTTTTCTGAAAAGAATGTTCCGGTTACCGAAAAGTGCGTCGCACCCGATTGTAATAAATCTCTGTTTTTTGACGTTTTAAAACTTTTTCCGATGGACAATACGTGAATGCCTTCCAAAACGGACGTTTTCCCCGCGCCGTTCGGCCCCCAGATTACATTTACCTGTTCTCCGAATTTCAGGGTTGCATGTTTGTGATTACGGAATGAGATCAATTCGATTTCCTTAATCGGCATTGAATTTTATGTTTGTGTTTGTCTGAACCGAGGTAAAAAAGCGCCTAATCATTCAATCGAATAGGCATCAGCAACATGGTTACATCCAGTTTTTCCCGTGGTGTTTTCGGGAAAAATAACGCCGCACTGATGGGTGTTTTAAAGCGAATAACGATGGTCTCATCCGAAACATGGGCAATGATATCTTTCAGATACAGTGCATTATATCCAATCAGCAGATCCTCTCCTTCGTATTCTGCCGGGAGTTCTTCTTCCGCCTTGGACGCTTTTTCCGGATCTTCGGTGGTAATCAGGGATCGTTCCGGGCTCAGTCGCAACGCAATCTGCTGAGTGGATTTATTGGAAAAAATGGACACTCGCCGTACGGCGCCCAATAATTTATCGCGGTCGATGGTCAATGTCTTGTCATTATCGGAGGGAATGACTGATTCGTAATCCGGATACCGGTCATCAATAACCCGGGTATAGACAAAATCATCACCGATGGATGCGGTGAGATGGTTTTCGCTCATGGATAATTCCAGTGTTTCCGTTCTGTCCAGAAGATTATTCATCAGGCTCAGAAATTTACGAGGAACAATCATACTTCCCGTATATCCCCCGGCTTCATAATCATTTACAATATACCGGACCAACCGATGGCCGTCGGTGGCTACGGCGGTAAGATTTTCGGCGGTGAAGTTGAAATACACGCCGGTTAGTACCGGTTTCAATTCATCCCGGCTAACCGCAAAAAGAGTCATGTCGATAATTGACTTCAGAACGCTGCCTGAAATCTGGATATTTTGTTGTTCGGTAACCTCCGGCAGGGCGGGAAATTCCTCGGCTGATTTCCCCATTAAATCATAGACGCCGGTTTCGGTAATTAATTCAATTCTGTTTTCGGGGTTGGAAGCAATTGTGAGCCTTCCATCGGGTAGCGCAGAAGTAATGTCCAATAATGTTTGTAGCGGTATTGCCGTGGCTCCCGGCTCTTCGATGCTGGCCGTTAAGCGCGAAACCAGGGTGATTTCCAAATCCGTTGTTCGGAGTAGGACCTGATCTTGTTCCACCTTGAATAAGGCGCAACTGAGAATCGGGAGCGTAGACCGGGCGGGAACTGTTTTGGACAGTTTTTGCAGTACGGTAAGCAATTCTGATTTTGATGTGGATATTTTCATAGGATTCCTGTGAAAATTGTATCTGTAGGATTAAAAATTTTCATGTCCGATTTAGCACTTGATGTTACCGAAAATCTCCCCGTTTCACAAGGGATTTTGGAGTGCGGGACAACATACACCTGCAGGGTAAACCATATAAATAAATCCAGTTTATAGTAAAAGAATTAATTTTAATAAGCCCGGTGGATAAGGGGATAATTTTGTGGATAACAACTTGTTTTTATTCGTCAAAATGTGAAGATACGGGGAAAAGTTGAAGCCCGAAATTATGGGGAAAAGCGATATCAAAAAGTGGATAACGTTTGGAAAGAAAACAATCCCGGAGCATAACGGCTTCGACAAATATCATTTATACGGTATGTGGAAAGGTCTTGTGGAAAACTCAGCCGTTCTGAATGATGGTGAATCTGGACCGGGCAGATTCGATCCATGATTGGAACCACTTCATCTTTTTCTGATTCAGGGCCATTTCTTCTATTCGGGCCCAGTGGATATCCAGATTTGGCTCACCTCCGGGCCGAACATCTTCTAACCACAGCAAATGATAACCAAAATCGGTTTTCACCGGTGGACTGCACCGACCTTTTTCTAAATAAGGTACCACTTGCGCCAATTCGGGGATGGAAAAATTATTGGGATCTACCCAACCCAAGTCACCGCCAATACTTTTAGTTTGTTCATCCGATGAATACTTCAAAGCAAATGCTTTAAAGGATTCCAGCGACTGTATTGAATCGGCTATTACACGTGCCTCTTCATAGGTTCGGGAATCGTCGGCATCCGTAATCTTCGGCTGGATCAGAATATGGCGAACGTGGATTCGATCACCTTTGATTTCCAGCGTTTGAATTAAATGATATCCAAAAACAGTTTTAACAGGAGCGCTGATATCGCCGATAGGCAAAGTAAAGGCCACCGATTCAAATTCGGGAACCAGGGTACCGCGCCGGACAAAACCCAGATCACCGCCTCGATCCCGCGTTCCCGGATCTTGTGAATATTTCCGAGCCAGGTCTTCAAAGGGTTCGCCGTGTATAATTTCATTCTTCAGGCTATCGAGCAGAGAAATCGTTTCATCCTGACTGGTCTTGCTTGGTTTAATCGGAATCAGAATGTGCCGCAGTTTGATTTCCGTGGGAAAAGAAGGCAGGCTGTCCCGATAAGTATTAAAAAACTGAATCACATCATTCCGGGTTACTTTAATATCATTCATTAACTGTTGCTGATAGCGTTCCGTGACCAGCCTGTCGTGCATATCCTGCCAAAATTCCCGACGGAATGATTTCAACGACTGACCCATCATTTCCTCGGCGCGAGCCTCGCTGCCGGCCTGAGCAATAATATTTTGGATCTGTTGATCTAGGGCGGAATCGACTTCCTTGTCTTCAACTTCAACGGAATCTAATTTGGCCATTTCAAGCATAATTTTCTGATCAATCAAGGATTGAAGAACATTTTCTTGGAGTTTCACATATTTTTCAGGATCGCGATTGGGGTCCAATTTTTGTTGCATAGCGGTCATGGATGACAATTGAGACACATCGCTTTTTAAAATAATATTTTCGCCCACCACGGCGGCGATTCCTTCGATTATCTGAGGTGCTTCCACCGTTTGCGCACAAAGTAACCCGGTTATAAACCCCGCTACCAGCAAAACTGGCCGTTTACTGATCATTGATATTCTCCATAAGTACTTCAATATGTGAACTTAACCTAAGACTATCCAATATCCTCAGATTCGCCAAAGCGCGTTTTTCCGAGATTAGTCGTTGGTAAATCTCATCATAAACTTCGTTCAAACTCTTCTGTGAACCTTTTGAATGTCGCTCCAAAACTTCAATCACGTGATAACCGGAAGCGGTCTGAACCGGTCCCAAAATTCTTGCTCTCGATTTGGCCCGAAATACAAGATCGTCCAATTCTGGCAGCAAGTAACCCTTTTTCACAGTTATTGCGTCAACGCGGTAAGCGGTAAAAAGTTCTTTACGCTGAGCACCCGATTTGCGCGTCGTCAGGGTTCGAAACACAGAACGGGCCTCTTTCAGCGTGGGGAGAACAAAGTGATAAATACGGGCCTCGTCTGCGTTTCGCACAAACATGGTTTTGTTCTCTTGATAATAGGAGGACACATCGCCGGAGGTTATGGGCTTGAATTCCAGGGAGCGACTGTCCAGAAAGGTGCCGCCCAACAATTTCCGGCGGTAATTTTGAACCATCTTGGTCAGCGTTTCATCCCGATCAAGATCAGAAAGCAATGCGGCCTGATAGAGTAATTCCTCGTTTATCCACTGGGAAACAATATCATTCATGGTTGCCTGTGACTGGTCATAGGCCAGTAAGCGGCCCCGGGCCTCTTTAAGGGTCAACCGGGCCCCGTTGACCCGTGCAACGACGGGATTGTCGGGCGTTGGCGGAGGCGCCGTATCTTTTTTGGAAGAACAACCGATAATCAGAAACAGAACAAGCAGCAGTAATCGTGACATTATGTTTTTGGTGAACTCTTTTTGGTAACTTTCATGGAAAACAAACCGGCCAGCAGAAGGACGGAACGAAAAGAATCCTTTTCAGAACCGGAGTTTAATTTAAGGGTTAGAGAATCATTCTTTCCTGGGAAAAACTGATACGGAACATTTTCTGAAACCAGCACCTTTGTTGTTACGCTCAATAATTGTTCCAGGGATTTAAACGGGGTTATACCGGTAAAATCAAGGGTGACGAAATCGGAAGACAAAACAATTCGCGAAATGGACGTTCCTGTAAATCGGATTCTAAGCCGGGAAAGATCCAAGAGGCGAAGTGCCGGTTCTGAGAGTGAACCGAACCGATCTCGCAATTCCGTGTGAACATCTTCAATTTCACTTACCGATTCCGCCGATGACAATCGTTGGTAGAAATAGAGTCGATCCTGGACCAAGGGGATCGTATCGACAGATAGAAACGCATCGCCATGGAATACGATTTTCGGATATTGTCGATTGGTTTTTTTTCCCAAGGCTTCATCTACGGCTTCCTGCAAAAGTTTACAGTAAAGGTCAAAGCCCACGGTTGCGATATGGCCGCTTTGTTTAAAACCAAACAAATTTCCCGCACCGCGTATTTCCAAATCCTTCCGGGCAATATCGTAACCGGAACCAAGCGATGTAAAGTGTTCGATTGCTTTCAGTCGCTGATAGGCCTGTTTGCCCAGCACTCGTCCGCGCGGGATGAATAAGTAGCAATAGGCCTGACGGTAGCTACGGCCAACACGCCCACGAATTTGATAAAGCTGAGCCAGGCCAAAGCGATGAGCTTCATTGATAATGATTGTATTCGCATTCGCGACGTCCAGACCGGATTCGATTATTGTCGTGCAGATCAGCACATCAACATCTCCCGCGAAAAAGGAAAGTACGATACGCTCCAAATCCCGACTTTTCATTTGACCGTGCGCAACGGATACGCGTGCGCTCGGGAACAGTTGTTGAACTTTTTCAGCTATAAACGGGAGCGAAAGAACATCATTGTGTAAAAAGTAAACCTGTCCACGGCGATCCAGTTCATATTTGATATGTTGTTCAACCAGATTCCAATTAAAATAGCTCACCGAAGTTTGAATGGGTTTCCGTGCTTTGGGCGGAGTGTCGATTTTGCTGATCTGGCGTATTCCGGTTAACGATTGTTGCAGGGTTCGCGGTATAGGCGTTGCGGTCAGGATCAACACATCAACAGATGCTTTTAACTGGCGCAATTTTTCTTTATGGCGGACTCCGAAGCGATGCTCCTCATCAATAATCAATAATCCCAAATCGGGGAATTGTACATCAGGGGAAAGCAGACGATGGGTACCGATGACCAGATCAAGATCGCCGGTCAGCATTTTTTCCAGGATTTGTTTTTGCTGACGAAGTGTGCGAAAACGAGATAATAACTCAACGCGGATGCCCAGGGGTTCCAAGCGAGATTTTGTGGAGATAAAATGTTGATCGGCCAAGATGGTTGTGGGTGTTAAAAATAAAACTTTTTTCCCTGAAGCGACGACCCGAAGAGAAGCCCGTAAGGCAATTTCGGTTTTTCCGAAACCAACATCACCACAGATGAGCCGATCCATGGGTTTTGGTTGATCCATATCGTGCATGACAGCAAGAATCGCCTGCCGTTGATCCTCGGTTTCATCATAGGGAAAGGAAGCCACTAGCGCATCATATAATTCATCATTTTTATCGTATGTAAAACCGCGCGGATGCTGT
The DNA here is from genome assembly GCA_013152315.1 of FCB group bacterium. Taxonomy (GTDB): domain Bacteria; phylum Fidelibacterota; class Marinisomatia; order Marinisomatales; family JAADGP01; genus JAADGP01. The sequence goes on from JAADGP010000037.1 coordinate 11,406, forward strand.
CGGGATCGGTACGCATTGATAATCTCCTGCACCACTGTTGCCGTAACTGCCTTAACGCGACGTTTTTGCTGCTGCCAACGATTGGTTCCCAGCGTAGAGAGAGTGGGTGGCGCGTTGGCCGATACAATCAATTTATGGACACGGTTAAATTTTTCCACCGGAACATAAACCGCCCCGTTATTGCCGTATTCGATCCGAATACATTCCTGTTGAGATGTTTTTGACGTTACCGTTTCCAGTCCCCGGTATCGCCCCACGCCATAATCCTGATGAACGAGATAATCACCCCAATCCAAATCGGAAATAGATGAAACCTGAATTTGATGATGAGATGATTCAATATCCCAGCGTGTTTTTGTAGTGGAATCGCGATTGTAAAGCCGAGCAGCCGACAAACCGAGGATTTCCGCGCTAGGAAGATCAAAAGAAAAATCGAGAGAGCCGATTACAAATATTGATGTTTTTGGCAATAGGGGTTTCAGAGCCTTTATTTGATCTCCGGTTTCCGTGAAAACAATCAGCACTTTCCGGGAAGAAACCATGGTTTGAAAAGCATCCCGGTGAGTTTGCAACCAGGACAGGGATAACCGATCAAGCGAACGAAGTTTCCAATCCGGCAGATATTGGAACATTAAGGTGGCCGATGTTCCCGAATTCCGTTCATATTTGATTTGTTGAAGATCCGGGTAGCGTTCCAGAAATGAAATCGGATCAGAGAGCGAATTCCCGTCGGGTGGAGGCAATATTTCCATCAAACGGACATCTTTCACCTTCCGTTGCGATAAAGGATTAAACAGCCGCATGGAATCTATTACATCGCCGAAAAATTCTATCCGCAACGGGTAAGCGGAATAGAGAAGAAATACATCCAGAATACCGCCCCGAACCGTATACGTTTTTGGCGACAAACACACGTCTTCCGGTGAATATCCCCAGGCTGACAGATCACGTATAAGCAGGTCGCGATCGATCTGATCTCCGGTTCGCATGAAATACCCCGGATGTACCTTTTTTATAGGCGCCAATACCTTTTCCCGGAGAGCGGAAGCGGTGGAGATAATAAGGTTACGATGATCCGTTTTCAGAGCATTGACAACTTCCGACCGGAAACGGTCCGTGCGGAGTCCGAATCCGGTGACCGAATCGGAATCTGCGTCGTCGTCGGGAAAATATAGCGTTACTTCGGGCCAGAAATTATAGCATAACCGATACACTTCTTCTGCGGCGACGGAATCGGTGCAGGGAAGTACGAGTGTTTTGTTATGCCGAAGAAAAGTGGAAAACAATATCAGGGGCAGGGCCGGGTTTTCCACACAAACTGATTCACGGGAAAAATTTATTTCCGGTAGTACATAGTCCCGGAAAAATTGTTCAGGGTTAATTCCTGTTTCACGTGAAACGGAGAGCGTCATTTTCGGACCAGGTAAACGGACAATACGGCTATATCCGCCGGGCTTATGCCTTGAATTCGCATGGCCTGGCCCAGTGTTTGTGGTCGAATGGCGCTAAGCTTTTCGCGGGCCTCGTTGGACAGCCCCAATAAACCGGAATAATCCAGGTGAGCGGGCAGCGATATTTTTTCATGCCGTCTGGATTTTTGTACCTGCTCCCACTGGCGTTGAATATATCCTTCGTATTTGACTTCTGTTTCTGCTTCGCTAAGGATTTCGTTTTTTAACCACGACCCCCAATCCGCAGGAAAATCGGGAAAGACAATCGGCAAATCGGAAATCCTTATTTCAGGTCGTTTCAATAGGGCTCGGGCCGGTTGTTTTTGGGTTAATTGTTTGGTCCCGGAACGCACGAAAACGGGGTTCATTTCATCGGGAGAAAGGGAGGTGTTGAGACAGGCGTCGACCGCCCGGGTCAGGTTTTGTTTGGTTTCCAGGAAAAGGATTTCTTTTTGCGGAAGAAGATGAATACGTTTTGCATGGGATAGCAGTCGTGCATCAGCATTTGAAAAACGGAGGAGAAGCCGAAACTCTGCGCGAGATGTAAACATGCGATAGGGTTCCACCGTATCCTTGGTAATCAGATCATCAATGAGTACTCCGATATAGGCTTCGTTCCGGCCAAGAATCAAAGGTTCGGTTCCGGCGGATCGTGCGGCGGCATTGATTCCGGCGACCAAACCCTGGGCGGCTGCTTCCTCATAACCTGAGGTGCCATTAACCTGTCCGGCGAAAAACAAACCTGCAAGCGCTTTGGATTCCAGGGTATTCTTATGTTGTCTGGGAGGAATAAAATCGTATTCGATAGCATATCCGGGTCGCAGGAATTCCACATTTTTCAACGCCGGTATTTTCCGCAAGGCCTCCAACTGAACATCTTCCGGCAAACTGGTGGAAAACCCATTGGCATAGATTTGCCGGGAGCCGGTCCATTCCGGTTCTAAAAAGATCAAATGTTTAGAATGATGGGCAAAACGATAGACTTTATCTTCGATCGAAGGACAATAGCGGGGACCGGTTCCGTGAATATCGCCGGAATACAAGGGGGATTCGATTAGCTTTTCCCGGATGATTTCATGAACCGATTCGGACGTGTAAACCTGATGACAAAGAACATTCGGCGGATCAAAATTATGCGACCGGTAGGAAAAGGGAACCGGGTTATCATCACCGCGTACCGGTTTCGTTAGGGACCAGTCAATCGTCGCCGCATCCAGTCGCGGAGGTGTCCCAGTTTTTAGACGGCCGGTAGAAAACCCCCGTGCGTGTAATGCTTCTGTAATTCCGTTTGCGGCCGACTCTCCCATTCGCCCGGCACGTATTTTCTGCCGACCTATATGGATTAATCCGTTAAGAAAAGTACCACAGGTTAAAATAACATTCCGGCTGGCAATTCTGGTCTGGTCGGAAAGAATAACGCCCTCAATTTGGCCACGGGCGTCAATAAAATTTACCACCTCTGCGGCGATCAGAGTTAAGTTCTTTAATCGGGACAAGTGCCGCTGAACACCTTGCTCATACAGCCGTTTATCCACCTGTGCCCTGGGAGACCAGACCGACCGGCCCTTGGAGCGATTGAGAATTTTAAACTGAATACCGGCCCAATCGGCGAAACGGCCCATAATACCACCCAACACGTCAATTTCGCGAACGATTTGACCCTTGGCCAGTCCTCCGATGGCCGGATTACAGGACATTCGGGCGATACTGCGAAGATCCATAGTAATCAAAGCTGTTTTTCGTCCCAGATACGCGGCGATGGAAGCGGCTTCTACCCCGGCATGACCACCACCGACAACAAGGATGTCAAACTCTTCGTGTTTCACGTGGAACTACTTTCCGACGCAGAAATTGCTGAAAATGGCCCTGATAATATCATCCGGCGTTGTTTTGCCCAATAAAACATCCAAGGATTCTAAGGCGTCCCGGAATTCAAAAGAAATCAGCTCCAGGGAGGGGTTTGGGGAGTGTAAAATTGTCAGCGATTGTCGAATCGGCCTCTGAAAGGAAATCAATGCCGCATGCTGCCTGGCAGTGGTGAGCGCAACGCCACTCGAGAGCAATGGAGCCCCCCCTAAATTTTTTAAAAGTTTCGATTTGAAAGCTTCCATTCCGTCACCATAAAGAGCCGAAATAAACAGAACATTCGGATCAGTATTTTTCATAGAACTATCCAGTAAATCGGATTTATTCAACAGAACAATGTCCGGCTTTTTAGGTAAAGATAATTCTTCCGGAGATTTGTCCGTTGCAGACTGAATCCAAACCAGAATATCAGCATCTTTCATAAGGGTGCGTGTCCGGGTAATTCCCGCTTCTTCTATGGAATCCCTGCTTTCGCGGAGACCGGCGGTATCAATCAGGGTAACAGGAATCCCCTCTAACGTAAACTGTACATCAATAAAATCTCGGGTAGTACCCGGATCAGGGCTGGTGATCGCCCGTTCTGAGTTGGACAGACGATTTAACAATGTGGATTTACCGGAATTTGGGGGACCGGTAAGTACAACAGTAGCGCCAAAAGTTAACAAGTGACCCCGCTGATAGGTAGCCAATAAATTGCTTGTAGATCTGTCGAGAGAAGTTGTGTCTTTCAATAGACCGGGGAGAAAACCCGGTTCGATTTCTTCCTCGGAAATATCCAGCGCATATTCCACGGATTGCAGGAGTGACATTAATTTTGTTTTTAAGGCGACCAGTCGGGTCGATAAATCACCCCGAAGGAGCCGATGATGTAAACGAGTGCTTTCCAGAGATTGAGCCTCAATGAAAGATGCCACGGCTTCGGCCTGGATTAAATCCATTTTCCCAAGGACAAAAGCCCGCTTGGTGAATTCTCCGGGATCAGCGATGCGAGCGCCACGAGTACAACAACTGGACACCAGTTGTTGTACAATCAGTGGATTTCCATGGCAGGAAATTTCCGCCATGTCCTCACCGGTATAGGAATTGGGAGACCGGAAAAACGTAGCCATCGCATCATCAAAGATAAGACCGGTGGAATCTTCCAGGCGGAGAAAGGTCGCCTGACGATGTTTAGGCGGACGATGTTGGGAATCAAGAGCCTTGAGGATGTCGCCGGATTGGGGTCCGCTAAGACGAACGACCGCCAGTCCGCCGACACCGGGAGGGGTGGCCGGGGCGACAATCGTATCGTGTTCGATCATTTTTTCTTCGGTTTTTTCCCTGATGAAACCGGGACCAGCGTTTCCTCGGTTGGGGTTAAATATTTCTGCTGTACGATTGTCAGCACATTGAATAGGGTATAATACAGGTTCAATCCGCTGGGGAAACGATAAAAGATAAACAGCATCACCAGATTCATAATATAGGTCATTTGTTTTTGTTGTCCGGCCGCCTGGGTTGTGGGCATCATCATTTGCTGGAGCAACATGGTAACTGCCATGACAATGGGCAGAATATTAAGCGGGAAACCGCCAATGTACATTAAAGTATCCGGGGCCGATAAATCAGTTATCCACAGGACAAAAGGTGCGCCACGTAACTCAATTGTGGAACGAAAGACCTGGAAAAGTGCAATCAACAACGGCATTTGCAATACAACCGGCAGGCAGCCGCCCAGTGGATTTACACCGTATTCCTTGTACAGATTCATGGTGGCCTTGTTCAGCTTTTGAGGATCACCTTTATATTTTTCTTTCAGACTGGCCAGCATCGGCTGAACCTGCTGCATTTTCTTAGTAGACTGGTAGCTCTTCTTGGTTAGGGGATAAACAACTATTTTTACGGCAATTGCAAAGAGAATAAGGATGACACCATAATTAGGTATCCACTTATGTGTATACGTAAGCAAAGCCAGGATACCGCGACTGATGGGTCGAATAACGGACCAACCCAAGGTCATGATTTTTTCTAAATCCACATTCATACCGTGAATTCGTTTATACTCCAAAGGTCCGATATAAAGAGTTGTAATTTGATCCTGGGAAGCGGAAAGGATAAGCGAAACGTTATATAGCGGAACGGTTTTATTTTGATACATGCCACTGATTTCTGCACCCATCCCCGGTGTCTGGGGGATAAGCGCCGCGGCAAAATACTTGGATCGAACGGCAACCCAATTTGTACTGCCGGTCATTTTGCTTTTTAATTCCTTTTTCTTGGGAATCTTGGGATTTTGTATTTCTCCGGCCTGGTTCACGTAGCCCCGAAAATAAAACAAGTCATCTTTGCTGTTTTTTTCGGTAATAGGCATACCCCCGCTCCATGATAACTGAAACGTTCCCGCGGAAAGGTTTTCTTCGACAACAGATAAATCCGTTTCAACATCGATTTTATAGGAACCGGGATAAAAAGTTAGCGTTTTGGTGATTTCTTTGCCGCCGAAAACCGTGGTGGAAAACGTAAGGCTTTGAGGTTTTCTGAAAACATTTATTTCAGTTGGCGGAGATGCAATCTGCCAGTTGTTATCCAGAACAAGCGGGTCACCATCAATGGAAAGAGTGCTAACCAAAAGATTGTTGCTATTCCGGGGTGTTATTAATTCTACCGCTTCGGTATCATTCATGGTATATCTGTTCAACTGAAACGAAATCAGCGAACCGCCGTTTTTTGAGCTTACAACCGCTGTGTACAAATCGGTGTTTACAGTAATCATCGTAATCATCAGGGAATCTGCAACGGGTACGGAACGGGAAGATATGATCGGTTCGTAATTTTGTGCTTCAACGGGTTCGGCGGATTTAACTTTATTCCGGGATGGTTCCGTCGCAACCGAATCAGCGGTGATTTCTCGTTTAGGTGGCGGAGGTGTCACCTTATTCATGTAAAACGGGGTTGCAATAAGTATCAGGGCGATCAGAAAAAAAGCCAGAACGGTATTTCTATCCATGGAATAAGTTTCGTTTTTTAAGAGAAATTACTATAAGGGGAACGCGTTTAAAAAAACAGGCGGCGGCTATGCCAGGCACAACCCGCCGCTCCGATTTTTCCGGGTGCAGGGTTCCGGTCAGACAGCGAGCCGTTTGCGACCTTTTCGACGACGCCGGCTAAGAACCTGGCGTCCACCGACGGTTTGCATCCGGGAGCGGAATCCGTGTTTGTTTTTACGTTTACGATTACTGGGTTGAAAGGTTCTTTTCATTTTCACTCCATTTTGAGCCCGCAAAAATACAATCGGTTACCCCTTAGAATAAACCTCTTTTTCCCGGTGGCCGGTGAAGGGGTTACAAAAGAGAAAATAATGTGAAAAAAGATAAAAGGTCTTGGTTTTGCGTTCGCTTTCCGCTCTAATTTTTAGGTACAATTCTTCTGTGGAAAACCTGTGGATAACTAAAAGGGCATCTGTATAATCAATGATTTGGGCCAAGACCAAAGACCTTCTTAGAGAGCGACTCACCGACCATGCATATAATACATGGTTTGAGCCGGTTACGTGTATTGCCGAAACACCGTCGGAAATAATTTTGGAAGTACCCAACCAATTCTTTTATGAATGGATTGAAAGTCATTACCGGCGAACTCTGGATACAATTTTTAAAAACGATTTTCAGCAGAACCTGTCGATTAAGTATACCGTATCTCCGGAAACGGTAAAGTCTGTTACCGCAGGAGAAGAACCGCTGATCCGTTCGGAGCGAAGTGCGAAAACGACACCACCGCTGTTAAACCGGAATTATACTTTTACTTCATTTATTGAAGGCGCCAATAATCAATTTGCCCGCGCGGCCGCATTCAGCGTTGCTGAATCACCGGGACAAAGTACTTTCAACCCCTTGGTGATTTACGGTGGTGTGGGCTTGGGAAAAACCCACCTTTTGCACGCCATTGGTAATCATATCCTGCAGACCCGCCCGGGGATAAAAATCGTCAGCGCATCCAGTGAAAAATTCACCCAGGATTTTATTTCCAGTATTCAGAAGAATAAAACCGTGGAATTTTCCCGCTACTACCGAAAGGCCGACATACTCCTGATTGACGATATACAATTTTTCCAGCGAAAAGAACAGACCCAGGAGCAATTTTTCCACACGTTCAACGTTCTCTATCAAGCTGGAAAACAAATTGTAATGACCGCTGATCAATACCCCGGAGAAATGAAGGGACTTCAGGAACGTCTTTTGTCTCGCTTTCAGTCGGGACTTTCGGTGGATATACAACCACCGGATTTTGAAACGCGGGTGGCCATCCTTTTGGAAAAAGCGGAAATGAACGGGTTGGAGTTACCTTATACGTATATAGAATTTATGGCCACACATATTAAGGATAACATCCGGGAATTGGAGAGCACAATCATTCGTCTTCTGGCCACATCCTCGCTGTTCAATCGGGAAATTGATTTGGAACTGGTAAAAAAAGTTGTCCGGGAGCGTCTGGGCCAACGGGCTCTCGTAGATCTTTCATTTGAAGATATTGTGCGGCGAGTATCCCGGCTGACCAATGTGACCGAAAAAGAAATCGTCGGTGTTCGTAGAACCAAACATATTGCCCAGGCCCGACAGATCGCCATTTATCTCTGCCGGGAAATATTAAACAACTCGCTTTCGTCCATCGGACTCTATTTTGGTGGACGGGATCACACAACAATTATGCACGCCTGTCAAAAAATAGAAAGCCGTTTGTCGTCGGATTTGCAACTGAAGAATCTGGTGAATTCAGCCCGGCAAGAACTGAATCGGATTCCTGCATAAGCCAGGTATTTCTCTTTTTTGTGACCACGCTCACAATTGCTCAAGCATTTTCTTGACAGGGTTGAAACCCCCTGCCTATATTCCTGCCAATTGATTTGGAGAACGTGGGATTCGAGCACCCCTTTTTTGGGGGAAGGTGTAACAACACAAGCGCTCACACCAATATTTCAACTTCAAACCCTGAACGAACCCTATTAGGAGGACCTATGTGGCGTAGAACGTTAAACATAGTTGTTTATTCAACCGTTGCTCTCGCGATTGTTTTTGGTGGTCAAACCAACACAATCAGCGAAGACAATACACCGGTTGGTTTAGTAAAACAAAAAATTGATAATAATGAACAGCTCACTTTTGCTGATAAACAAATTGCGGATGAAAACAATTTAATAGAGCAATCGACAGTTGTATTTTATCCAAAAAGTTTTTTAAGTGCATCACGCACAATTTATCTTACAGAAAGTTTTGAGACGTGGCCCCCAACTGGTTGGACGTTGGATCCTGCTTCGGGAACGGGTTCGTGGATTCAGGATGACGGGACAGATCACGGTCCCGGATCAGCCTATGATGGATCTTATGCGGCGGATTTCAATAATTATGATTATTCCTCCGGTACGCAAGGATCAATGATTTCCCCTGCTATTGATCTAAGCACAGCGACAGCGCCGTTATTAAAATTTTATTGGTGGGATGATGGCAGCAGTTATACACCGGCACAATTAATCGTTGCCACCACAACCGACGGTGCAACCTATACACCAATTGATACTATTGATACTTACGGATCTGGATCCACCTGGGTATTGGCTTCTTATTCCTTGGGCCTCGATGTCACTGGATTTAAACTTACCGGAGTAAGTGATTGGGGTGTTAAAAATACATTTGTTGATTTACTTACCGTAGAAGAAGCCCCGACCGACCCGATTTTAACCGTGTCTGCCGATTCCCTCGGGTTCGGTGCGGTCATCCCCGGAATGTCTGTCGATCAGGTATTAACGGTGTCAAACACCGGTGGCGCTACGCTGAATATATCCAGCATCACCTCTACGAATACGGCTTTCACCGTAGATGTAACCTCTGCAACCGTGTTGCAAGACAGCTCCCTGGATGTAACGGTTACCTTCACTTCTTCAGCACCAGCCAGAACAGATTTTACAGGCGACTTGATTATTGTTTCCGATGCCGCCTCTTCACCGGATACCGTACTTTTGGGAGGCGATGCCGCCCCAACGTCCGGTGGACCTGATGCTTATGGATACACCTGGACTACAAGCTATGATGCTTCCGGACCAACCTATGCCTGGGTTGACACTACGGGTTCGCTGAATAGAGTTGTAGATGGTGATGATGTACGAGGTGAAATTTCCTTACCCTTCCCGTTTTATTTTTACGGAAACTGGTATACAAATCTTTGGTTGACTACAAACGGGTGGGCAAGCTTTGGTGATGACCCGGGCAGTTCTTATTATAGCAACTATACAATACCCTCTTCCAGCGGACCGGAAAATATGTTTGCGCCCTTCTGGGATGATCTTAAAATAAATCAATCGCCTTACGGGACCAACTATGGTGGTGGATCGATTCGCACTAAAGTGGTTGGTACAGAACCAAACCGCCAATTTGTTATCATCTGGCAGGATGCGGGAAGGTATTCACCCTATGATAACAACGGAACGTTCCAGGCAATATTATATGAAACGTCCAACAATATTGTTTTCCAATATCTTGATGTAGATTTTAATAATTATGACAATGGCGTTTCTGCTACCGTTGGGATTGAAAATATTGATGGTACTGTTGGTTCGCTGATTGAATACAATGGAGACCCACAGTTGGTTTACGACGGCGAAGCCATTTTATTCACAGCGCCGACACCCCCCGATCCCCTTTTCTTTTCTGAATACATCGAAGGATCAAGCAACAATAAGGCACTGGAAATTTATAATTCATCCACGGATACGGTTGATTTATCAAACTACATTATTCGCGGAAATTATAATGGCAACGCTTGGAGCGAAGCCTTTCCTTTCCCGAACGGTGCAGCCATTGCTCCCGGAGATGTCTACGTGATAGCCAATAGTAGTGCCGATCAGGCCATTCTGGATGTTGCCGATACTTCGTATGCATATGGCTCTCCCTATTATATAACAGCGTTTAATGGTGATGATGTTCGTGCTTTGTGTTCAGTCGTTGGTACGGACACAACCATTATTGATATTATAGGAGCTTATGATCTTGTCGATCCCGGTTCTGGTTGGGATGTTGCTGGTGTAACAGCTGCTACAAAGGATCACACGCTTGTCCGCAAAGCAAGCGTTCTTCATGGGAACACGGACTGGGCCTCTTCCGCGGGGACTGATTCAACGAATTCTGAATGGCATGTTTTACCTCAGAATACGTTCCAGTTCCTTGGTTCCCATCCTAATACTATTGTTCAGGGTGCTGGATGTGACAATCCGATCCCGGCAATTGCCGGAGAAAACAGCACTGCTGGCGCACCGGTGTGGTATGAATACACAGCAACGGTTGACGGATCAATTACAATTTCATCCTGTTACACCGGCCAATTGGTAGATACTCGTCTCTCTGTGTATGACGCCTGTGATGGTAACCAGGTCGCGTACAACGATGATATTTATTGTAGTGAATATTCTTATGCCTCTGAAGTAACCTTCAGTTCCCAGGCCGGTGTCACCTATAAAATCTATTGGGATGACTACTGGTCAGCAGATTCATTCCTGTTCACACTTTCCGAAACCAGCGCTATGGTTGACTTTGTCGTTTCTTCCATGTGGGATGATGCTGACACGGTGTTTGCCGTGGTGACCAACCAGGGCGACGCAGATTCTCCCGGATGGTTAGGTTTTGGTACCGATTACCACGGTTGGGATGTGGATGGCGACACCTTGCGCTATGCTGCCGGACCGGCCTTGGCCGCCGGGGCCAGCGACACTTTCGCGCTCTACGGCTTTACCTGGGATAACGTTGGTATCGGAACTTACCATGTTGGTTTTATCGCTGATATTGATAACGATACACAGGAATCAGACGAAACCAACAATAGTGCCTACCATGATATTGTTGTCCCCGCTCCTCCAATTATCCCACAGAATTTGCAGGCTTTCAGCGGATTTGGTTATGTGGACCTGTTCTGGAATCCGGCTCCGGTGATCGACACTTCCGTTGTACGTGGTGCTGAAACGCTGCTTCAACAGAAAGTCTTTGTGCAAGACCCGATCACCACAATTGCCAACCGCAGTGGTTTAAAACGGAAAACCATTGCCAAGGATCAAAACCCGGACGTTGGAGAGTCGCACGTTTCCAAAGCGGAATATCTTGGCAACGCCCGCCTCTTGGGCGATGATTGCTCTGATCCGTACATCATTGACGCTTTGCCGTTTGATACAACCGGATCAACATCTGGTTTTGCTGATGATTTTGGATCTTTTAACTCAGCTGGTGATGTGGTCTTTCAGTTTATTACGACTGAACTTTCTCATGTGACAATCTCCACAGATGGCTCCGGTTTTGATACCCAGCTCTTTCTGTATGATGATTGCGCCGGTGATTACCTCTATTTTGATGACGATGGCGGTGCCGGTTTACAATCTATGATTGTCGCCAATAATCTGCCAGCGGGAACCTACTACATCGTTGTGGATGGATACGGATCCAGCGAAGGCGATTATGTACTGAGTGTCACGGCTACAACCGGACCGCTACCCATGGCTGATCTGGAGATCACTTCGATGACCCAGAGTGCCGACACCGTAACTGCGGTGGTAACCAATATTGGTACTGCGGATGCCGAATCCTTCTGGGGCGATGGTGGAACCGTGGCCTGGTTCCTTGACGATCAATATATTGGTGAAGTTTATCCCGATGTATTTGCACCGGGTGATTCTCAGGAATTCCTGCTTTACGGGTTGGAATATGCCAACATTGGTCCGGGAACTTTCTCGGTGGCGGTCTATGCCAATTTCTACATGGAATTTGAAGAATCCGACTATACTAACAACAGTGATTCCCTGGATGTTGTTATCCTTGAACCGGATTATATCCCGCTGTACAATGTGTATCGGGACAGTATTCTGCTGGTAGACAGTCTGCCGCCGATAGACTTTGCATTTAACGGTGGATATCATGACACTTCCGGCGTTCTGGATCAGGAATACTGCTATTACGTAACTCAGATTCTGGCCGATTCCACCGAATCAGACGGTTCCAATGAAGCCTGCGCTACAGCGATTACACCGCCTTTTGGTCATCCTCCCGGTAACGTCGTTGCCGAACCGGGTGACGCAGTCGTCGACTTGTACTGGAACGAACCCATGAGTCCCTGGGAAATTTTCTGGGATGACGGAACCGCCGAAGCGTGGTATTGGGTTGGGGCACCGGATGCTGACGGCCTGTATTACTTTGGTGAAACTTATATGTGGCCGGAGGATAATACCGTTGATCAGATAAAGGTTCTCTTGCGATCCTTTAACGTAACGCCCCAGGATATCAATTTCTATGTCTTCGGTGATGACAACGGTGAACCCGATGAGACCAATATTCTGGGTGGACCGTATACAGTTTCCTTTAATCCCGTAGATGATCAACCGGTTTGGGTTTCTGTCGATGCCGGTGTTTCAATCACCGGTAATGTTCCTTTCCATATCGTGACCGAATGGACCACGGCCAATGATTATGCTGTGGGTTCAGATGATGCCATGCCGGACGGAATGAGCTACTGGACCATGGACGGTGGCGTGGAATGGAATCAATGGTTAAATCATGATTGGATGATTCATGCTGTCATGGGTGCTCCGGTACGTTCGGATGTGACCCCCGGAAACTACACGATAGAACCCAGCTCGATTCCCTATGGTGATGCGATTGTCGGCGCCACGAGCATGGATAAGAACATGACCGAACCACCAACCCAAAGGTTAGAAAAGATTACTCTTGGTACGTTGGTTAAGGGTCGGAATTACCATGTGGCTCCGGTACAAAACAGTAACCGCGCTTTCATCGGATACAACGTGTATCGTTCGGAAGATGGCGGTGACAATTTCGCCCAGGTCGCTACGGGAGTAACGGACTTGTTCTACTCTGACCTGACGGTGGTGAACGGTACTACGTATTGGTATGCCGTTACCAGTCAATATGATGAAGGTGAATCCCTGTTCTCTAACCTTGCGGTAGCCACACCGCTGGCACCGGGAATTCTTCCCTATGCCACTGATTTTGAAGCGGACAATGGTCTGTTTGCCGGCGATGGCGACTGGGAATGGGGTGCACCAACGGCCTTTGACGGACCCGACTCCGCTCACAGCGGTAGTAATGTATGGGGAACGGTATTGGCAGATGATTATCCCAATAATTCAGTTTCCTGGCTCCTGAAACCCTTTGACCTGTCCGGCGTGACCGGAACTGCGGTCATGGGCGGCTGGGCCTGGTATGACATTGAAAGTGGTTGGGATTACTGCTACATTGTAGCCGGTCCCGATACAGCCGGTTTCTACTGGATTCTGGATCAATTCACCGGCTCTTCCGATGGATGGGAAACGGGTGAAACCTTAATTCCGGATGAATTACTCAGCGATTATACCTACCTTGGATTCGTGTTTATTTCCGATGGTTCGGTTACCTATCCGGGTATGTTCCTGGATGACCTTTGGGTGGAAGACAGAGATCTACCCGAACTTACGCTGGATGGCGTCCCGTTTGAAGGTTTGAGTGTAAACCTTCTCTACGGCGATGTGGCCGGTTCTGTGGACTTCGGTCTGGGGAATGCCGGTACGGACTCCCTGGATTACAATATCACTTATGAAGCTGCCGCCGGACGTATTATTAACGCCCGTGAAATTGACGGCGCTCACATGTGGTCCATGGACCCGCCGCCAAGCGCTGGAGAAACGGTAGATCTGACGCTTTATGTTACCAATGAAAGTTCCGATGCGGAATGGATTGATTCCGTTGTGGTTACTTTCCCGGTTGGTGTTACCGTGAACAGTTCCACAGATATGACCGTTGTTGGAGGTACACGGTATCTGCAAGGCGATGGAGCTACCGGTGACGGCGCTTCCATTACCTGGACGAACTGGGACGGTGGTTTTGGCAACATCTACAGCACCGAAACAGCCTCCGCGGTTGTTAATGTGACGATTGATGCCAATTACACCGATATGGTATACTTTGACTATGCCTTAAGTGGCGATGATTGGGGTGATGAACCTCATGATATTACAGGAACCTTTATCTTCCTGCCGCCGCTCTTCGAAGTTTCCATTACTCCTGATTCCGGCTTTGTCGCACCCGAAGACACAACTACAATCGTAGGCGACGTTGCGGTGAATGAATACTTTGCCGGCTTCTATCCGGGATTCCTGACCATTGAACATAACGATCCCCATCTCCAGGGACAGGATGTGGTCATTCCCTTCAATGTTATCCTGGATCCGGGTCGTGGAGATTTAACCGGAAGCGTAACCTCATCCTATGATGGTTCGGCTGTTGAAGGCGCCACGGTTGCCGTGGATACCTTTATGACAACAACTGACGCCACGGGTAACTTTACCATCCTGGATATTCCGGAAGGTGAATGGGACGTCATGTTCCACGCACCGGGATTCTATGATTATCTTGATTCCGCGGTTGTTATTGTTGTCGACAGTACAACCACTCTGGATATCGCCATGGATCCGAAGATGCCCGAGGTCGTAATCGATGCTCCGGCTGAAGGCGAAACCGTATATGGTTCCAGCGTGGTTATCGATTTCACCGTGAATAACTTCAAAGTCGGTGGTGGCGCAACACGCTCACAGGAAGAACACACAGAGCTTGAGCGTCCGGCTGCTATTGATGTCAATTCCAAGGGTCCGCGAACGGATACACCTGAAGGTTTAATACGGGTAGAAGCCGCGCCGCGTGAATTAATCATGCTGTCTCAACATGACGGCGTACCCAATAATGGCTACTATCAGGATTGGGGTACCGGCTATGGTGTGGTTTATGACCTTACTGATTATCCCGGTGCATCCATCGAACTGGTGGACTTCCGCCATAGTTCCTGGGGTCTTTCCGGAACATGGGACTATGCTATTCATGTAGTCGATATGGAAACCCGGACACCGTTGGCCGTTTTCACTGGTTTTCAAACAACGGTTGATGACGAATGGGAATTGAATATTCCGCTAGGTGTTGGTACTGATGGTCAGGTCTATATCGGGATCTTTATGGAACCCATGGGTAATGTCGTAGACGATGCCTATCCGGATATTGATTGGGATGTGGCCCTGGATGGCGACAGCCGTTTGGTTGATCTTGCTGATTATTCCGATATCGGCGCATCCGGCGGTGATTTCCTGATGAATCTTTGGATTGATCCGGATGGCGGCGGCGTTGATGGACATATTCAGTACTTCCTTGATGGGAATTTTATAGCCGATCATTTCAGTCGCGATCCCATCACCCTGGAAGATGTTACTATGGGCGACCACAATGTGAAATTGCAACTGGTGGACACGCTGGGGAACGTTCTGGATCCCGATGCCTGGGATGAAGTGAACTTTATCCGCGGTAACCACGCCCCCGGCGATTTCACGCTGGCTTTCCAGGGTTCCAACAATGGAAACATCAATATTACTCCGGATAACCTGACAACACAGATTCTGTTCATGTGGACCCAATCTGTGGATATGGATGCCGATGCAGTGAACTACGGATTCTATTTCATCAGCGGACAGGATTCGATCCGGATGTTGACCACCGATCAGATGAGTGCCAATATCTCCAACCAGGCGATTTATGATTCCGTATCCGCTCACGGTTGGGATGGTGTCAGCACAGCCTCCTGGGCAATAGAAGCTTCGGATGGTTATGCTTCCACTTGGGCCGGTGATCCATTCAGCATAGCTGGGTTAACGATTGATTATTCGGCTATGGGTGTCGACGATGATGCTTTCATTCCGGATGAATTCGCACTTTATCAGAATTATCCGAATCCGTTCAATCCGATAACAACGATTGTTTATGATCTTCCCGAAGCATCGAATGTTACGATTGAGATCTACAATATTGTTGGTCAGCGGGTACGGACTCTGGTGAGCGATCATCAGGAACCCGGTCGGTACAAGATTCACTGGAATAGCACCAATGACCTAGGAGCGCCTTTGTCCTCCGGTATGTATATTTATCGGATTCAGGCCAAAGACTTCTCCGCCGTCAAAAAGCTGATCCTGATGAAATAACTGGCTGATGCTTAATTAACCGTAAAGAGGGGTTCTTCGGAACCCCTCTTTTTTTTTAATTAGAGAATCTGTAGATCTTGTCCTAAACCTTTACGCTTCCTGACTAATATACATTATACCCAATTTTCAGATTGCCTGCTTTGCCGTTGTATTAAGAAAATATCCATGAGTAGATTTATTAGTCTTATGGAATATTATACCTGTCATCTTCACACCAATCGTTTTCAGAGGAACCAGATATGCATATGAGCGACGCCCTGGTTTCACCGGCAGTCGGAGGTGCGTTGTGGCTGTCCTCTCTGGCCATCGCCCGGCAAGCCTCCCGAAAAATGGAATCAAGACCAGTAGAAACACTACCCCTGATGGGTGTTGCCGGAGCGTTTGTGTTCGCGGCACAAATGATCAACATTTCAATTCCCGGTACTGGTTCCAGTGGGCATTTGGGCGGAGGACTGCTATTGGCATCTCTGGTGGGACCGGAAGCGGCATTTTTAATCATGTTCGTGGTTTTGTTTATTCAGGCCACCTTTTTTGCCGACGGCGGGTTGCTGGCACTGGGATGTAATGTAATCAATATGGGTTTTTTCCCGATTTATATCGTTTATCCTTATATAAGGAATTCTTTGGCCAGTCCGGGACGAGGTTCACGAATAAAGATTATTATCGCGGCTGTAATCGGCATAGAACTGGGTGCCACCGGTGTTGTAATTGAAACCGCTTTATCCGGTCTCGCTTCTCTGAACTGGAAACCCTTTCTGGCAGCCTTTTTACCCATCCATCTGGCGATTGGTCTCCTGGAAGGAGTTCTCACTGTAGCGATACTTTCTTTTCTGTATCGAATACGTCCTGACATTATTCCTTCCTACACCAAATCAGGGAAAACCCCCTCCCGCATATTTGTTGGTATAATTTTTCTTTTGGCTTTGGGTGTCGCCGGACTGGGGAGCCGATTTGCCTCCACGCATCCGGATGGATTGGAATGGTCTCTGGTAAAAGGACAATTTTTCCAATCAAGCCCATCAAAGCTTCAGGAAAAAACCGCTCCTTTCCCCGGTTATCAGACAGGACCAAATCAGGATAGCACTTCATCCTGGGCTGGGATTATCGGCATACTTTTGACTCTGGGTGTCCTTATGGGAGTAAGGAAAGTCTTTATTTGGCGAAGGAAGAATCTGCCCCCCGGAAATACGTGAGCACTGGTCTCATCTCGCGCGCTGTTATCGAACTGCGTTCTCTGGATGCTTTGTCCAGGCAATCCACTCCGGTTCACAAATTGGATCCCAGGGTCAAATTGATACTGGTTTTCGCCTTTGTTTTTATCATTATGTCTTTTCCTCCCTATGCCTTGCTGGCGCTGGTCCCTTTTTTCAGTTTCCCCCTCTGGATGTCTACCGCCGGGCGTATTCCACCGCGGGCGCTTTCCTGGAAATTACTGATGCTTGCACCGCTGGCAATATTGGTTGGCATTTTTAACCCTCTTTTGGATTCAACACCAATTCAGGTTCCGTTTTTAGGTACAATTTCAGGCGGGTGGATTTCCCTCGGATCTATCATTCTCCGTTTTTTTCTTAGTGCCAGCGCCGGACTATTGCTGGTTGGAACAACCGGACCCCTACGAATTTCTCAGGCTCTGCAACAATTAAAATTCCCCAAGTTTATCGGTGTTGTCTTTCTTTTGATTTATCGTTATCTCTTTATTTTAACGGATGAATTTTTACGACTTAACCAAGCCCGAATTTGCCGTTCGGCAAAACGGAAAGCGATCTCCATATCCCTGGCGGGCTCCATGATGGGTTCCGTACTGATTCGCACCTGGGATCGGGCAGAACGGATTACATCCGCCATGTTACTGCGAGGATTTTCGGGAACCGTACCCTTGCCAAATACTCAGAAATGGACCCGGAAAGAAACCTTACTATTATTTACCTGGCTTTCCCTGTTCATTTTATTCCGAATAGTTAATATTCCGGACTATTCGGGACAGGTTTTTATGCGGATATTCCGATGAGCCATCATTTAGTCATCTGCCGTGATCTTTCTTTTTCTTATCCAGACGGTACACCAGCCCTGGACCGGGTCAGTTTTCTGATAACTCATGGTGAATCCGTAGCAATTGTGGGTGCGAATGGCGCCGGAAAATCCACGCTGTTATTGCACTTGGCGGGAGTTTTCCTTCCACAATCCGGATCGGTACAGGTCGGAGATGTCAAGGTAGAAAAAGCCCATTTGAACGAAGTTCGCCGAACAGTAGGGTTTGTCTTTCAAAATCCCGATGACCAACTTTTTATGCCAACAGTTTTTGACGACGTAGCTTTTGGCCCGCGAAACCTGGGAACCACCGAACCCGGTATAGAAGCCCGGGTAATGGCAGCGTTGAACGAAGTTGGTGCCGCCCACCTGAGAAACCGGCCGCCATACCACTTGTCAGGAGGCGAAAAACGATCCGTGTCTATAGCAACGGTTCTGGCATTGAATCCAGGAATTCTTGTACTGGACGAACCTACTTCAAACCTGGACCCGGTAAACCGACGAAAAATGATCCGTTTATTGAATCAATTTACCCATACAAGAATCCTGGCAACTCATGATCTTGATCTTGTTTTGGATGTTTGTACCCGGGTTCTGATTCTTAATCAGGGACGGATAACGGCTGACGGCGAAGTTCAGACTGTTTTACGAAACAAGGACCTTCTTGAACGGAATGGCCTGGAATTACCCCTGCGTTTTCAAAATTAGCCCAGTGGTGTGCTAGTAAAGATTAATATCGAATCAACGGTAATTTTCCGGTCCGCCGCCCCGCGGGTCTTTCCTCCTTCCGTTATCCAGTGTAAATTTATTAGCTGTAACTATGGGAAAAATACTGATTCCAATACGAGTTGAGACCGCTGTCGAGACTGCCTTTCGAGGGGTCGAGCTCGATCACAGCGCCAAAAATTAAAAATGCACCGATTTCGGTGCATTTCTGTTTTCAGGAAAGGAAGTAAATGAGTACAATTCATAAATTGGTTGAATTACAGGAAATTGACGCCCAGCTTCAGGAAATCGAAGCCCTGCTGGGAGATTTGCCGGAAAAAGTGGCTGACCTGAAGTCTGAAGAAGAGCGTCTTATTGTTTCGGTTGAAACAGGAAAAACACGTTTAAAGGAAATCGAAGTCCAGCTTGGGAAGAACGAACTTAATATTCAATCCTGTCGGGATAATATTGACAAACATAAAGATCAACTCTCACTTGTAACAACAAATCGTCAATACGATGCCATGATGGCAGAAATTGAAACCATACAATCCACACTTCAGGAACTGGAAACCCAAAGTTTGGAGTTAATGGAAGAAAAATCAGAACTGGAAACCAGCGTCAATGACCAGGAAGCCAATTTAGCCACTTTAAGTTCCGATTTGAAGGAACGGCGGAAAAAATTAGAAAAGAGATATGCGGATACGGCAGCGGAAAAAGATTCCCTGGAATCCGCCCGTGAAATCAAAGTTTCGGGTATTGATGAGCGTTACTTACGACAATACAAACGAGTAAGCGATGCTCGCGACGGTGTGGCTGTAGTGCCGGCCAACGGCAATGCCTGTGGCGGCTGTGGTGCCGTTGTACCACCGCAGATTGTATCCGAAATCCGGAATAATCTGACCTTACACACCTGCGATGTCTGTGGGCGCTTTTTATTCTGGAAACACGGATAAGTCATAGCTGTTTTTTTCAACGCAGAATTATTCACTCCGAGCAGTAAATTTCGTTATTTAACAGGAGAGTTGGCCGGATGGCTGCTCTGATCCCGCTCCGGCGGGAAAAGAGAGGAAAGTCCGAGCACCGCAGGATAGGGTGCCCCGTAACGCAGGGAGTCCGCGAGGATATGGAAAGTGCAACAGAAACCAGACCGCCCTTCCGATTTATCGGAGGAGCAAGGGTGAAACGGAGGTGTAAGAGACCCCCAGTTCTGTCGGCGACGATAGAAGCTTGTAAACCCCACCCGGTGCAAGACCGAATAGGCTCCGACAGCTTCAGCTGCGATGTGATCCGCATCGATGTCTCTTTGAGACCGGAGGAGCGGGTAGGTCGCTTGAAACCGGTTGCAAGACCGGGACCAGAGGAATGGCCATCTTCCCGGATTATTCCGGGAAACAGGACTCGGCTTATAGACCGACTCTCCTTTTATTTTTCAAGACGAACATTTTATTATAGTTCAACAACAGCGGTTTTGGTATGAGATGGATTTTCCCGGAACCGGATCCGGACATTGTCCGCAACCTGGCTGGTGAATTTAAATGTTCTGAGATTCTGGCCCGGGTGATAGCCAATCGTCAATTCACATCCTTGGAAGCGGCCCGACCTTTTTTCAATCCTGATTTAACCCAGTTGTACGACCCCTTTTTGATGAAAGATATGGATCGGGCTGTCGAACGCATTCTGGTAAATCATCATCCGGGGATTCCCATTCTGATCTTTGGAGATTACGATGTGGACGGTACCACCGGCGCGGCCCTGCTTACTACTGCCCTTCAGGAATTAGGTTTTAAAACCAGCATTGAAGTCCCGGATCGGGAACGGGATGGATATGGTTTGTCCATCCGCGGCATCGAACGCGCCCGGGACCTGGGTGCAGATTTGATTATTACCTGCGATTGTGGGATTAACGCTTTTGATGAAGTCGATTATGCCCGGAAAGTGGGAATAGACGTCATTATTACCGATCACCATACACCGGACGCTTCTCTGCCCCGGGCGGCGGCGGTTTTAAATCCCAAACAGGAAGGTTGCACGTATCCTTTTAAAGGCTTATGCGGAGGTGGTGTGGCGTTTAAATTATCTCAGGCGCTGGCTCGGACATTAAAAAAGAACTGGATGGAAATACCCTATATTCTTGAACTGGTTACCTTGGGCACTGCTGCCGATATGGTGCCTATTCTGGATGAAAACCGGGTTCTGGTAAGTCATGGAATTGAGCGATTACAGGAAACCGATCATGCCGGTTTACGGGCATTACTCAGAGCCGCAAACCTGTTGAATCGAGAATTGACCGTCAGTCGCCTTGTGTTCGGCGTTGCTCCCCGGATCAATGCTGCCGGCAGAATGGGGGATGCTGCCCGGGCAGTGAAACTGCTCATCTCCAGCGATGAGCAGGAGGCGTTGCAACTTTCCGAAGCGTTGGATAAGGAAAATTGCCGGCGACAGGCGATTCAACAGGAAATGGTGAACGAAGCTCTACGGATGATTCATTCGGAAATTGATCTGCAACGCGATTTTGCTATTGTTCTGGGACATGAAGACTGGTCACAGGGTGTAATCGGCATCGTGGCTTCGCGCATTAAAGAACAATATCATCGGCCTACAATTATTATTGCTTTTGATCAGAAGGGGAAAGGGAAAGGATCAGCCCGAAGCATTACGGGGCTCGATTTATATGAAACACTGAGCGAATGCCAGGATTATCTGGAGGGATTCGGCGGCCATCCCATGGCGGCAGGATGTACGCTGAGCCGTGATCAATTTTTCGCCTTTCGCACGGCCTTCACCCGAACATGTAATGCCAAACTATCTTCGGAAGATATGGAACCGCGATTGATTCTTGAAGGCGAATTGACCCTAACCGACATTGATTCCAGATTCATGCGTTTTTTGGAAAAGCTCAGTCCTTACGGTCCGGGAAATATGCGCCCAAAATTTGCCGCCCGGGGTTTGCAGGTAATGGGTAACCCCCGTCTGGTAGGAAACGGCGATCATTTGAAATTTAAAGTAAAACAAGGTGGGCGAACAATGGATGCCATTGGATTTAATCTTGGCGATTGCTATGAAAAATTGATCACTGGCTGGCCAATTGATTTAGCCTTTGTTGTGGAAATCAACGAATGGCAGGGCGAAACCAATCTCCAGTTAAACGTTAGGGATATTCGGGTTAATCAGAATTAATATAGCAAAACAGGTTAACATTTTTCAGGAATTCAAAGCCGGGATACAATAAATTCCAGACAGATTCAAACGCAAAAGACCTTCTTTCCAAAAACCATGAGTACAGTGTAAGGAAAAAATTATGCGTCGAGCAAAAATTACCGGTGTTGGCCACGCCGTTCCGGAACGTGTCATTACCAACCGGGACCTGGAAAAAATGATGGATACGTCCAATGAATGGATTGTATCCCGGACCGGAATTGAAGAGCGGCATTGGGTAACAGAAGGCGAAGGAACCAGCGATCTGGCAATCCGCGCCTCTCGAAATGCTCTGCATCAGGCGGAAATTGATCCACGTGAAATTGATCTGGTGGTGGTGGGCTCCCTCACGTCAGACTATTTTTTCCCGGGAGTGGGCAACCAGCTTCAGGATAAGCTGGGTCTGGATACGGTTCCCAGCTTCGACATTAAAGCTGCCTGTTCCGCTTTTATTTACGCCCTGTCCATTGGAGATCAATTTATTAAAACGGGTCAGGCGAATACGGTTCTTGTTGTGGGTGCGGAAGTTCAATCCACTGCATTGGATATCTCTACGGAAGGACGGGATATGTCTGTCTTGTTTGGCGATGGCGCTGGTGCGGTTATTCTTCAACCTTCCAACGATGATACCGGAATTTTATCTACCCACCTCCATTCCGAAGGCAAATATTTAAAGGAATTGTGGTGTGAAGCACCGGCATCTCGATTCAATCCCCGGTTGTCACCGGAAATGCTGGCGGAGGGTCGTCAATATCCCAAAATGAATGGCCGGGAGGTTTTCCGCAATGCGGTTACCCGGTTTCCCGAAGTCATTCAGGAAGCGCTGGAGGCAAACCATCTGACCCTGGATGATATTTCCCTGATCATTCCTCATCAGGCAAATTTGAGAATCAGTCAAATGATCGCCAAAAAATTAGGGCTAAGCATGGACCGGTTATTCAGCAATATTCACAAATATGGCAATACAACCGGCGCCTCGATACCAATTGCGCTTTCAGAAGCTTTAACAGAAGATAGAATTCATTCTGGCGATAACATTATTCTGGCGGCTTTTGGGTCCGGATTTACCTGGGCATCCGCTGCCATTCGCTGGTAACTTAAACAAAAACAATCATGGATAACTTATTTTTTACTGAAGAACATGAAATGCTCCGGGATATGGTCCGGGATTTTGCGAAAAATGAAGTGGCTCCCCATTCCCGGGAACTGGATGAAACCGGACGTTTTCCCCGGGAATTGGTGACAAAAATGGGTGAACTGGGTCTCATGGGAATTCCCGTCCCGGAACGCTATGGCGGTGCCGGAATGGATACAGTTGCCTATGCTACAGCGGTGATTGAGCTGGCTAAGGTCGATGCTTCGGTTGCCATTACCCTGGCGGCTCACACGTCTCTGGGAACCATGCCCATTGTTTTGGCGGGAAATGAAGATCAAAAGCAAACCTGGGTTCCCCGACTGGCTTCAGGAGAAATCCTGGGTGCTTTCGGTCTCACCGAACCGAATGCCGGCAGCGATGCGGGGGCCACACAAACCACGGCCGTACGTGATGGGGATGATTATATCATTAACGGAGGAAAAATATTTATTACCAATTCCGGAGAAGCAGGCGTTCTGTCCCTGACTTCGCAGGTTGTTGAGGACGGAAAAAAAATCGGCATTGGCGCCTTTGTGATATCAACCGATACTCCCGGACTTACCATTGGCCCCAAAGAGAAAAAAATGGGTTGGCGGGCCAGCGATACCCGGCAATTGTTTTTTGAAAATATGCGGGTACCCGCCTCGGCTATGATGGGAAATCCTCGCAGTGGATTTAAAACCTTTCTCAAGACACTCACCGGTGGACGAATATCGGTTGCCGCATTAGCCGTAGGTACGGCAGAAGGTGCTTTTGAAAAAGCGCTTCAATATTCCACGGAGCGGGAAGCCTTCGGAAAACCAATCCACAAGTTTCAGGCGGTCAGTTTCAAGTTGGCTGATATGGCTACCCGGATTGAAGCAGCGAAACTACTGGTTTATCATGTGGCCTGGCTGAAAGACCAGGGTCGTGATGTGGTGAAAGAATCGGCTATGGCGAAACTGTTTGCCAGCGAAGTGGCCATGGATACCACAATTGAGGCCATCCAGATTCATGGTGGGTATGGCTATGTAAAGGATTATGACGTGGAGCGTTATTTCCGGGATGCGAAAGTTTTGGAAATCGGAGAGGGAAGCAGTGAGATTCAACGAATAATTATTGCCCGGGAGATCGTTAGGTCGGTACTTGATTAATTATGTTTAAACGCTTGTCACTACGGCAAAAAAGAAAAGCCCGGTGGAAATTAATTACCACCCAATATCGATATCATGCATTAATCCTGACCCTGTTGGTGTTTATTCTGGCGATTTTCTTTCCAACGGGTCGGGCCTTGAAATATACCTACCAATTGAATGAGATTGCCCGTGAGCCGGTCATTGCTCCCTTTACCTTCCCGATTCTGAAAACTGAAGAAAAACTCAAAGCCGATTTGGACGAAGCACTGAGAGCGGAACCCTTTTTATTTGAGCGTAATTCGGAGATCGTTGATAAAGCCATCACCGAGATAAAACAATTTTTTATATTAACCAACGACCTCAGATCGGCATATCGAAAATATAAGGAGTCTGAGGAACTTGTATACCGATATCGATATGAACCGCAGTTTGACGACGCACGGACCGAGTTTTCTACCGACAGCACCGCCTGGCAGATTCTGGAAAACGCCTTCGCGGAAAAATACCCGTTTAAAACCGACCAGGAACCGTGGGCTTCATTTCTCCATGTTACCAGTGACACCTTACCCCGCTTTAACCTGAAACAATTTGAGAATGATATTATTCAGATTTGCCGCAATCGCTGGGCTGAAGGAATCTATGATATCAGTATGGATAATATTATCAGTCGGGAAGTCATGATTGCTCAGGGCGATGTTCCGGAAACCGAAAGTCCCGATGCTTTTAATGATTTGGAAGCAGCCTGGATCAAGGCCCGTGTTGAAATCACAAAAATGTATAGTGATGAATCCGATATTCGCCGGGATTTGGGGTATCCCCTGATTGTGGAATTTATGCAACCAAACCTGATCTATGACAAGGAGACCACCGAGCGTCGGCAACAGGCCCGGCTGGATCGGGTTCCCCGCTATCAGGGAACCGTTCTGAAAGATGAACGGATTGTGGATAAAAACACCCGAATTACACCGGACATCCTTCAAAAGCTTACCTCATTGTCACTGGCAATCAATCAACGGGAGCGATCCAGTTCTTTTCTCGATAAGTCCATGGCTTTTACCGGGCGGATCATCCTTATTGCCGTTATTATTTCCTTTTTCTTTACCTTTTTACTGCTCTATAGAAAACATGTTTATGACGACTGGCGAATGATTATGCTCATATCGCTGGTTTTTCTGACCAGTCTCAGCATTGCCCACTTGGTAGTCATTCGTATGAACGCCTCGGAATATCTTATTCCGGTATCCGTTGCCGCCATGGTATTGACGATTTTATTCGATGCACGGATCGGGTTTATGAGTATTACCAGTATGGCCATTCTGGCGGGAATCATGATTGGAAACAACCTGGATTTCATTGTCGTGACCATGTTTACATCGTCGATTGCCATGTATAATATTCGGAAACTTCGAACCCGGTCACAGTTATTTACCACGATTTTTGCCCTGATCGGTGCCAGTATTTTGGTGGTGATCGGCTTGGGTCTCTTTAAAAACCATTCTCTGGATAAGATGGAAAATGATCTTTTCTATCTCATCATTAACAGTGTTGCTGCGCCTATTATCACCTACGGTCTGATCGGGCTTTTGGAAATGGTATTCAATGTAACCACTGATTTAACGCTGATCGAACATCTGGACTTTGATCACCCGCTCCTGAAGCGCCTCCAGCGGGAAGCGAACGGAACCTTTAACCATAGTATTGTTGTAGGTAATTTGGCGGAAGCTTGTGCCGATGCCATTGGTGCGCGGGCCTTGCTCTGCCGGGTGGGTGCCTATTACCACGATATTGGTAAAATGACGCACCCGGAATATTTTATCGAAAATCAATTTCTTGGCATCAATAAACATGATACGCTGACCGCCACCATGAGTGCCAAAATCATCCGCAATCACGTCCGCGAAGGTCTGCGCTTGGCTGAAGAATACGGATTGCCCCGGATTGTGAGCGATTTTATTCCCATGCATCATGGGACTACCCGGGTGGAATATTTTTATATGAAAGCCGTCGAAGAAGCGGGGAGCAAAGAAAAAGTGGATGAAACGGCGTTTCGTTATCCAGGACCCAAACCCAATTCCAAGGAAACGGGAATCCTGATGATTTGTGAAGCCGCAGAGGCGGCCATTCGTTCCATTAAAGATCCCGATATTTTTAAAATTGAAGCTATGCTGGATCGTATCATTCAAAAACGGATCGGCGATGATCAACTATCAGAATGCCCCCTGACACTGGACGAACTTCGGAAAATCAAGGGGACTGTGGATGGACATTCCGGCATGCTGCCCGTCCTGCGGGGAATATATCATATCCGTGTTGAATACCCCGAAGAAGGCGAACATCCGCCCGATCCGGATGATGTTTTCCATCGCTCGCTGACGTGAACCGACTCCAGCTTGAATTTGATCCCCGGTTGGACAAATATCCGGAAGAAACCATACGGGTTATTGTAAATACTGTTTGGGAGACGCATTCGGTGCCCGATGCGGAAATCACTATTATTTTCGGGGATGATGAATTACTCAGCCGCCTGAAGGAAACTTTTTTTCACGTACAACAATTAACGGATGTAATTGCTTTCCGGTTCAATGAATCGGAGAGCACATCTCCCGAGGGAGAAATCTATATCAGTCTTCCCCGGGCCCGTGAAAACGCCGCCTTATTCAACGAGCCGGAACCCCGGGAAATAGCCCGACTTATTATTCACGGCTGCCTTCATTTGTTGGGATTTGATGATCAAACGGACAACGACCGCCGCGCCATGCGGACCCGGGAAGAAACCTTCTTATCCCAAACTCCCTGGAAAGCTTTAATACCTTTAAGACAGGAATAATATGACCACTGGTGACAAATTTGAACAATTGATTAAAACCGTTGCCCGACTACGAGATCCGGACGGATGTCCCTGGGATCGGGAACAAACTCATGCCTCCCTACTCCCCTATTTCCTTGAGGAGGCGTATGAAGTTATCGAAAGCGTGGATGAGGAAAACTGGTCAACACTGAAAGAAGAATTAGGTGATATTCTTCTCCATGTGGTGATGCAGGCCCAAATCGGCACCGAAGAGGGTCGCTTTTCGATCGACGATTCCCTGGAAATGGTCAATGATAAAATTATTCGGCGCCATCCCCATGTCTTTGGGAATGCCCAAGCTGACGCTGCTTTTCATGCCAAACAAAACTGGGAATTGACCAAACATAAGGAAAAGGGCCGGGAATCCCGATTGGATGGCGTGCCCCCGAATTTACCGGCATTGATTCGGGCTCAGCGGCTTCAACAAAAAGCGGCTTTTGTGGGCTTCGACTGGGATCGGATCGAAGATGTTTGGGCCAAGGTACATGAGGAAATCCAGGAAGTTAAGGAAGCACAGACAGAAGGTTCCGATGTCCACTTGGAAGAAGAAATTGGTGATGTGCTTTTTTCGATCGTCAATCTGGCGCGATTTTTACATATTTCCGCCGAAGATGCTTTACGGAAAACCAATAAAAAATTTATTCGTCGCTTTCAAGCCGTGGAAAGGGAATTAAAAAAACGTAACCGGGATATTCAGGATGCAACCCTGGAAGAAATGGATGCGATCTGGAATGAGGTGAA
>JAADGP010000057.1 GCA_013152315.1 FCB group bacterium
CGATATAATCAAGCGCGATCTGTCCC
This sequence comes from FCB group bacterium, assembly GCA_013152315.1. GTDB lineage: Bacteria > Fidelibacterota > Marinisomatia > Marinisomatales > JAADGP01 > JAADGP01. Next base: position 27 of record JAADGP010000057.1, read on the forward strand.
AACCCGTAACGGTCCGCCTGGTCCATAAATTTCACGGTCTTCGAAGAGGAAGTCGGCAAGGAAGCAAGCTGGGCCAACAAATTATTGTAAAGCGCATTTTCCTGGGCAATCCAGTGGGTAATAAACATATCCATGTCCGTGTCGCCGTCCCAGTCTCCCACGGCGATTCCCATGGCTCCACGGTAATCGGCAACAAAGGCCGCGTGACTTATTTCCTCGAATGTTCCGTCGCCCGAATTTTTAAATAATACGTTGTCGGAAACATCGTTCGCGACGTACAGGTCCGGCCAGCCGTCGTTGTCGAAATCGCACCAAACGGATGAAAGACTGCGACCCTTGCTGTCCTCAACGCCGGCTTTTTCGGCCATTTCGGTAAATGTGCCGTCGCCGTTATTGCGGTACAACAAATTACGTTCCGGTTCAAAAGCCGAGGGATTGATACTGGCCGGCACTTCGGCTTGGTATTGCAGAGATGTTTTCCCGGTTTCAGGGCGGGAATACCGCACATAACCGCACACGTAGAGATCGAGCAATCCGTCACGGTTAAAATCGCCCCAGGAAGCCCCGGTCCAGAAACCCCGGCGTCCGCCCAGTCCTGTCTCCCGGGTTCGATCGGTGAAGGTGCCGTCGCCGTTATTGAAGTAAAAAACATTTTCCCCGTAACGGGCTACAAAAAGATCCAGCCAACCATCGTTGTTATAGTCCCCCCAGGCCGGCGCCATCGCCCAACCGCGAACAGCAACCCCGGCCCGGACGCTGACCTCCTCGAAGGTGCCGTCACCCCGGTTGTGATACAGGACGCTGTGCGCCGGGGAATTATTTATTTCTTCCTCAGACAAAGTAAGGGGACCCGCCTCATTGGCGATAAAAAGATCCAGCCAGCCGTCGTTGTCGTAATCGCCCCAGGCGGCGCCGGAACCCATGTCTTCGGGAAGTTGTGTCGACCGTCGACCGGAAAAATGTTGAAAGGAAATCCCCGCTTCCTGAGCGACATTCCTGAAAGTAACGCGGGGATAATTATCCGGTACCGAACGGGTTAATCCGGCTGTCAGTCCTTCAATTTTTTCGCCGGGTCGGTAGGGCGGCTCCGGCCTGGAAACGAACCAGACGGTGGCGGAAACCGCCACAATGAAAATGATAATGCCGACCGTGGTTGTTATAATACGGCGTTTTCGCTGGGAAAGTTTTACGGACACGTTGTTATTAATTCCCCGCCGAAACGACCTTTATTGTTTTCCGGTCCTCGGAAACAAGTGAGATCGGGGCCGTCACCCCGGAGTCCTCGCCCAAAAGAAAATTAAGCAAAAACTGGTCGATTTTCCGGTAAAGCAGTTTGGCGGTAACATGCAATTCGGTTATCTGACCATCGGGAACCCGGAACGCAAATTCGTCACTCCTGGGCAATTGTTCCTTTCCGGACGAAATCACACTGGGACAGAGAAAAGAAAACTCGGCTTTATCGGTAAAGCCCGGGAAGAGGGCCCGGCGATAGCGAACACCCACCATTTCCCATAAATTGTGCCGATCAATAAGATTTCCGTATTGATCGACCGCTTCCGCTTTGAATATAAAAGACCCCGGTTGAATAAAATGTCTATCGTCTCTCAGGCCGGACGTAAATACCTCGTTTCCATCCTGATCCTTAACCACCAGTTCCACCCAGGCCTGGATAATGTCAAGCGGACCGGTGGGAAAATCATGACCAACCTTATTATTACTGATCATGGCCTGAATTTTCACTTCCTGGCCGGGCTCGATTTTTTCGGGTACCACCAATTCCAACGGAATGGCCGGTCCTGTTCGCCATTTATCCGCGATCTCCGGGATCTCGAATTTCCCCTGCAGCCATTTTTCCGTGAGGGCTATTTGTTCATCGGCGCCGGGAAGGTCCAACAGGCGGGGGATAAATTGATTAGCCGCAATAAACCGATGGCTGCGATGTTTTTTATCATCGGGCTTCCGATTATAATCCAACGCGTCACCACTGGCCGGATCCTGCGAATCGACCAACGGCATATGGCACTCCCGGCATTCAACCGTCTTGGTCGGATCATCGGGATGGTTCCAGCGACTCTTACGCCAGTTGTCGTATTGGTTTTGAAGTTGAACCCACCCGACCTGGTTGATTTCCTGATCGATGAATTGTTTATGGCAGGCCGCACAAAACTCAGGACTTTTAAAGAGACGGTGTTGCAGGCTTTTAATATGATACCTGGGATAAGCCCGGATCAAAAAGTCCCTTAACAGGCGGGCGGTCTTCCCTTCGCGTAATTCAAACATATAACGTTCCGGGCGGGCAACCACATAGTTAGCATTACCCTTAACATCGGTTTCTTTTATCGCGTGGCAAACAATACAGGAAACTCCTTCCTGGTAACCGATGAGATTCGTCAAATCTTCCGTGAAGATATTTTTTGTCCCCGAAAACAACGAGATCGGATCGTGACAACCGCCACAATAACGCGTCGATTCCGGGCCGTTTTGTTCACCCATTACTTTCTGTACCGCCTGAAAAGCGGGATCCATGGCCGAGTAACGATGGGCGCTGACCTCCCACTCCCTGACAATCTCCTCATGACATCCGGAGGTCCCGCAACTCTGGGAGCCACCCAGGGAACGAGCGTCAAAAGCTCCCCCGGTATTCGTCTGCGCCAAACTGGGAGCGAAGGGACGGTCCGGTCCGTATTGGAAGCTGTAGTCTTCCGGAAATTCATCGACCAATTTGACAGGTTCGTAAGCATACACCAGAAGGGCCGTTATGGCGAAAAGGGCGCCGACTATTAAAAGGGTCTGTAAACCATATTTTTTTTGCGCCGCCAGAACCGGTTGAGTTGTTTCCCCTTCCCGTTCCTTAAATTCGCGCACAATAAGTACGATTAAATGCGGCAGCAATGCGGCAATCAAAACAAATGTCGTAATAATGTGAACCAGGTCCCAGCCAAAACCAATTTTTGTTTGGAAAACAGCCTGAAAGGTCAAGACCAGACCGGTGACAATTGCCACAATCGTGGCCGCCATGGCAAAATAACCGGTCAGTTTTATGTTGTGCATTTTTAATGAACGGTACGCCTTCCAATGGCGAATCTGATACCAGACAAAAGGAATAACGAAAATAAGACCAACCACTGTGTGCAATAATACCATGATCTGGTTGGTGATGCTGAAAGGCAACAAATAAATGGAAAGACCGGTAATCGTTTCGAAGAATAAAAAACCCGAAACGAATAAAAGCAACCTATGTTGCCACTCTTTGACTTTTAAAACTTGGCTTTGCTGGTTCTTCACGGTCGTACCTCAATCTTGACAAAGGGGGTTTAATAATCGATATATTATTTTTATTACTTTATAGTTTATTATTCAATTTAGTAGTTATACCAGCGATATTACTACAAATTTGTGGATCTCAAAACAAACTCTTTGATCCGTGACAAAATCACCGGTCGAACCGGGATATAACAACAATAACTCATCGGGTTGAATCCCTGTTTTTTACCACCTTACGTCAATCTTCCCCTGGATTCTAATCGTGATTGCAATGTCCTTTTATTGATTACTGAATTATTGCGAATTGTTTTGATTTTACGATTATGACAACTCTCGGCCCTGGATATACAATGTCAATGTCTTGAATAATCAACCGGTTACGGGCGTCTGTTTGAATAACCGGGGTCCAAACTTCAAAATTAATTTCCCTGGTACCATCCGACCGCGGCAGGGTCGATTCCCGGGTCTCGGATATTTCATACTATACCGCTTACCTATAATCGCAGGTCGCTTTTAATACAAAATAATTATTTTGCATTTTTATGTTTTGGCGTTGTATACTCTTTACAACAAAATCTTGCCGTAACTCAATAGTGAGTTACCAGGAGGTATAGACAATTCAGTTCGGTAATAGGGGGAATTATTCACTTAATCGATAAAGAAGGACATTCAACCGGGCAAATGGAGATAATTAATTTGGATACACCAAAGTTGAAAAATCTTTTAAATATATAATGTTAAAGGGGGAATTAACAATCCGTACCGTAAGTTTAAACAGTAAACGTAAAGTTAAGTTTCTCTTTATAAAATACACGATTCCCTTCCATATTTATTACAAATGTTATAATAAAATTAATTTTCTATTGCATCAAGTCTTATTTTGTCATACAATCTTGCTCCACTATTATTATAATTACGACAAAACCTTAACAATTCGAACCGCCAAATATCCGAAATATTCCTTTAGTGGGATGATCGGATGAAAAAAAAATTTAGGGGACATGAAATTAAACCAAGGAGGTATATAGTGAGAATCAAGGTCTTTATCGTTGGTCTGGCATTCAGTTTGTCTTTCTTTGGACAATTAATTGGCCAGGAACTTCAGGTAACCGGAAAAGTGATTTCCGGAGAGAACAGAGATCCGTTGATTGGTGTAAATATTAGTGTGAAGGGCACAGACCTGGGAACCATTACGGATTCCGATGGTCGGTATAAACTGGCTGTTCCTTCACCACAGGATGTTCTGGTATTCTCCTACATCGGATTTCGTACGGAAGAAATTGCCATTGACGGACGTAAGGTAATTGATGTCGTATTGACACCTCAGGCTATTGCCGGGGAAGATGTAGTTGTAATTGGATATGGCACTCAACAACGGAAAGATGTCACCAGCTCTATTTCATCACTAAAAGAGAGCAGTTTCACTCAGGGGACAAACACCGACCTTCAATCCTTGCTTCAGGCCAGGGTTCCGGGTGTGGTTGTTACTTCCAGCAACGGAGACATCGGTAGCGAACCGCTGATTCGGATTCGCGGGGGCACATCGATCACGGCCAGTAACAATCCGATGATTGTGGTTGATGGCGTTCCGATTGACAACACCTCATCACTTCCCGATGGTGTCGAATACAATGGAACACGGGATAATCCTCTGGGTATGATTAATCCCAATGATATTGCCTCTATCGATATTTTAAAAGATGCTTCGGCCGCGGCGATTTACGGTGCCCGGGGTGGAAACGGCGTAATCCTGATTACGACCAAAGAAGGACGTGCTGATGGCAAAGTTTCACTAACCTACAATGCCTATACCAGTTCTTCCACCGTATCCAAAAAACTGGATTTGATGACGGCCAAGCAATACTTGGATTATGCAAACTCACTTATAACCAAAATTGGCGACCGGGATGGCGATGGCAACCCTGATTACACAGGTCCCGACGATGGTGGCGCCAACACTGACTGGCAGGATGCGGTATTAAGGACAGCCAGAACGCAAAATCACAATATTTCCTTCAGCGCCGGGAACCCCCAGACCCAGTACCGGGTTTCTCTGGACTACCTGGACGAACAGGGTATTGTATTAAATTCCGAACGTCAGCGTTACTCAGCCCGCCTGAACGTCAGGCATAAAATGCTTAATGATAAATTACGTTTGGGATTGAAAATCAACCCCACCTTCATCAAACGAAACAACACACCTTATAATCAACGCGCGGGTTATTATGGCGGTGTATTCACCAATGTTTTCAAGATGAATCCCACCTACCCGGTAAAAAAGACCGATGGCTCGTATTTCGAATACCCGACTACGACCATCCGGAATCCCGTTGCGCTGCTCAATGAAATCACGGATGTTTCCGAAGATTTGCGCATTCTTTTCAATGCGACGGCAGAATACGAATTTATGACGGGATTAAGCGCTAAAGTGAATGTTGGATTGGATCGTTCCGCGACGACCCGGTCTTCTTATGAACCGAATTCACTGCCCTACGCCGCGGCAATCGGCGGGAGAGCCAGTATCCGAAACAACGCACGGCAAGCGGTTCTGTTTGAACCGACCCTGAACTACAAGCTGGATATGGGCGAGTCTCACCTCGAGGCCTGGGCTGGTTACAGTTTTCAGGAATTTAAGAATAGTGGTTTCGGCGTAATCGCCAAAGACTTTGTCACCGATGCCTGGCTATATAATAACCTAGGTGGCGGAGCCGATTTTACCGATCGGCCCTACTCTTACAAAAACGCCAACCGTCTGGTTTCCTTCCTGGGGCGTGTAAATTACAACATGGCCGGGAAGTACCTCGTCAGCGCCGCCCTCCGCCGGGAAGGATCTTCCCGTTTCGGAGCCGACAGAAAATGGGGTTTATTCCCATCAGTATCCCTCGGATGGCGCCTTTCCGAAGAATCGTTTTTACAGGGTATCGATATCCTGAGCGATCTGAAAGCCAGATTAAGTTGGGGTGTTACCGGAAACCAGGATATCGGGAATTACCGTTCCCTGGTCGTCCTTGGGCCCGGATCCAATGCCGTTATCGGTGGACAGATGCTGACCGGTGTTTCAGCAACCCAGTTGGCCAATCCTGAACTGCAATGGGAAACAACCACGCAGTCGAATTTTGGTATAGACTTCGCCCTGTTGGAAGATAGAATTTCCGGTTCGGTCGATCTCTATAACAAAATCACCAGAGACTTGTTACTCGAGTTCGACGTCCCCCAGCCGGCGGTCGTCAGCACACGACTCGATAATGTGGGAGAGGTTCAAAACAAGGGAATTGAATTGGCCCTTAGTACGGTGAACATCTCCACCGATGATTTCTTCTGGCGGACCAACTTTAACTTCGCCAGTAACAAGAATGAAGTGGTCAGCCTCGGTCCGGACAAGAGTAAGTATATCATCACTGGCGATGTCGGCGGTGCCGGACTAAGCGGAGTACAGGCACAAATCATTATCAGTGGCGAACAAATGGGAACCTTCTTCGGATATAAATTCGAAGGGTTCGACGCCAATGGTCAGGAAATATTATCATCCACGGGTGGACCCTTGGATGATGGCAGGTATATCCTGGGCTATGCGCAACCGAAATTCACGTTCGGTATCTCGAACATAATGACTTACAAGAAAATGGATTTCAGTTTATTCATCCAGGGCGTGCAGGGAAACAAAATCCTGAACAACACCCGCCTGGAATACCAGCGTCCATCCAACCCGACCAACAACATCAATCTCTTCGCGGAGACCAAGGATGATGTGGACAACGGTCTCGATCCGCTTGCGGCCGTGGCCTACTCCGATCGATTCATTGAAGACGGGTCATTTATCCGCGTGCAGAACCTTACTGTCGGATACACCTTCGACACTGCTCAGTTTAAGAACCTGCGCTTATACCTGAGTGCGGATAACCTGTTCATTCTGACCAAATACAAAGGTTATGATCCGGAAGTCAATACCTTTACCGGGTATGCTTTGGGGATTGACTACACTAACTATCCTAAAGCAAGGACATTTACACTTGGTATAAGTGTTGGTCTCTGATATGATAATGAAGAAATTTTTAATTCAACATAAAAGCAGGAGTCGTGGCATGTTTGAAAAAAATCAAATAATTCGTTTTCTGGTTCCGCTGCCCTTCATCTCACTCTTATTGTGGAGCTGCACGGATTTGGAAGAAACACCTTACGATGTGGTGACACCGAGCAACTTCTACAAGACCGAAGCGGAATTAACCGCTGCCGTTGTCCCCGTCTATAATAGTCTTGGAGGGGCTTCCTGGGGTAGCTACATGTTCCTTCAGGACGTTGCTTCGGACGCAATCGTCGTACCGACGCGTGGCGGTGATTGGGACGATGGAGGAAAATGGCGAGAACTTCAACTACACACCTGGTCCCCCACCCATCCGGAAGTCAACGGGGCCTGGAATGGTATCTACGGAGGTGTAGCTAAGGCTAATTCCACATTGGATAACCTCGGCCGAGCCGAACAGACCGATCTGGTTAAGACTTACATCGCGGAAACAAAGGTTCTCAGGGCGGTATTTTACTGGTGGCTGATTGACCTCTTCGGCGACGTACCTCTCGTCACCGATCCGGCAACGGACCCCGATAATCCTCCCGCACAGACCCCCCGAAAAGACGTCTTTGATTTTATTGTGAATGAAATCAAAGAAGCACTGCCGAACCTCGAGGAAACACACGGTTCGAGCGGCTATGGGCGGGTAACTACAGGCGCCGCCAATACCCTGTTGGCTACCTTGTATCTGAACGCCGGGGTATATACGGGAACACCAATGTGGTCAGAAACTGTGGCTGCCTGTGATGCGGTAATTAATTCCGGTCAATATTCCCTGATGCCTACGGTACAGGACGTTTTCTCCTTTGACAATGAGGGTGTCGCCAACACGGAATATATCCTTGTTTACGCCACGCTGCCGCTGGACGGAGTCACCTTCTTCCGCCACCAGGCAACCTTGCATTACAATCAGCTTCCTTCAAGTCCCTGGAATGGCTTTTCCGTTCTCACGGACTTCTATAATAGTTACGAAACCGGTGATGCCCGACTGGACCAGATATTGGTCGGACAACAGTATGTGTTGGCCGGACCGAACGCCGGTGATTCGGCTTTTGATCGACAGGGTAACCCTCTGGACTTTCAGATTGATTTCCCGCTTATCAACGCAACGGAAAGCGATGGTCCCCGTATTCTCAAGTGGCCCATTGATCCCAACATGAGCGGCTGGTTTGCCGGTGACGACTATGCCATCTTCCGTTACTCACATGTTCTGCTTGCCAAAGCGGAAGCCGAATTCAATCTAGGCAATACAGCGGAAGCAACCAGCCTGGTGAACCAGGTGCGTGAACGGGCCGGTCTTGCCCCGCTTGCCAGCGTCACTGCTGATGATATCTATCAGGAACGTGGCCATGAATTGCTTTGGGAAGGATTCCGCAGACAGGATATGATCAGAACCGGACACTGGGGCGATACCTGGTCATTGCACGACACACCGAGTCCTGATTACACGAAACTCTACCCCATCCCACAGATTCAAATGGATGCCAATCCCAACCTTGTACAGAATCCGGGATACTAGAGGTATAGGTTTTATACTAACCTAACCTAAGTGACATTGAAGAGAGCGGCAATAAAACAGCCGCTCTCTTTTTATAATTAACTCCCGATTTTTCATGATTCAAAACTTCCTTCACGATAAATTAACTCCTATGAATATCCGACGGACAATCTCAATTCTCGGTGGCCTGTTTTTCATTCTGTTGTTCTCCTGCAATGACAAACCAACAACCACTCAGACTGTTTCGGCCGTTCCGGTCGAAAAACCCTTTACCCTACTCCCGGACGGTTACACCGGTCTGAAATTTGAAAACAAGTTAATTGACGAAAAAGAATTCAATGTTTTTAAGTATCGCAATTATTATAACGGTGGCGGTGTTGCGCTGGGCGATGTCAATAATGACGGTCTGCCGGATGTATATCTGGTTGCTAATCAGCAGCCTAATAAACTTTTTCTGAACCAGGGTAATTTTCGATTTCGGGATGTCACCAAGCAAGCCGGAGTTGCCGGAACTCACACCTGGTCCACCGGGGCCTGTATGGTTGATATCAACGGTGATCGACGATTGGATATTTATGTTTGTAATTCCGGAAACACCAAAGGCGACAACCGTGCCAACGAACTCTTCCTGAATATGGGAAACCGGGATGACGGCGTTCCCGTTTTTAAAGAAGTCGCCGCTGATTATGGAATCGATATTAAAGGTTTCACGACCCACGCCGCTTTTTTCGATTATGACCGGGATGGCGATCTGGATTTGTACATACTCAACAATGCCTTCCGCGCCATGAGCACGTTTGATTTGTCACACAATCTGCGTAACGAACGTGATCCTTACGGCGGTGACCAATTATATCGCAATGACAACGGGCGCTTTACGGATGTCAGTGCCGAAGCCGGCATCTATGGCAGTGTCATCGGCTTTGGTTTGGGAGTTACGGTTTCCGACATCAATAATGACCGCTGGCCGGACATTTACGTGGCCAACGATTTCTTCGAACGGGACTATCTCTACATCAACAACCAGGACGGGACTTTTACCGAAAAACTGGAGGACATGATTCAACATATAAGCCTTTCCTCCATGGGCGGGGACATTGCCGACATCAATAATGACGGGTTCATGGATATTTACGCCACCGATATGCTTCCGGAGGATGACTACCGGTTGAAGACCACGTTCACTTTCGAATCGTTTGAATTCAATGAGAAAAAAATCAAGTGGGGTTATTATTATCAATTCCCCCAGAATGTCTTGCAATTAAACCGCGGATTTAATCGCAATCGGCAAATATTATTCAGTGAAATCGGACTTTTGGCGGGAGTGGCAATGACTGACTGGAGTTGGGGGGCGGTTATTGTAGACTTGGATAATGATGGTCTGAAAGATATCTTTGTCTCAACCGGAATATTCCGGGATGTCACCGATCAGGACTATATGGCCTTCCTGATGAAAAAAGAGAATATCCAGAAAATCATGCGCGGGGAACGTATCGATTTTCCCGATCTAATACGAAAAATACCTTCCACCAAGCTTTCTAATTATGCTTTTCGCAATAACGGCAATCTAACGTTTACTAACCAAACCCGGGATTGGGGATTGGACATGCCCGGCTTTTCGAACGGGACCGCTTACGGGGATCTCGACGGCGACGGCGACAATGATCTGGTCATTAATAACGTTAACCAACCGGCTTTCGTGTATCGGAACGAGGCCGATTCTCTCACCGGCAATCACTACCTGAAAGTGAAATTGGTGGGCGAAGGGATGAATACTTATGCCATCGGAGCAAAGGTTACCCTTATCTGCCCCGGCCGGCAGTACTTTATCCTGGAACAAATGCCCATGAGAGTATTCCAGTCTTCCGTTGATTACACACTTAACTTCGGGTTAGGAAAAAACAAGTTGGTTGACACCCTGATTGTCGATTGGCCGGATGGAACACGGGGAATTACCACAAATATTACCGCCGACCGGTTGATCACCGTGGATCAAAAAGACGCCCAGCCGTACACACCAAAGCCACTCCCGGATTCCAATCCCATTTTCCGGGATGTAACCAATACCTTTCCCCTCCAATATCGGCACATTGAAAATAAATTTAATGATTTTCAGCGAGAACCTTTCATTCCTCATAAACTATCCACCGAAGGACCTAAAATAGTCAAAGGAGACGTCAACGGCGACGGATTGGAAGATTTATACATCGGGGGGGCCAAAGGATCAGCGGGGCAATTACTGATTCAGACGGAATCGGGGACGTTCCGAAGCACCAATGAACAGGTTTTCCAAAAGGATAAAATTTCCGAAGACATCGGCGCAACTTTTTTTGATTCCGATGGTGACGGCGATCTTGATCTTTATGTGGTCAGCGGAGGCAATGAGTATTCCGACCGCGCGCCGGCTCTTCTCGATCGTCTTTATATTAATGACGGGAAAGGGAATTTCACTCGATCAACCAAGGCTCTGCCGCGGTTTTACGCCAGTGGCTCCTGTGTCAAGGCCGCAGACTTCGATGGCGACGGTGACCAGGATTTATTTATTGGCAGCCGCAGTATCCCCTGGA
>JAADGP010000062.1 GCA_013152315.1 FCB group bacterium
ATTTTGGATCATTTTACGCGCGACTGACCGGAAACGTACCGGGGATGCAAAAAATGTTTTTCTCAATGCAGTACAGCCGCTCCGCGGAAAAATATTCCAATTTCGATCCGGTATTTAAAGAAGGCTATGGATCCTGGGTTTGGGACGACGGTACCGTGTCGGACATCAAATTGCCCTATCTGCAAAACGGGAAAAGGGAAGATTTGTTTAATCCGGTCTGGATATATAAGGATGTTAACACCGACGAAGTCGTTAAAAAGGATTATTGGGATCCCGACACAAACTTATCGTTTGTTGAGATCGATTACGATACAGTCTGGATCAACCCTCTTTTCTACTCGGTTGGATCACGGCCTCTGCCGGATCAGGAACTGGCCAATTTTTATGAAGCCGGCAGGGCAATAATAAGTTATGAAAAACGGAATACTTCCCGCGATACTTACCGGGGATCTCTGACCTGGCAGGTGGGTGATCACGAATTGAAATTTGGCGGTGAATATCAGAAGAATATCATCCGCTACTATCGCATGTCGCGGGCCACATCGCTAACGCGGTATTTCTGGAATAATAAAGCTTTTTCCCCGGATCAGGACATCTGGACTTGGGATCCGGCATATAATGACAGCACGGGCGCCTTAATTCTGGATTATAAAGGCGATGGGATCGGCGATTATTTACAAGATCCAAACGATACGTGGGATAATAAAGACCTGAACGGGGACGGGACAATCAACCATGAGGATTATTTACTCGACTATATTCAACAGGCTTACGGATCGGCCTATGCGGAGAACATCGGGTATGATGTTACCGGGCGTAAAAAAGTGGACAGCGGTATTGATAAAGCCCGGACACCAGTCATAGGCGCTTTTTATGTGCAGGATAAGTTTGAAATAAAGGATATGATTTTAAACCTGGGATTGCGGTACGACTACATCGATCCGGCCAACCGAATTTTCAATCCTGAAACGGGTGGTAGATATAATATTGTTATCATGCCCGGGAATGTAATTGCCGAAACCGTTTATGCTAAAGACGCAAACGGAAACGGTCAATTTGATCCGAAAGAATATATTTATTGGGAGCCGACGGAAGAAGATCAAACCGGGAAACCGCATCGGATTAAGGCCAAGGTGCGCTCGTTGTGGAGTCCGCGGCTTGGACTGGCCTTTCCGGTAACGGACAAAACGGTTTTTCATGCCCAGTACGGAAAATACTTCCAGCAACCGGAGTTAAACCGGATGTTCATCAGTTATACCCGTTTTATCCAGAATTTAACCCAAGGGAATTTCACGATTTCAGCCAATCCGGATCTGCAACCGGTGGAAAACACCCAATACGAAATCGGGTTTAAACAGATGCTGTCGCAAGATGTGAGTATTGACGCCACCGTGTTTTATAAACAAATGACCGGTTATGTTCAGATTCGAAATGTGGCGGCCCGGCCCACAGGTTACGCTATTTTTGTAAATGGAGATTATGGAACGGTAAAGGGGTTAAGTCTTTCCTTTAAAACCCGCCGGATTCGAAACGTGATGGTGGATGCCAATTATACTCTCCAGTATGCCGGTGGGACCGGTTCCAGCGCCGATGGGCTGTATCGTATTGCCTGGCAGGGAGGAAACAACCCCACGTACGTGTCACCGCTGGATTTTGATCAACGACATACAGGGACTATTCAACTTGATTATCGTACGGGAGCCCGTTCACGGGTTCCGCTATTCGGAACCAACCTGTTGCTCCGGTTTGGCAGCGGGTTACCCTATACACCAACCCGGCCCAGAACCGAGATATTCGGTGGCCAGAACGTATATAACCCGGTTGCGGCATTTAACTCGGCCTACATGCCGTGGACCTTCCAGTTGGATTTGAAGGTGGATAAATCTTTCCGTATGGGACGCTATACGTTAAATGTCAATGTTTGGATACTGAATGTTCTGGATGCTCAGAATGTTGAGCAGGTATACCAGGCTACGGGACTACCCGATAGTGACGGTTATTTGAACACACCGGAAGGGGAGAAGTGGTTGAATAACGTGGCTTTGGGGGGCGCGGAGTATGGCAGCAGGTTATACAGGGCCAGATTAGCAACTCCCTATAATTATAATATTCCCCGGCAAGTCCGCGTTGGCTTCCGGGTGGACTTATAGGGTCACGGGTTTACCATGTTTTTAAATAAGGAGGCTAAATTGATGTGGTTCAAGAGGATTTTGCCGTTTGCACTAATCTTGGGAGTTGGTTTTGCGGAAAAAACGATTAATCGCGACCCGGCACAAGAATCAGAAAAACTCATAAAAAATATGTTCCCGGCCTACGGTGTGGTAGAACATGTGATATGGGATGGAAACCAGATCAGCACCGTCCATGGCAATCATGGTGATATTGTCAGTTATCATATCACGGGTGAATCAGGCCTCGAATGGCCCAAAGGTAGTGGCAAGTATGCCATTTTCCAGTCCGGTATTTGGTTAGGTAGCGGAAAGGTTCGTCCCGCCGGAAGTGATCTTTGGCAGGAAGAGCTGCGGACGGCAGCCGCGGAGTATACGGTCGAATTCGTTCCCGGAACGATCGATGAAGTAACAAACCAGGGCCATATCTACCGCATACATCGCGTTGAACTGGACGCCTTTTTAGAAAATGATTTTGCTACCTTTAGTTCCATGAGCGCCATGTTGCCCCAGACCGTTATTGAAGGTAGTAGCGTTTTTACCAAGTTGGTGGAAACTAAATTCCCCACCGATGATTTCGCCAATTGGCCGGCGGATGCCGGAGCGCCATGGGTTGATGCCAATGGTGACGGTGTGTACAATATCGAGGATGGGGATCATCCGGATATTTTAGGCGATATGTTTCACTGGTATGTCATGAACGATGGCGATGCCGGAACACACACGGCTCTCTGGGGAACTCCCCCCATGAACGTGGAAGTTCAGACCTCATTGTTTGGTTTTGACCAGGCCGGCCCTTTGGGCAATATTTTGTTTATCCGCTGGGTACTGATAAATAAAGGAACGGATGACCTGGACAGTGTTTTTGTATCCATGTGGCACGACGATGATTTGGGGGACGCGAATGACGATTTGGTGGGCTGTGACACGACTCTTAGCGTGGGATATACTTACAACGATATTGACGGAGACGTCAGATACGGCGTAGAGGTTCCCGCCGTCGGCGCCGACTTTTTCCAGGGACCGTTAGTTGATTCACCCGGGGATACGGCTTCAATCCTGACCTGGGGCCAGGGTAAAGGATATTACGTCCGAAAAGTGCCGGATAAAAAGCGGTTGGGGCTTACTTCTTTCGTGCCCTATATCAATTCGGATCCCACACTGACAGACCCGAACACCGCGGAAGAAGCATACCGTTACATGAATGGCCTGATCGGAACATCGGGCTTGCCTTTTATTGATCCGATTACCGGAGAAACGTCGGTGTTCGTAATGTCAGGCGATCCGACCACCGGCACCGGCTGGTTGGATGACATCCCGGGAGACCGTCGCTATCTTATGACTTCCGGACCGTTTTATTTTGGTGTCGGAGATACCATTGAAGTGGTTGGTTCCATTGTCATTGCCGCCGGATCCAACTGGGCAAAATCCATCACCAAAATGAAATATTTCGATAATTTCGCGCAGGGAGCGTTTGATGCGAATTTCCAGGTCTGTTCTCCCCCAACGCCGAAAGTGAAAGTTTCGCAGTTAGACAAGAAAATAGTGCTTTCTTTTGAGGAGGGGAGTGAAAAAGTTGAAGGGTATACCTGCTCCGGATATGAATTCGAGGGGTACAATATATACCAAGGTGAATCGGCCACCGGTCCGTGGCACCGAATTGCCACGTACGATGTTGTTGATGGTGTTAAACTCATCCTGGATTTAACACTTGATGAAAAGACCGGAGAGTTGTTGGAAGTCCCGGCTCAATTTGGGACCGATTCCGGGATCAAACATTATATCGAAATCACGGAAGATGAGGTTAATAACCGGTCCTTGGTTAATTACCGAAAATATTACTTTGCAATTACCACCTACGCGTATGATCCCGATGCGGCGCAACGGGTAATTGAGAGTCCCTTCCAGTCGATTGTTGCGATACCGTCTCCTCCGGGGGTTGGAAGCGAAATTTCTTATGAATATGGTCAATATCTGGACGTTACGCACGCATCCGGTTCTTCCGACGCGGTGGTAAAACCATTGGTTATTGATCCGTATCTACTGACAGGTGATTCGTATGAAATAACCTTTTTTGAAGCCGGGGGAACCACAGTGGAAACCATCTCCACCAGCGAAGGAGATTCCCTGGCCGTTGACGAACAGAGCATTGGAACCGGCCAGTATAGCCTCGTAATCGAAGGTATTGGTAAATCCCTTAACAAGTTGAATTTTGATTTGAACACAACATGGTTCCAGGATTCCACTTTCGTGTCGGATACGATGTATGTCCAGGTTAGTGGAGACACGTTCCTCCAGGTAATTCAAAACGATACACTGCTGGACACCGTTTCAGCCGTTGGATCGTTTTTAGTCGAATATGTGGATGCATCCGGACGTACATTCAGTTCAAGTTCACCGGGCGGCTCAGCTAACCTGACGTTGAGAAATTATAGTCCGAACAGTAACTTGGAAGCAGATCTTACCGGAAAGTTGTTCATGCCCGACGGATGGGATTATGTGCTGTTGGACGTAAGCTTGACCAGAACCGACCTGGAGGGGAGTTTTACGGTAACCAACCTTCAATATGAAGGTGAACCCACGCAACCGTATTGGCGGCTTAAGAATGTAGATAGTAAAGAAATTAAGGTCATGAGCAACACCGATGTTGAGAGTGGAAATGCGGTAAATATAATTGACGGGTTTCTGTTGACGGTGACCAATGGTTCGTTTGCCGCAATATTAGACACGGCGATTGTTACGGTTGATGAAGATACCAGTACCAGCATTTTATTTGGCGGTCTGGAAGGTGACGGAATCTGGGCCGACTTTCTGAACAAATTACCGCCGCAATATGCGCCCTCGGGTGAACCGGCGGTAACAACCTTGCAGAACGATCTGGAACTCCGGTTTACACAGGAAGGGTCGATTGGAATCTTTTTCAAATCCAATCTTTCTGTAATTGATACGGTCAGATTACCTTTCGAGATGTGGACAACCGAAGGGGAACCCAAACAAATTAATGTTGCCGTGTATCAGGTGGGTGGAAGCAAGCCTTTGTTTGAAAAAGTATCGGACACCACGGATACATATCGGCTCAGGATGAACGTGAGATTTATCCCGGTTTACGATGATTACAACGAAAGTGCGGTCCTTGCCAATGCTTACCATTGGGGAACAGATGCCGGAAAAATGGGCTGGATGTTAAAGTTAAACAAGGAAAAAACGGTATGGGAAAACGGGAATGTATTGCAGATTAAGTTCGTTAATCCTCTCATCCCGGGTTCCGATCTTTACAAGTTTGTAGCCAGGGGATTGATTACAGTCGATGATCAGCAGAAAATCAAGGATCAGTTAGATAAAATTAACGTGTTTCCGAATCCCTATTTTGGCCAAAACCCGGAAGAGCGCAATCCCCAGGACCGGAAAATTTTCTTTACTCATTTAGGGGTTGGTACGACCACTATACGAATCTTTACCATTTCGGGTGACATGGTTAAGAAGATTGTAAAGGAAATTGCTTCCGAGAATGATCCGAATAATCGGGCGGTATGGGATCTGAGAAATCAGAACGGAATCCCGGTGGCCAGTGGAATGTATATAGCCCATATAACGGTTGAAAATTCCAACGGTAAAAAATTAGGTGAACGGGTGCTAAAATTGGCAATCTTCCAACCGGAAGAACGGTTGGACCTCTTTTAATTGGAGGGTGGTATAAAAATGAGGCAGTCAAAATTGAATACATTGGGTTTAATCGCAGTGTTAATTGTCACGTTCTGGACCGGCGTGGTTGAGGGCGGGAGCAAAGCCCGGAGAGGAACAGCCGGAGCCCAGGAACTGTTAATTCCGGTAGGTTCCCGGGGTACCGCCATGGCCGGAGCCTATCTCGCCGGCCTGTCCGGCGTGGAAGCCGCCGAATGGAATGTAGCCGGCTTAGCCAGAATTAAAGGAAACGGAGAAGCGATGTTCTCCCGCAGTCAATGGTTGGGGGATATTAATGTAAACTATGGTGTGGTTGCGGCCGCGGCCGGGCGTAATTATTTTGGCTTGTCGCTTAAATCCCTGGATTTCGGTGATATTCCCATTACGACTGTACTGCAACCGGATGGTACCGGAGGAAAATATTCTCCAAGCTTTATCACGTTAGGGTTCTTATACTCCCGGCGGATGACCGATCGAATTATGTTTGGAACGGGAGTTAAGTTTGTTAGCGAAACCATTATGCGCGAACAGGCCACAGGAATGGCTCTGGATGCCGGCGTGCAATACCAGTCCAGCTCCAGCGGAATCCAAATCGGAGCCTCGATCAGAAACCTTGGGATGAGTATGCTATTCAGCGGTTCGGATCTGGAAGAGTTTCATCAACCTGACGGAACCGAGCCGGGAACACCGGCAGAACCACGGCAAATCCGGTCATCGAACTTTGAACTCCCGACTACTTTTGAATTAGGAATAGCCTATGGCCCGGTCGATATGGGCCCGGCAAAAGCAACGATTGCCGCATCATTTCTGAATAACAACTTCAGTTTTGATGAATACCGTTTCGGTGGAGAAGCGAATGTCCTGGATATTCTGTACCTGCGGGGCGGAATGACTATTGGCTATGATCCGGAGGCCTATGGCCCCGACGGGATAAAGGGTACGAAGGATGACAGCCAGGACGAAGTTTACGAATGGTCTACGGAGGAATTTATCTGGGGGCCGACGTTCGGATTCGGATTGGATCTGGCCAAAATTACCGGTATCGGTTTATCGGTGGACTACTCTTATCGAACGGCTAAGTTTTTTAAGGGTGTTAATTGGTTGTCGATAAAGATTGCGTTTTAGAAAAATTGATTAAAACTTAGACGATAAAGGACGGCCTCTTTTTAGAAGAAAAGAGGTCGTTAAGTCTTTCTTGCAAGAAAGAAAGTTAAAAGTAAGGAGTTAACATGAGTAAAAAGCTAATGACACTAGGGCTGATGCTCACTTTCGTTTGGTCCCTTGGGGCAAAAAACAGCAATGTTGTTTCCCCAAACCAGGGCCCGGCTAAAGATGTGAGTCAGATATTGCCCGTTGGTGGATCGTTTGCTCCTGAGTCTGATATCCAGATAATAAGCGGGTATTCTCACCGGAAGTCCTATAATAATACGGGATCCAGTCGGGGAACTGCGGATACCCTGGCTTATGATCTTAGTTGGGGCAGTTACTTTTATATGACACCTGGTGATGTTATGGTAACGGCCTTCCAGATGCCAGCAGACGGTATCCTCAAAGGTGTTAACGTACGCGTTTACCGCTGGGGTACGGGTGATCAATTAACGGTCTCGCTCCATAAATTGTCTTATCCATATAATGCGGACGGGTCGATTTATGACCAGGACGCTGTGGATGCGGACGGTTGGTTGGGTGGCTATGATCCCGACGGATCGGGCGGTTTGTCGATCGAAGGTACCACGTACACGGCGCCGGGATTTTCCGGTGAATGTGGAAAAGGTACTGTAATTGACGGGGCTCAGGATCCACTGGGAACAGCTACCGGTACGGGACCTCCGGGAACGCCCGCCATGGGGCTGATCTGGCCTGATGGTTTCACGGCCGCGACCCTGGACCCAACAAACAATCCGGGTATTGATAATGGCGGTGGCGATAACTGGATCGCCTTGGCTGACTTTGGTAGCGAACCGGAATTATTACAGGGCGACTGGGTTGGTGTGGTTGTTCATTACACCGGTGTCCGGGAGATGATAACGGAATTGGATTCGAATACGCAAGCGCGTCGCCGACCGGTTCCCCCTGGAAATCGTTGAAATTCTATTCGAGTCTTTGCGGTGGAACGGGCGGAGAATCCGGATGGTATATTCGTCATTACGCGTTTAACTACCAGGTGGCGGTTGAATTAACCGGTGACCGCGGTCCCATTGTTCAGGACATTGTTAGTTTACCAACCACGTTAAGTACCGATCCCCGTGATGTCTGGATTAAATTAACTGATGATAACCCAAGCGGAGATCCCGCCGGGGTCAGTGATGTTTCACTGTTTTATCAGTATGATTCAACGACCGGTCCCTGGGTTACCCAAACCATGACCTTGGCCGAAGGCACGGATGTGGATGGAAAATGGACAGGTCAATTACCATCGGCGAATCCGGGTCAGTTCATGTACTGGTATATTGCCGCAACGGACAATAATGGAAATAAAACGGAAACGGCAGTCTACTCATACTACATATTCTCACCCACGCCTGGGAATGATCTGATTTTCAACAACCAGGGCGCACTGTATGGTGAAATCGCTTACTCATCCTATCTGTACTTCTACTGGGGCGGCGACCCCTTTGATATCTGGGATGCCAGTTATGGCGGTATTACGGATGAATTGGTGGTTAATTACAAGACCATTGTGGAAGAAGCCGGAACCGGACCATATTACGATAATGATGATGTGATAAGCGCTTGGTGGAGTGGAGATAAAACCTATATAGTTTCCGGCGATGAATGGCTTGGTGCTCGCTATGGTTGGTCTGGTGATACGGACGTTCCGGTCGGTGACGTGGCCCACGACATTTTGGGTATAGCGCACTATTATCCGGACATCAACTACGGTGAAGATGGAGATCAGCATGGAATTTCACGCTTTAAACCGGTTGCCGGTGACGCCGTTACTGGTGGTTTGGCGACCTTTTTGAGCGATGAATCCATTTCACTGAACTATGATCCCGACTATGAAACCGGTGCCAGTAACTGGTTGGACGGTGTAGATCCGGTTAGCAGTTATTCCGTGGCAATAACGGCCTTTGCAGGTGTAGTAGATTCCGCATCGGCGGCAGATCCAACAACGGATGAGTATAACGTCATGATTTATGGTCAGGCCGGCAACGGTGGAAGAAGCGCCTTCCTGGCTTTTGACGCTATATCTCTGAATACTGCGCCCGATTATCACTGGGTTGGCGCCTCTTGGTTTAAAGTCAATATTTCCAGTACGGATACGGTGATGCCGGAAGATGCAAGTCCTTTGATTTCAGCGTATGAATACCTGAAGGGCATTACGAGTGTTGATGAAGAAGTGCAGGTACCGAGTAAGTTTGCTTTGAAAGGCAACTATCCGAACCCCTTCAACCCCAGCACGAATATTGCTTTCACGATGGATTACACCAGTAAAGTAACCTTAAAGGTTTATTCACTGTTAGGTGAAGAAGTTGCGACCATCAATGGTGGTTTGCTCAATCCCGGCAGACATGAAATAACCTGGAACGGTGTTGACAATCTTGGCAACGCGGTTTCATCCGGTGTGTATATCTATCGGATCGAGGCAGGAAACAAAGCCTTAACCGGTAAAATGATGCTGCTGAAATAAAACACAGCTTATGAAGGAAGAAAAGGGCGGCTTTTTTGGTCGCCCTTTCTTTTTAACCCTGATTAAATTTGAATATGTATATGAAACGTAAGTTGTTGATTTTAGCCTTAACCGGAGTAGCAATTTTTGGAAGCTGCCGCAAGAGTCAAACCGATCGTGTGGTTGCGACGGTTGACGGTAACCCGGTTTACGCGGGTGAATTTTACGCTACGGTGGATTCCGCAGGGTTTGCCAAACTGGACCGCGAAGAAAAACGTCGTTCCTTAATGAATTTTATTACGAAAAACATCATAGTTAATCAGGCAAAAAAAGAAGGATATCAACGCAGAAAAGACCTTCTGATAAGAAAAAAGCAAATTCGAAATGAGTTAATTGTCGAAAACGTTGTGGATAGTCTGGTACAAACTTTTGATATAACAGATAGTTTGTTGGAACGGATCTGGGATTTTAAAAGCAGAGAAATTCTCGTTTATGACTTGAATTCTTCCCATGTTTTATCTTTTGGAAAAGCGGCAGATCGTACGCCGCGGGAAGCATATCGCCGGGCGCTGAAAATCCGAAATCGTCTTTTACGGAAAGAAATAGATTTTGATGATGCCGTTTCCGTTTATGCGGAAAGTCCTATTGTCGAGGCCCGGAAAGGAGCGACCGGATTTTTACCGTATGGTATTATGCCGAAAAACCTGTCGGACGCGATTTGGACTTCCCGGTACGGGGAAATATTGGGGCCTATCGAAACAAAATTCGGCTATCATGTGGTAATGGTTGGCCCGGAGAAAGAGAATCCAAAAGTCGGTGATTTTGAACAGGAAAAGGATATTATTCGGAAAGAATTGTTAAAAGGTAAATATGGGGTGCTCGAAGAGCGACTGGAAAAGTTTTCGCAGGACTTGCTTGCTCGGTTTAATGCGGCCATGGATACGGCAAATGTTGTTGAGCTTTGGCGCGAGATAAGGGAAAAAGAGGGGGACAAACTAAAGAAATTTCCCTTCTACAGTTTGTCCGAATTAAGTTTTTCAAAACCGCTAGCCAGGCTAAATAAGAAACCACTGAAATTGGAGTGGTTTATTGAACAATCGCAATATCATCCGGCATTAAAACAATCAATGATCAAGGGTGGATACGGTTTATTTGTTAACTTAAAAGATATTCTGATTCGATATTGTGTTGTCCGATGGGCTGAGCAGTCCGGTAAATTCGATGACGATCAAATTGAGAAGCAGGTTGCCCGCAGTTTCCGGGATGTTCTTTTTAATACCTATTTGAAAGAGGCTCTTTCAAAGCAAAAAAATATTTCCAGAGAAATATATTTAAATCGCGTGTTAATGAACCATGATATAAAAATTAACGATGGCTTTTTAAGCGCTGGTTTTTAAACCGGCGATGATGGATGATACGTAGGAAAAGGCACAAATACCAAGTCTACCAATTCCTGAGTCGCAAACCTCTATGTTCTCCCCTCTTTTTAAGGGGAGAATAAAAGAGAACTTACCGGTAGTAATAACAATGAAGGCCGGGGGTCTTGAAAAAATTGTAAGTACCGTTTATTATATGAGATTAACATATACTGAAATATTGAAACCGCAACAATCAGGTACAAACAATTCGGAGCAAACACACTTGTTTACTCCTCCGCGTCTTCGGTAGTGAAAATCCGTACCAACAAGGGATAAAGCTCATCGTAGTCTAAACCCTGTCCCAGGTAATATTCGCCTTCTTTATTTTGTACGATCAGTTCCCAGTGCAGGTGAGCGCCGTTCCTGGTTTTGTTGGTGCTGTCTCTTGTCCCGGAATTTCCGGAATAACCGATTATCTGACCTTTGGTTACCTTGGTACCCGGATTCAGGTTTCTTTCTATGTCGGAGAGGTGGGCGTATATGGTAATAGCCCGGTATCCGGGAACCAGGGAAAAGCCGTGATCGATATATACGGCCCGGCCGACCAGGATATGCTCAAAAATATCGGAAGGGGTGCGCCCCAACTTTTTTGTTTCCGCTAATAACGCTACCCGGAATTCAGGAGAGACCTCATTATAGTTGTGTTCGGCACGTATGATTACGCCGTCGGCAACAGCCCGGACCGGAGTGCCCCAGTTGGCATAAAAATCGATGCCGCGGTGAATTCCGTTCCGGTAGGCCCGTGGCGCATTTGGAAGCAGCAAGGCTCGTTTGGGAACCGGGACTCCGGTACAGGGAAACAACAAGGATAATCCCGAATAAGTTTCCGGGCCGGGAGGGTCGGTAGCAACCGCGAACAGGGGATATATGGGTATTGACGCGGGATCTTTATGGAAAGCGATTAACGGTTCCGTTCGGCGATGTAGGGCGACGGTGTCGATTTCATAGGAAACGATTGTGGAACTGTCATTAACGGAGACGCCTTTTAATTGGTAAGTCAGCAAAGAAGGAGGTATTTCATCCAGGAGCGACTTTCGGAGGAGAGATTTCAGGGAGTCATCGTGAATGGAGGCCAATGCCGGTGACAATATACTGTCGGGTAATTGGAGTGTTTCACGGAGAATCGCGCTCGCGTACGATTCAAGCGTTTCCCCGGAACCGTGTGGAAAATGCAGGGTGACGGAAAGTTTATTATCGGAGTAAAGCACTAACGGCTTCTTTTTTTCAGATTGTAATTCCGGGATTTTCGTTATCGATTCGAGAGCCTGAGAAGTATCGGGAATGTCCTTAGCGCCGGGTAGAGCCAGGGAATCATTCGCAACCGGCAGTGGTGTTGTCTCTCGGACCGGAAGAGACGACACGTAGAGATTCGTCACGGGGTAAGGTCCCGATAGGGGAAGGGATGCCGGAGGTTGAGAACAAGAGAGGAAAAGGAGTGCTAAGGAAAGCGATTTGTAATTCACGCTGAAAAAAGAGAAATCAATTTGTTCTGTGTTCCTTGAGATATTGCAGGAGACAATCAAGACCGGTAATAAAACCGCGCAGGGGATGATCGGTCACGGTTTGAATGCAGACTTCCGAAAAAATCGAATCATCCGCGGATGAACCGAAAGAAAAGGGAGTGTCGAAATAAATTTCCACGACAGGAATATTGATTAAAGACAGCGTTTCCTTTAAACTGTATTCGTAACGCGACCATGCCATCGGCGCCAGTAAAATTCCGTCGGCACGGTTGCGATTGCGATGCAATAACGTGAGTGCCCTGTCGATTCTGTGGGTCTGCAGGATCTTTAAATCTATATCCCGGTTCCGGACATGCCGACGCAGTGCTTTGTTTATCTTATCGATGGTAACCCGTTCACCTACGGCGGCCGATTTAACTCCGATCAGATTCAGGTTTGGTCCCTGAATAACTAAAATATTCATGGCCTGAAATTATGAATTCTTTCCACCACTACGAATGTGAAGTTTTGCCAATTTTATCGAACGTTCTGACTATGAGTGAAAACCATTAAAGGGCGAAAGGCGAAAAACGGAAGACAAAAGACGAACCGGTATCGGGCCTTTCCGCCGGAGGGTTTAATTGTGCGGCCGCAATTGAGAGATTACATCAATTTGAAACAATGGAATCCGGAGCCGGAAGTTCTTATGATCCTCTTGATTATTTCGGATGGAATTCATGGCCCTGAAATTACAGGGCAAATGAGACGTTTATTGTATTGTCGTCAGTTCAGTGGAATGAGATTGCCCAGTATGTACCCGACAACGATTCCCACTAATAAAGCAATTGTTAGTACACGACTACTTGTTACTTCTTTCGTATATCCTTTTTTAATCGCGATTATGGATACAAAGTACCCCATGGCGTTTAGAAGCCAGAAGAATGGAATGGTAAACACTTTAACAATTAGTGGTCCCACCCAGGGGATCATGGCGATAATCGCGCCCAGGCCGGAAAAAACGTGCGTAAAAAGTCCCAGGATAACCGTCGCGATTAAAAGAATTTTCTTGTCAATTCCCAGCGCGAGGGCAATTACAATAGCCACCAGAATCAGGGCCCAAAGAATCAGGTATTTTTTGTACTGTGATAGAAAGTCATTCATCTTCAATTTTTGCCTCAAGCGAAATTCCAAACAATTTTACACTGGCTTTAATAATGCGTCTTTCACCGGAACGTTCCACCCAGAGCTGTCGAATAGCCTCCGGACGGGTGATATTTTGGTTAAAATAATCGGAACGGTCAAGGATTTTTCCGGTTTCTTCCTGCGGTACCAAGTCCAGCCGGTAGTGATCACAAAGAACGTTTTTATTCCCAACCGGAATACGTACCGTATCGGCCAGAAGGAACCGGGCCCGGAAAAAGCGGCCTTCGTGATCCAGCGGAAACCACCGGGTGTCAATGGAATCAGTTGGCCATTTGCGGATTAGTACCATAAGGGTAAATACCGTTTGGCTGTTTTCAGGGCGTATCACCAGCGTGTCGCCATAAAGGATCCCACCTTTTTCCGGTTGCCATATTCCTTTGAACTTTTGTTTGAATGATCCCTGAATAATTTTTTTCTCGTATTTCCGGACGCCGAAAGTGGTTGTGTCAAAGGTCGTGGTGTACTGGTTGTCAAAAGGCCAGAGCAGGTTTACTATTCCTGTTGAACGAGTGGTAAAATGAAGTTGGTTGGGTTGAGGCATTGTCAGGGTTACATTACCGCAGGGGATTCCAAAAACGGATAGCCGGTAACGGACTTGACCGGGTAGTTGGACCGCGAATAAAAGAATTAGATTAAGGACAAGAAGTCGGCGCATAGGGTTCTGTTACGATTAATAGTTAAGATCGAAGGTGAAGGCAATGCCGCGGGTGGTATGGTCCCCGTCGAAGTCCGCGAAAGTATCATCAATTCGTTCATTCCGAACGGACTCGGACCAAAAGCGCAACCTCAGCCACATATTCTGGTAGAACTCATAGTCCAGTTCGAGTTCCAGACGTGATCGGTTTTCAACCGTTCCTTTCAGAAAGCTTTTCGGTGCCGACTTGTCCGCCGGGTTACCAAATATCCGGTCCCCCTTTCCGTGTCTGGTATTTTGATAGGTAACCTTGCACCATAGAGTGGGAAGTACAAACCAGTCCAGACCGGCGAAGATTTTAAGACTGTTGGGTTCAAGGTCGTAGCCTATGGATTGGCCGTAATATTCGTAATGATTGGCGGTGTCCCGGTGGGTGTAAACCCAAGGCTCCACGCGGATTATTTCCAACGTCAACAATAAGTCTTCCAAACGGAAAGGATCGGCCCATTGCTGGCCGAACAAGACGGACCATTTGTTGCCGTAGGCGGTAAAGAAATTCTGATTAAAGTTAAGATCGTCGACGAGCAATTCGCCGTACGTCCTGGTATTGCGGGTAATCCTGGCGGTAAAATCCACGGCGGCAAGATTGTTGTCCTTGTCCCCCGCTTCCACTTCGCTGGCGGTCAGGGGAATCAGGGGATTGAGATACGCCAATTCAAGATTGCGGTTGTAGACTATGGATTCGCTCACGCCGAACTGGATTTTCGGCGACAGGAAAACATCCAGGCGGTGCGCCACCAGCTTACGTTGATCGGCTAGGTGGTGCTTTTCACCGTTTTCAACGTAAGGATAAAGTTTGTCCAGGGTGCCTAGCACCTGTGAAAATCGAAACCGGCCCAGATTGACAACGGCGTGCACATTGGCGAGAGAGTATTGATCCAGGTCGAGCAACAGATTCCCGGACCGGCCCGGTCCCCACTCGAACAGGTCGCTGCCGAAACTGAAATAACCCCAGGGAAAAGAAGCAATGATCTGCGTTTGCACCCAATCGGTCGAGGAATTGCTTTCATTTTTATGGTGTTTTACCGGAGCCAGGGACTCCTTGATTCCGTACCCGGTTTTGATATCCAGGTTGCCCAGGAAAACGGAAGTCACGATATCCGTCTGGAAAGAAAGGGACGAACCCAGGTAACCCCGGATGTTGCCTCCAACATCAAGCCGGTGAAAAGGACGCTTTTGAGTCAGTCCCTGGGATGTCCCCCGCAATATGGCATCGCCATAGAGTCCGTTTTCCCCTTGGCTGTAAGAAAGAGTGTGGATCTCCCCGTCCCGAAACTCCAGTAAATAGCGGTCGATGATTTTCAAGGTTTTTTCATGGGTGGTTTTTTGCGCTGCTTCTTCCAACCAGGAGAGGACCGCTTGCCGGGTGTAGGGCCGTTGTTGATGGGTCGGAGTGGCGAGCCCGGAAGCGAACCATTGGTCTAAGACCCGGTATACGGAATGATATAAAGGAACGTAGTATACCTGTCCTCTTAGCAGAGAAACGGAAAGTACGGCGGTGATTAAAACAAAGTTTCTATAGTTGCGCAAGGGATTTTATCCTTATTCCTTCCACCGGAATTTACCGATCAGACCGAAAATACCCACAAGGGGAATGTAAACCGGTTGCAGTAATGACCACGCGATGAACGTCATCGGTTCCACCGTTACCATAAACTTATTAGCGCCATAAAAAATCACGGCGGCGTCAACAACAAATTTGGTACTGAAAGCGGCGGGGATTAGCGGCTGGAGAACCGGTACAAAAACGCCAACCAACAGCGAAAGATTCGTCAGGAAAGCGGACAGGAGGAACAATAGGAAAAAGTGATCCTGTTTAAAGAGGCGTCGGGAGTTGGAGGCCCAGCGAATGCGTTGGTTGAGATAGCTGCGAAGCGATGGCATGGGAGCGGTAACCACGAAACTTTCCGGGGACGCGTTGAAGACCACGCCCGCGATGTTTGAAATGGCCTGAACCAGGTAAACGTCATCGCCCGAATGGTACTTGGCGGCAGGCTCAAACCCGTTGATGGCTTGGAACAGATCCCGCCGGTAGGCGAGGTTCTGGCCCGATCCCGACCACGCTTTGCCCCACCCCAGGCTTCCGGCATTGGCCGCCATAAGGGCCAGGAAGTCCAGTTGCTGGTAGCGCGTAAAAAAGGAATCGCGGGAGCGATTAACGGCGGAAAACCCCACCACAATACCGGTGTCGGGTTCAAAAGCTTTGACCATACTTGTTACCCAGGTTGCCGGTACGCGGCAGTCCCCGTCCGTGGCGACAATAATTTCTCCGGAAGATTGTTCGATCCCCTGGGTCAGGGCCCATTTTTTCGGAGCCATAACAGAAGACGGTTCGGTTATTTGGATTCCCCTTAACCGCGGCAGCCGCCTGGAAAAATCCTGAATGATCGACCAGCTCCGGTCGGTTGAGCGATCGTCGACAATAATAATTTCCAATTTGTCGGAAGGATAGTCCTGGTCCTCCAGGTCGCTTAATAAAGCGGGAAGGTTTGAAGCTTCATTGCGTGCGGCAATAACCACGGATACCGTGGGAACCGGTTCACGAACATTTTTCTTGCGGGCTTTCAGACGAAACAGGCCGCCCAGAAAATAGAGGGCGTAGAGGGCGTAAAGGCCTAAACTAACGGAAAGCAGAATCGTAAGGGGGTGCATCAGACCGGTAACAGGGCGGTAGCAATCAGGAAGTAAATGGATACCCCGAGGATGTCAATGCTGGTGGTCACGAAAGGTCCGGTAGCTATCGCCGGGTCGACCCCGATGCGGCGGAGAAAGATCGGGACGAAAGCGCCGATGGTGGTGGCGATTAACATCGAACAATAGATACTCAGGCCAACTACCAAACCTAAGTACGGAGACACATCGTAGAAGCGGAAATAGGCATAGATTCCAAGTAGCAGGCCGTAAAAGGCCCCCAGAATCAAGCCCACCCGTATTTCTTTCAGAATGATTTTGAAGGCGTTGCCGAAATCCACCCGGCCGGTCGCCATTCCGCGCACGACGATCGTGGACGACTGCGTTCCCATATTGCCTCCCATGCCGGCGATAATCGGCATGAAAGCGGCCAGGACAAATATTCTGTTAAGCAGGTCCCCAAACGAGGTAACAATGATGGTGGCGACGATTCCACCGAGCCAGGTAGCAAACAGCCAGGGGAAACGCAGCTTGGATTCTTCAAAAGTGGATTTGAGAAGAATTTCCCGGTCTTTTCCGACACCGGCCATTTGCAGAAAGTCCTCCGTGGCCTCTTCACGAATGATGTCAACCACGTCGTCGACGGTTACAATACCGAGAATATGGTTTTCCATGTCCACTACCGGCAGGGCCAGGTAATTGTATCGGGAAACGATTTTGGCCACCTCTTCCTGGTCGGTTTCGGGTCGCACCGAATGCACCTGCTTGATCATAATGTCTTTTAAGGTGGCGTCGGGTTTGGTGGTTACCAGGTCCCGCAGAGAAATTACCCCCGCCAGGCGATTATCTTCGTCGGTTACGTACAGGTAAAAAACCATCTCGGCCTGTTCAAAACCCTGGAGCGCGGCAATGGCGTCTTTGGCCAGCGTGTCCTGATTGAGGGTAAACACGTCGGTGGACATAATGCTTCCGGCGCTGTCCTCCGGATAGGCCATGATTTCTTCCACTTCCTCCTGCTCTTCAGCCCGCATAAGATCCATGATCGATTGGGCTTTTTCTTCCGGCAGGAGGCCGAGAATGTAAGCTTGGTCATTGGATCCCAATTCCCGAAAGAATTGAACAATACGTTGGGGGTCTTCGTCTTCCAGCAGGGGCGCCACAATACCATCGTCCAATTCAATCAGGAATTCAGCCGTTTTTTCCGGATCATCCATAAGATTGAAAAGCGTCTTTTGTTCCACATCGTTGAAATAACGGAAGAGAAGGGCCAGGTCAGCCGGGTGTGTTTTTTTAATTAATTTTACGATATTGGTTTTGGCATGCCGCCGGAGCAAACGGCGAAACGTATCCCGTAAAACCGAGATTTCATGTCCGTACAATTCTTTTCTCATACCCGTTCCTCCACAATTTTATGAAGCTGTTTAAAACCGACAAATACGAAACCGATGGCAAAAAGGAGCCACAGGGGAGATACGTGTTCATTCCACGTGTACAGCCGGTCCAGGGTTGGGGGGGCGGAGTTTAATATCAAGGCCAACCCATTGTTTATACCGTGAAGAATGAAACTGGGAATTACCGATCCCGTGCGCCAGGCAAGATAACCAAGAATCATGCCTAATAAATAGATTTGGATTACCCAATAGGGATTTAAATGAATAAGCGCAAAAAACATGCTGGTAACCAAAATCGCCCGGGTGATGTCTTTCCAATATTCTTCCAGGAATTTCTGCAGGAAACCGCGGAACAACATTTCCTCGCCCAGCGGGGCGATGACCACGATCGCGAGAATCAACAGTAAGGCCGAACCGATGGAATCCGTATTTAACATTTCCGCCAGCTTGATGAAATATTCGGGCTGGGGAAAGATTAAGTTGGTAAGGCGGTCAATTTCGTCGGAAATGACAACAATACCGAGCGATAGAATTACGGTTGCGATAATGGTTTGCGATGAAACAAGTTGTAAACGCAGTCGCTGAAAAAGAGGCTCTTTGCGGTAAACAAGAAAAACAATCAGGGGAACCACCATAAAGCTTTGGCCGATGAAAATAGAAAGATAAGGGAGAAGCAGTTGGTTTTGCTCAGGCAGGTAGGCTGTGCCAAAGCGGGCAACCCCGGCGCCGACCGCAAACGCCGCCAGAATCGAGACCAATACGATTCCGAAGGCGGAAAAGAGGGTGAGCGTCCGGTTCATAGGGGTCTGGATCCTTGCGTTTCATGGCGCGGAAAATTACGGGTAGTTAAAGGAAAAGAAAAGGAGAGTGTAACAGCCCAAACCCCCTTGCGATTACCTTCCCATTGTCAAATGATGCAAAAGGATTCCCCCGGCCACAGCCACGTTCAGGGATTCCCCACTGCCCAGGCGCGGGATCGACACTGTATGGGTAAGCAAAGGGATGATTTCGGGAGATAATCCGTGGGCCTCGCTGCCGAGTACCAGGATCCAGGGAGTCTCCGAAGAAAAATTCAATTGGGACAGTGGCTGTCCATGCTGGTCCGCTCCCAAGAGGGTATGCGATCCGGCGCATAGTTGTCCCAGCGTAACATTGGTAAAAAGGGTTAAGGCGAAGTGAGCCCCCATTCCGCCGCGGACGACCTTGGGATTGTAAGGATCAATACTTTCCGGGGATAAGGCCACCTGGGTCACGTTGAACCAGGCCGCGGCGCGCAAAAGGGTGCCGAGATTACCCGGATCGCTGATACGATCCAGGTATAGCCAATTCAGGCTGTTTTTTGGTTCGGGCGTAAGCATATCGGGAAATGAACACACACCCAGGATACCGGGCGGACTGACCGTGGAAGTTAATTTTTTCATGGTCGCTTCGACTATGACCGTGTAGGGTATGAAAAGGTTATCCAAACGGTGTATCAATTCCTGGTGTCCGGGATGTTCCAGGAAAGCGGGTGTTACATATGTTTCCAGCAAGGGAGCCTGGGATTCAAGCGCGGCTACGATTAAACGCTGACCCTCGATAAGATATTGGCCGTATTGCTCCCGGAATTTTTTCCGGGTCAATGACCGAAGGCGTTTCATGTCGGAATTGGTAAGCATTTATTTGTTTTGATTAAGACGGCCGAAAAAGGAACTATTTGGTTCGTTATTTCCCTTCGTAAACTACGTTACCGTTCACCACAGTGAAAAGAACTCGTGTGTCCGGGATTTGCCCGACGTCGATGGCACCAAGATCGTTTGACAAAACGGTAAAATCGGCGAAATAGCCCGGTGCGATTTTCCCTTTCCGATCTTCTTCAAAGGAAGCATAAGCCGGCCACTCCGTGTACATCAGAATTGCCTGCCGGATTGTCAACCGTTCCTGCGGTTGCCACCCGCCTTCCGGCCGGCCGGTTTGATCCTGGCGGGTTACCGCGGCATAGATACCGGCTAAAGGGTCGGGATGTTCCACCGGGGCGTCGGATCCTCCGGCAATGATCGATCCGGACCGCACCAGCGATTGCCAGGGGTAGGCCTCTTCCAGGCGCGCCGGTCCCAGTCGTTCGTCAGCCCAGTACAT